>JBMFUG010000019.1:0-27116 GCA_049966695.1 Acidimicrobiales bacterium | reverse complement strand
GGAGCGGTCTTCGCGTCAAGCTTGGATCCAGCCTTTGGGCCTGCAGCCGTGAGCGCCTTGGTGCCAACGCTTCGCTCTAGCCCGCCCAGAGGCCGCTCCGGCACTTCCCTACGCCCCCGGCGACGAGCTGGCGGCGCCTTAGCGGCCACGTGCGAGGGACCAGCCTGAAGGTGCCGCACACCCCTGGCCACACCTGAAGCGAACGCCACCACCTTGATAAGTGGCTTCGTCACCACTCCGCCCACCAAGTGCGAAGCGGACCCGACCGCCTCGGTTATAGCCTCTGCACTGCCCACCATACGGTCCACGCGTTCGATCTCCCTGCCTGCCTGGCGCACCGTCTGGTCCAGCTCGCCAAGCAGCCGCCTGCTTTCCAGGCTTAGCTCGCGCGCCTCCCGCCGCAGCTCGTGCACGACCCTCAGCAGGTAAGACACAGCACCCACGAGCCCGAGCAGCAGCAGCGTCGACAGTACGGTCACACCGACGGCGACCGCGTCCGTGGCGGCCAGCGGTGAGCTCGGTAACCAACTTTGCGCCAGCCTCAGCACGAGCATGCGCTCGCTAGCTTACGGCCCGCCGAGCGGGTGGCAAAAACAACCAGCAGCGCAGCCTTCGAGAAAGCCTGCGCAAGGCAGGCAGGGCACCAGCACGGGCAGCGCCTCAGCCGCCTCCCGCCCGTCGCCGCACGTCCTGTCCCCTCCCCGTCGGCTCCCAGTACACGTGGCCCTCTAGGTGAGCGGGCCGGTACTGCTGGGCCACCCAACCTCCTGGCTCTGCATGGGGGTAGACGTAACCCTCCCCGTGGCCGAGGCGAGCCGCACCCAGGTAGTGGGCATCTCGGAGATGGACGGGCACCCGCTGGTCATCGGCCGATGAGGCACCACCGGCGATGCCCTGGTCGGCACCTCCTGGGACGGCGTCTCGACGAGCCCTCTCCAGCGCCGCAGTGACAGAGTTGGACTTCGGCGCGTTCGCCAGGTACACGGTCGCATGAGCCAGGTTGAGCTGCGCCTCGGGCAGCCCCACGACCTCGACCGCCCGAGCGGCTGCGTCAGCCACCAGGAGGCCAACCGGGTCGGCCATACCCACGTCTTCGCTGGCCAGGATCACGAGCCTGCGAGCAATGAACCGAGCGTCCTCGCCCCCCTCGAGCATCCTCGCCAACCAGTAAAGACCGGCATCGGGGTCAGAGCCACGGATGCTTTTTATAAACGCGCTGGCCACGTCGTAGTGCTCGTCAACCCCGTAGCGCAGTGCACGAGCACCGCGAGCCGCTTCTACATCGGCCACCGTCACCTCCGAGCTGTGACGGGCCGCTGCCAGCGCCATTGCAACCTCGAGGCTCGTGAGCGCCCCCCTTGCGTCTCCTTCGACGAGGCTCGCCAAGCGCGCCAACGCCTCCTCTGAGGCCGTGGCCCCCTCGTGCTCGAGCGCCCGCCGCAACAGCACCAAGATCGCCTCTGTCGACAGCGGCTCCAGGCGGAAAAGCGTACTGCGGGACAAAAGCGGAGGGTTGACAGAGAAAAACGGGTTCTCTGTCGTAGCCCCGACCAGGGTCAGCTCGCCCGACTCGACCGACGGCAGCAGGGCGTCCTGCTGCGCTCGGTTGAACCTGTGGACCTCGTCGAGGAACAAGATCGTGCCCTTGCCCTCCTCGCCCAGGCGCCGGCGTGCCTCCTCCACCACTTCACGGACATCTTTAACTCCAGCCGAGACAGCAGACATCCCGACAAAAGCCCGCCTGGTCGCTTTTGCTATCAGATGAGCCAGGGTGGTCTTGCCCGACCCCGGAGGTCCCCAGAGGACCACAGAGGACAGGCGGTCGCTGTCGATAAGCGCTCGGAGCGGGCGCCCAGGCCCGAGCAAGTGCTCTTGGCCCACCATCTCGGAGAGGCTCTCCGGCCGCATCCGCGCTGCCAGCGGGCCACGCTCGCGCAAGCGCTCTTCGAGCGTTGCTTGGAAAAGGCTAGGAGCGCTTACCATTGCCCACGCCGTGGCCGGGAAGCGCGCGGTAGGCGTCGTAGACGCTGTCCAGGCGCTTCAGCGCGCCCAAGACGGACTCCAAATGGGCGGGGTCGGCCACTTCGAACTCGAAGCGCATCTTGCTCACGCGGTCTGCACCGGTATGGCTCTCGCTGCGCAAGATGTTCAGGTGGTGGTCGGAGAGCACCTTCCACACGTCTACCCCTAAGCGAGCCCGGTCGAGCGCGCGCAGTTCCAGTGCAGCCACAAAGTTGCCTGGCCTGTCTCGGTCCCATTCCACCTCGATCAGACGCCCTACCTCGCTCACGGCCAAAGCAGCGGCGTTGGCACAGTCACTTCGGTGCACGCTCACACCCCGGCCTCTCGTGACAAAGCCGATTATCTCGTCCCCAGGCACTGGCGTGCAGCAGCGGGCCAAGCGCACCATCACATCGTCAAGGCCCTCGACGTGCACCCCGATACCACGGGTGCTAGTCGCCCGGCGAGGCTGACGGACCGTAGAAGGCAGTTGGACCTCGCCCTCGCCGCCGCGCAGTTCCTTTGCCAAGTGCTGGACCACCGCTTGGCCGGAGATGTGCCCCTCCCCGATCGCAGCGTAAAGGCCGTCCAAGTCTGCGTGGTGCAGGCTCTCCGCCACCTTTTTGAGCGCCTCCCCACCAAGGAGCTTCTGGAGCGGGAGGCCCTCTTTGCGAAGCGCCTTGGAGAGCTCTTCCCGGCCCGTTTCTATAGCGTCCTCGCGCCTTTCCCGGCTGAACCACTGGCGGATCTTGTTCCTCGCCCGCGGCGTGACGACAATGTTCAGCCAGTCCCTGCTCGGGCCAGCGTTGGGGACTTTCGAAGTGAATATCTCGACGCTGTCACCCGAAGTGAGCTTGGAGTCGAGGGGGGCTAAGCGCCCATTTATACGGGCACCTATGCAGCGGTGGCCGACCTCGGTGTGGATCGCATAAGCAAAGTCAATGGGCGTAGCGCCCACGGCCAGCGCAACTACGTCGCCCTTGGGCGTAAAGACGAAAACTTCGTCGGTCTCTAGGTCAAGTTTCAGGCTCTCTAGGAACTCTGCCGGGTCGGTGCTCTCAGCCGACCAGTCGACGATCCTTTGCAGCCATGCGATGTCTGAGGGCTGGGCGTGCTCTTTGTAACCCCAGTGCGCCGCGATGCCCCGCTCTGCCCGCTGGTGCATCTCCTTTGTGCGCACCTGCAACTCGAGCGGCTTGCCCTGAGGGCCGAGGACCGTCGTGTGCAGCGACTGGTACAGGTTGAACTTTGGCGTGTTGATGTAGTCCTTGAAGCGCCCTTGTATAGGCGCCCAGGTGCCGTGGACTGCACCGAGGGCGGCCCAGCAGTCTTTGACGGAGCCAACTATGATCCGCACGCCGACCAAGTCGTAGATCTCGTTGAACTCCTTGTTCTTAAGCACCATCTTTTCGTAGATGGAGTAGAGGTGCTTGGGCCGGCCCGTCACTTGGGCCTCGACCTTGGCGGCAGCTAGGCGCTCCTGCACCTGCTCTATCACCTGCGCGAGGTACAGCTCCCGCTCCGGCGCGCGGGCGGCCACCATCTGCTCTATTTGTGCATAGCGACGCGGGTGCAGGGTCGCAAAGGCCAGGTCTTCGAGCTGCCATTTGATATCGGCAATGCCAAAGCGGTGGGCCAGGGGCGCGTAGACGTCGAGGGTCTCTTGCGCTGTGCGTTTTTGGCTTGCTTCCGGCATGGCCGCCACCGTCCGCATATTGTGCAGACGGTCAGCCAGCTTGATCAGTAAGACTCTTGGGTCTTTGGCCATTGCGACCAGCATCTTGCGCATAGTCGCCGCCTGGGCAGCAGCACGCGACTCGAAGCTGACCCGCTCCAATTTGGTAACGCCGTCCACGATCTGCGCTACGACCGGGCCGAACTCTGATTCGATCTCCTGCAGGGAGACTGCTGTGTCCTCTACCGAGTCATGCAGCAGGGCGGCGGCCAGTGTCACGTCGTCCATGCCGAGCCCAGCGAGGACCTTCGCCACCTCGAGGGGGTGAGAGATGAACGCCTCGCCCGAGCGGCGCACCTGGCCACGATGGACCCGCTCAGCCACCTTGTAGGCCCTTGCGATCAGCCCCGCGTCGCCCTTCGGGTGGCGCTCACGGTACAACTGGAGCAAGGGCTCCAACGCGTCTACAGCTTGGTCCTGGTGCCGCCAAGGTAGGACGCGCTCCACGCTGGCCACCGCCCTGCCTCGCGAAGCTCGCTCCAGCGTCGTCATGGGCCGCTCGCCCTCAGTCGTAGCTAGCTAGCGCAAGCACGTCCAGCCCGCTCAGTTTGGACCTGCCCCCCAAAAAACCAAGCTCCAGCACGCAGCCAAAGCCCACCGCCTGTGCGCCCAACCTCTCGACCAGGTGCCAGGTCGCCAACGCTGTCCCCCCAGTCGCCAGCACGTCATCAACTATGAGAGCACGCTCGCCCGGCCGTAGCGCATCGGTGTGCACCTCCAAAGTGTCAGTGCCGTACTCCAGCTCATATGTATAAGAGTGCACATGCCACGGCAACTTGCCCTTTTTGCGGACCGGTACAAAAGCAGCTCCCAACCGGAAGGCAACCGGCGCAGCAATGATAAAGCCTCGTGCCTCTACGCCGAGCACCGTGCTCACGTCCCGGGAGGCGAAATGCCCTGCGATCGCCTCTACGCACCCCGCAAAAACCTCCGCGTCGGCGAGCAATGGCGTGATGTCCTTGAAGGTCACGCCCGGGCGAGGGAACCCATCGACGTCCCTCACCAGCTCCTTCACGCGCGCCAGCGCTCCTGGGGGACTGCCGGTGCCGTAGCTTCTTTCGGCCAAGGTCCCCTCAGAGGACAGGCCAGTTGCAGTTGCCGGAGAAAGAGCGCTCTTATAGCCCACTCGGCCAGAGTACTTCCTTCCGGCGGTGGAGCACTTTCGCACAGGCGCCTAGCAACTTGCGCGGCGGCCGCGGGCTACGGGCGAGCTTCAGCGCTGACGCCGTGGCTTGCGCCTAGCGAACTACTGTTAGCGGTGGCGCGGCACCTTGCGACGCGGCCTAGGGGCGGCCTTGCGCCGGCCACCAGACGAGGTGCTTGAAGCACCCCCTGAGCTTGACGTCGTGCCCTTGGCGGCTCCCGGACGCGCCCCACCCGCGCCGGCCGCTGCCCCGCCGCCGAGCCCCTCGGTCCTCACTGCGCTGACTGCGCCGACGCGCGCAACAGCTCCGGGCACGTCACCCTCCCCCGTGGCGCCTCCAGCGAGCACCGCCCCGTCGTCTGGCCCAGTACCACCCATGACCACCCGCGACGCCCCCCCCACGTTGCCCGCGGCGGTAGGCGCAGGGCCACCTTCTGCCTCGCTTGCGGCGAGTACCTGCGGGCCATCCTCCGTCCTGCTCGCAGTGCTTACCTGCGGCCCGCCCTCTGGCTTGCTAGCGCCGGGGGCAATTGGGCCAGCCTCGGCTTCGTTGGCAGAAGGGCCCGAGGTTGACCACCCGCCGTTGTCGTCGGCGTAACGGCGGCTCGCGCCGGAGAGCTTAGAGCGAGGCCCGGCACTGGCCTTGCCCCCTCCTGCGGTACTGGCGACCTGGCCCGCCCCCACCCCAGCCAGTGCGGGGCTCGAAGCCAGACCAGTCGGCACCAGCACCTGGCGGGCATTGGGGTACATAGCCAGCCGCTTGCGTATCTCCGCGTAGCGCGGTTCGCGCTCTTTTAGAAGTGCCAACAGCGGCGAAGCGATGAAGATCGAAGAGTAAGCCCCGCTAGTGAGCCCGATGAACAGCGCCAAGCCAAAGTCGTTCAGCGCCGAGGCCCCCAAGATCCAAGACCCTATGACCAGTATGCAAAGCACCGGCATTATCGCGACGAACGACGTGTTGATGGAGCGCGCCAGCACCTGGTTCATGGAAAGGTTGACGACGTCTGTATAGGTGACCCGGTTGGTGGACGCGAGCCCCCGAGTGTTCTCCTTCACCTTGTCGAACACGACGATCGTGTCGTACAAGCTGTAGCCGAGCACTGTCAGCCATGCGATCACGGTATCGGGGCTTACCTGGAACCCCGATAGCGCGTAAATGCCCACCGCCACCAGCATGTCGTGAACGAGCGCGACGAAAGCAGCGATCGCCATCTTTGTCTCGAAATAGATAGAGATCGCTATGAAAAGCAAGACGACAAAAACAACCACAGCCTCTATGGCCTTGTTGGTAATGTCGCTCCCCCACGACGGCCCGATGGCGTTGAGGGTGACGTCGTCGACTGAGACGTGCCCGACCTTGGCAAGCGCGCTGGTGACGTCGTTAATAAGGACTGGGTCGTTGGTCTTGGTGGCAGGCTCCTGGACCTGGATGTTCACTTGGCCCGTTTGACGGTCGGTCAGCTGGGTGACAGTGCCCTGGCTGAGCGACGGGCTGATCTTGCCCAGGTCGGCACGTACAGCGGCTACAGTCGCCGTCCCTGGAGGGGCGAGGTTCGTGGGGACCTCCCAAACGGTGCCGCCCCGGAAGTCGATGCTCAGGTTGAGCCCCCGAGCTCCCAAGGCCACCATGCCGACGACAATGATGGTCCCGGACAGGGCGAACCAGTACCGCCACCTGTTTACGAAGTCGAACTGGGTCTGGCCCCGGTAGAGCCGCGCTAGAGGGTTGCGCCCGGCGCTCTCGGTGCGCCGGCTGGTCGCATAAGGAGGGGTCGTCGTGCTCATGACGTGCTGAACGCCCCTGCGCCCAAGCCGCGGTTGACCCCGAGCACACCGCCCTCGGTCAGCCCCGAACGGCGCCCCAGCAAAATGACGAGCGGACGGGTGAAGAAGTACGTTGTCACGACATTGAGCAGCGTAGCCAGGCCGAGGAAGAAGGCAAAGCCTCTCACGTCGCCGACGGTCAACAACCAAAGCACCATTGCCCCCAAGAACGACGAAAAGTCAGCAGCCAAAATGGTGCGGAAAGCCCGGTTGAAGCCCTTTTCGACCGAGGTCCGCACCGTCCGGCCTGAGCGGACGTCTTCTTTGAGCCGCTCAAAATAAATGACGCACGAGTCAGCCGTGACGCCTACGGACACGATCAGGCCTATAACCCCAGAAAGCGTGAGCGTCAGGCCCCACGCCTGGCCGAGCAGGGCTGTGATCGTGTACACCAGTGCCCCCGACACGCAGATCCCAAGGACCACCACCAGCCCCAAGGCCCGGTAGTAGACCATGAGGTAAATAAGTACCAGAGCTATTGCTACTGCGCCAGCAATGGCACCGTCCACCAATGAATCGCTGCCGATGGTGGGCGAGATGCTCTCGATCGACTGGGGCACGAAGCGCACCGGGAGAGACCCGTAGCGCAGCGCGAGCGCCAAGTCGGTCGCCTGCTGCTGCGTGAAGGGGTTGGTGGTGGAACCGCTGATCTGAGCCGAGCCGTGAAAAGCAGGGGCTTCAATGTTGGGCGCCGACTGTACCGTCCCGTCGAGCTCGATCGCCTGTTCGGCACAGTAGGGCGGGTTGCTCGGGTCCTGCTCGTAGCACTGGTAGTGGCGCGCGGCATAGTTGTCGAACTGCGTCGACCCAGAGCTCGTGAACGTTATGGCGACCACCCACTCAGACGTGGAGGGGTCGATGGTAGCGACAGCTGACTTGATGATCGAGCCGCTCATCTCTGCCGGCCCGAGCACGTAGCGGTACCCAGCGTTCGGGACGTAGTAGGGCAGGACGACCCAGGACTTGGCAAAGTCCTTGGAGGGAGGCGTGGTGGGCCATTGCGCCTGCTGGGCAACGCTCATGCTGCACAGTTTCTCGACAGCCGGGACTGTCGTAGTGGTCGTAGCGGACGGCTTAGCAGTAGACGTCGTCGCCTTGGAGGCTACCTTGGTGCCTAGCGACAACGGCCCCAGCCGGACGAACGACGCCAAAGTGGCCTCCGAGCTCGCCGCAGGCAAACCCAGGGCCTTAGTGGCCCCCACCTTTGGGCCGCTCGTAGTGGTAGGGCCATTGGGACCGGTCTTGCTGGTATTAGTGGGACCGGTCTTGCTGGTATTAGCTTGCGTCCCCTTTTCGCTGGCATGGGGGCTGGTCGTCGTCGTGGTACCGACAGGGGTCGTGCTCTTCGTGCTCTTGGCTGGCTTTTGGTAAGCAGCTATCAGGCATTCGACCGGACGGAAGAACAGCTGGGCCGTTTGGCCCACGATCTTCAGCACCTGGGTGTCGTTCTTGGCCCCCGGGAGCTCTATCACGATGTCGTTGCCTTGCCTGGTCACGTTAGAGTTGGAAACGCCGAGGCCGTTGACCCGCCGGTCGATGATGTCCACCGCCTCTTGCAATATGCCTGAGTCAACCCTGCCCTGAGGTTGCTCCACCACCGAAACGCCACCTTTAAGGTCCAAGCCGAGCAAAGGTGCCGTGCCTGAAGCCACCATGGCAGCCAGGCCACCGACCGCTACCACGAGGATTATGAGCAGCGACCAGACCAGCGGCCGCGACCGCATCAGCCCTGTCCCCCCTCGCCGGGACTGGGCTCTGAGCGTGCGCCCTCCTCGGGCCACCCGTCAGTGGCGCTGACGCCTTGCGACGACGACGCACCGGCGGTGGGGCCAAAGCTGCGACCGCCCAGGCCGCCGCCGCCCATGCCACGCCCTGCCCCAGGCCGGCCGGCCGTAGAAGCGGCATAAGCCTGGCGCGACTGGACCGCTTGGTTTACGAACTTGAGCACCACGCCGTCGGCTACCTCGACATCGACCTCCCCGTCGCTCATGCCAACGCAGCGGCCGACCATCCCGGCAGCTACCACCTCATCACCTACTTCGAACGCGCGCGCTTGGCGGGCTGCCATCATGCGCCGCCGTTGGTTGGGCCGCATCCACAGGAAGTACGCGAGCACCAACAAGACGATCAGGACGAGGAGGAAGTAAGACGACCCGCCTGAGGAGGAAGAGGTTGCCGTCGTCGTGGTTTTCGAGGAGGCAACCAAGCTAAGTGTGAGGTAGTTCATTCAGGACCTATCGAGCGAGGCAGTACGCGGCCCAACGAGCTGGACCCGGCGCGTTAGCCTACTCGCTCGCAAGTGCTCCCACTAAGCGCGCTCGCTGCTCGTCGTCGAACACGGCATGCTCAAGGCGCTCGACCTCGGCGCGGTGCCCCACCGACGCCTGGTCGAGCTGGCCTTCCCGAAGTCGTGCTAGAGGTGATGGCCTGGGAGCCCGGCTTTATCGAGGCCTTTACGGGCTCTTCGGGCGGAACAGCTCGGATGGGCGACCTCGACGTCAACATCGCCGCCTGCCTCAGCGCCCAGGCCATGAACGTCGGCTACCAGCCGATCGCCCGCACGGGTGTGCCCGCTCTGGCACCCGCAGGGGTGTGCCCGCTCTGGCACGCGAAGGGGTGTCGCATGGCGCCCAGGGCTACTTCGGTGCCGAGGACCTGGCGTCTGCCAACGCCCCCGTTGTCGCCCGCCAGGCGCGGGACCCCTTTCGCTCAAGTTCTCGGGAGCGGCCTCGTGGCCGTCGTCGACGTGGTGCGCTTCGTGGCGCCCGTGCCCTCGGTCTGCGCCCGGCCGGGCCGTAAGTACTTCGGGATGAAGAAGGAGGCCAGCTGGCTCAACATCCTGAACGACCAGGCAGCCGGGCTCGCCGCCAAGGTGGTCTCGGTCCCAGCACCGGCCGGCGCTCGCTGACATCTCCGCCAGCGCCTGTGGCAGGTCAACGACCGAGCCGACTACGGCCCCCTCGACGTCGCTGCCCAAGGAAGAGCCGACTTGGACAGGATCCGAAAGAACTGGCCCGACATCCTGTGGGTTTTAGGTTCCGTCCACGCCGGCGCCGTGCGTACCTATGACGTGGTGCGGGTGCTCCAGCGCGACGGGCACCCCACACCACTTGGGGGGCGATCGCTTCCTATGGGCGGATCTTCAAATCTCTGCACGTGCCGGCCTTCGTCGACGACGAGAGACAACGGGACCTACCGGCGCGACATCAAAGGCACCCGCGACCTCCAAGAAGGCCGCCATGCCCTGGGGCGGACCGTTCCCCCGCCCAGAGATGCCAGGTGGCGTCCGGGAGCTCCGGGACCCGAAAATGCTGGACGACCAGGACGAAGGCTCATGGAGCGACCAGCCCAGCCCTTCCTTAGCGCCACTTTTCGTCCCAATATCGCTCGTGGGCTTTACAGCTCAGCAGCGGTTGAGGCCTTGGACAAGGTCCGTGCCCTCGTCTGCAAGGGCTGATCCCCCTTCCACCGTCCAGCGTGCAAAGTCCTGACGACCAGGGCGCTGTCGGGCCACGTCAAGACGTTAGGTTGAACTAACTTGTCGAGGCAGCAAAGGTCCTCACTGCACTACGCGCGTAGCCACGCTAAGAAGGGGCTATGAACATCCCCACGCTCCCCTTCGGCCGTACCGGCCATGAAAGCACGAGGCTTATTTTCGGCGCGGTCGCATTGTCTTCGGTCAGCCAAGCCGAAGCCGACAAGGCCTTTGACCAGCTGGTCGCCGCCGGCATCAACCACATCGACGTCGCGGCCAGTTACGGCGACGCTGAGTTACGGGTGGCGCCTTGGCTAAAGCGCGCCCCGGGGCACTTTTTCCTGGCCACAAAGACCGATGAGCGCCGAGCCGACGGTGCCCGCCAAGACCTCGAGCGTAGCCTGAGCCGCCTTGGCGTGGACCACATAGACCTCTGGCAGATGCACAACCTCGTTGACCCGATCGAATGGGACGTGGCGCTCTCCCCCGGTGGCGTCCTGGAGGCAGCTATCGCAGCCAGGCAAGAGGGCCTCACGCGCTACATCGGCATCACCGGCCACGGTGCCCAGGTCGCGGCCACCCACCGGCGCTCGCTGGAGCGCTTCGACTTCGACTCGGTGCTCCTCCCCTACAACTACCTGATGACGAAAAACCGCTACTACGACGAGAACTTCGAAGCACTGTTGGCGACCTGTGCTGAGCGTGACGTCGCCGTCCAGACCATAAAGTCCCTCGGTGCCGCACCCTGGTGGGGCCGGCCTCACACCTACACGACCTGGTACGAGCCGCTCTCGGAGCAGCCCGACATCGACCGCGCCATTTGGTGGGCGCTCGGCCGGCCCGGCATCTTCGTGATCTCCACGGGGGACCTCGACATCCTCCCGCGTGTGCTAGACGCTGCCAGGCGGTTCTCCTTGCGTCCGAGCGACGAACAAATGGACGAGCTCGTGAGCCGGCGCTCCCTGCAGCCCCTGTTCGTTTAGCCCTGCTCGCTTAGCTCCCTGGCGCAGCCAGAGCTAACCGAGCAGCACCCGGTCGGCAGGGCCGAGACGGTCGCTCACCGTCTTGGCTTGGTGCCAGAGGGGGTAGGGCAACGGGGAGGCGCTGAGCTTGCTGAGCTGGTTCATCTCGTCGGCCGAAAGCTTGAGGTCTGCCGCCGGGAGCGTGCCGGAGATCTGCTCCTCGTTTCGAGCGCCCACGATCACGCTCGTCACGCCAGGACGAGCGAGCAGCCAGGCCAGCGCAACTTGCGCCGGCGCCACGCCGTGGGTCTTTGCCACCTCCACGACTGCGTCGATCACGTCATAAGCCTTGGCTTCATCGTAGATGGGCGGTTCGTCCCAGTCAGTCAGGTGCCGGCCTTCAGAAGGTTTGGAACCTCGTCGGTACTTGCCCGTGAGCAGCCCACCGGCCAGTGGGCTCCACACGAGGGTGCCAAGGCCCTGGTCGAGCGCGGCTGGCACGAGCTCGACCTCTGCGTCCCTGCCGAGCAATGACCAGTAGATCTGCTGGCTAGAAAAACGCTCCAAACCGAGGCGCTCGGACACGCCTAGCGCTTTCATCATGTGCCAGGCTGAATAGTTGGAGCAGCCGATGTAACGAACTTTGCCAGCCTTCACCAGCGAGTCAAGGCTCGCCATCGTCTCCTCGAGGGGCGTCTGGCCGTCCCAACCATGCAACTGGTAGAGGTCTATGTAATCCGTGCCAAGGCGCGACAGGCTTGCTTCGACCGAACGCGTTATGTGGTGACGGGAGCTGCCAGCCCCGTTGGCACCGGGCTCGGTCGGGAAGCGGCATTTTGTGGCAATGAGGAGGTCGCGGCGACGGCCCCTTACGATCTCTCCGACTATCTCTTCGGAGGCCCCGTCAGAGTAAATGTCTGCAGTGTCGACAAGGTTGACCCCCGCTTCAATGCAGCGGTCCAGCACGCGCCGTGCCTCAGCGACGTCGGTGGTCCCTACCTTCGAGAACCCTCCAAGGCCCCCGAAGGTCATCGTCCCGAGCGAGAGCGCCGACACGCGCAGCCCGCTGCGGCCCAATTGCCTGTACTCCATGTCTTTTTCCTCTCTAGGTACCCTTGTTCTTCTCAGCCTGGGCGTTGAAGCCACCGCGCTAATTTCCGCGCATATCCTCCCCAACCCCTAATAGGCGTAGTGCCCACGCCACAGACGGATAAGCCGACAATAGTTGACGAACATATATACGTCAACTAGATACGTCAACTAGGCTTGACGCCATGACCGTCCCGGGAAGCTACGTCGATTACTGGCGACTTTACCAGGAGGCGGCCTTGCTGCCTCGCAACTTCGTCCAGAAGGGCTTTGGCCCGGAGGGCTCCGGCAACCCCATTGACGAAGTGGGGGCCGCAAACGTAGCGAACGGGGCAACGGAGCAGGCCCTTATCGACGCCGTCGAGCGTGCACGTCAGGCCGGCTCTTCATGGGCCGCGATCGGCCGCGCCATGGGCATGACCAAGCATGGAGCCCAACAGCGCTTCACCGGAGCAGCCGACGGTGGGGCCGCGGCACTTTTGCGCGCGGTCCTCGAGACATGCACCAGAGGGCGACTAGTAGCGATCCCCAAGGCGATGGCCTTGCTCTTCCCGCCTTTGGACTGGGTGCGGCAAGGCCTAGCCGAAGGCAGGTACAAAGCCGCTTCGGCACATCTTCACGGCAGCGACCCTTACGTGGGTGTTAGCCGAGACGACTTCTCGAGGCACCACCCAGACCTCTTCTAGCAGTCCAGCAGCCAGCCCTCCGCGCCCATCTATTACAGTCGGTAATTTTAGGAACATCGTGTAATAGCAATGAGGAAAAGTGCCCTGCTGGACAGCAAGTTCTTTGTGGCAAACTGTCGATCGGCCTGACGAACAGATAAGGCCAGCGATAAAGTCGTCGAAGGACAACGCCGGTTTTCGAGGCCAGGACGAAGGACAAGGCACCTACGCCCAAAGTGAGCTCAAAGTGAGCAATGTCTTCGCTCGCGACGCCGAGCTTTGCCCGGGCTTGGCAAACTGTCCCGACATTGAGGAGGGACGTCTTTTTCTGCCAGCGCTGCTAGCTTCCGTCGCACTGACGGGAACGGGCCTACGAGTGCGCCATAGCTAGCAAACCGCCATCTCGTGCATAGGTTCCTCTTGTACAGCGCTTATGGTGCGCGCCTCGGGATGGCACGCGGCTGGGGATGGTACAACCGTCGACCGGGACAGCCCGGCCTCCCAGGGCGTAGCGCTATGGGCTCTGTTGGGCTGCCCAACTTGGCCTGTCAGCCGCGCTGGGCTGGCCAGTCTGCGACCACCGGCGTTTCTGACCAACCCAGCTCGCTGAGCCTTCGCCAAGCAAGAGCAACGTGCCTCTCGGTAAAAAGCCTCTTCTTGCGCTCGTTCCAGTGCTGCACGTGGTAGAAGGCCACGCGGGAGTCGCTCTTGGCAGCTTGGTCGGGGCCATTGGCAACCCAGTCAACGGTGGCTAGGAGCTCCATCTCATAGGCGGACTGGAAGCCGTCCGCCAGCTCCAGGACACGGTCGATCCTGTCGGCCGATTCGGGGCGCGCTCCTAACCAGGCCCTCGCCTCGTCAGCGGCACCGTCCACGAGGGTGATGGGCTCGGCTTCGGAGACCTTCATGCTGCGGTCACCCTGACCACGGACGTAGTGGCCCTCCATAGCTTCCAGGACATGGCTGAGAGCCTCTGCGTAAGGGCCATAGCGGCCGGGCACGAAGCGCAACCGGAGCGGCTCGCCCGCTCGCTGCGCGAAGTACATGAGCTTGTGGATCTCGACTGGTAACGCACCGAGGTCGGCTAGGCCGAGGTAACGGTCCAAGAGCCCTATGAGCACGGCACGGCCTCTCGTCATCCTCGGTTTGGCCGTCCCTAGCTTCATTTGGCTGGCTCGGGGAGCACCCTTAGGCTCGAACACCAAGGCGTGGGCCCCTCCAGGTCGTCTAGCGCAGCAGCTATGAGCGGGCGGACGTCACGCCAGCCCAGGCCACCGTTGCCGCACCCCAAAGGAGGGACAGCGACCGAAGTGATGTCCAGCTCTTCCAAGACCCGACGCAGATCGCTGAGGCCCGATCCCACGTCCGCAAGGCGCGAGCGAGCCTTCCAATGCGTCTTTGTCGGGAAGTTGATGATGTAACGAGGCTTCGTGACCTGGCCGGCATCGAACACGAACATCTCGCCGACCCTGACCTCACCCCTCTTGCAGGCGGCCCGGCACGCCTTGAAATTAGACAAAATTAGGCAATAGTCACGATCGCGGCGAACAGTTCCCAGGGTACGCGGTCACGGACCAGGAACTCTGCCATCCCCCGTCGCATCCTGTCAGGGTCGTCGGACGTGCTCGCCCACAACTTGGCTTGCATCAGCTCCCAGTCCACGAGCTCGTCAAGCCTGCTCAGGTCGTCGCTGTAGCCACTAACCCGGGAGCCGCAGTTGCCGTCAGGGCTGCTGACCGATGAGCTTTGGGAAGTGGCACGCGAGACCCTCGAGATCATGCTCGCGGAGGCCCGAAAGAGCAGCTTGGAGGTCCAATTAAAAGCTCAGGCGGTGGCGCGCCGCCTGTCAGCAGCCCTCGGCCGGTGCTGCCTCCCCGTTGACAAGCCTTGGCCGAAGCCAGACCACGTGGCGTCAACCTTGCGCCGCAGCTCCCCCAAGGTGCCGTCGGCCACCGCCTGGCGAGCCAGCCGAAGCAGGCCAAGCAGCCACGCCAGGTTGTGAAAGCTGACCAACCTCCCGGCGCTCGGCTCGCCCACGTTGAACAGGTGGCGTATGTACGCACGGCTGTGCTGTGCGCACACCGCGCAGGTGCAACCCGGGTCAAGCGGCCTTTCGTCTTTGGCGTAGCGCGCTGCCTTCACGCTCAGCTTGCCGGCGTCGGTGAGCGCCCCGCCGTGACGGCCGAGCCGGGCCGGTAGCACGCAATCGAACATGTCGACCCCTAGTTGCACCGCCGCCAAGAGCGACGACGGGTCCCCCACGCCCATAAGGTACCGGGGCCGGTCCTCTGGAAGGTTGCTTATGGCTGCGGCCACCGAAGCCAACATCTCCTCTCGGCTTTCCCCGACCGACAGGCCGCCAATACCGTAGCCGTCAAAACCGAGCTCAGCCAGCTGCTCGGCATAGCAGGCGCGCAAGTCGAGCTCCGTGCCGCCCTGGACGATCCCGAACAAAAGCTGGCCCGGGCGTGAGCGAGCATGCAGGCAACGTTCAGCCCACGCAAGCGTCCTTTTCCCTGCCAGCTCTATCGCGTCTCTCGGAGCCGGCAGAGCCAGGCAAACGTCAAGGGCCATCTGGATATCGGCACCGAGGGACTCCTGCACCGCAACCGCGCCCTCCGGCGTAAGGCGTTGCCAGGAGCCGTCGTAAGAGGACCGGAACGTCACGCCGTCGTCGTCGAGCCTGCACGGCAGGGACATGACCTGGTAACCCCCCGAATCAGTGAGGAAATGCCCGTCCCAACCGGTGAAGCCGTGGAGCCCGCCTAGCTCAGCCACCACCTCTGCTCCCGGCCGCAGCATGAGGTGGTACGCGTTGGCAAGCAGGACTTCTGCCCCGAGCTGGCCCATGTCCGAAGCCGACAGGAGCCGGACTACCCCCCTGGAGCCGACCGGCATGAAACAGGGGGTAGCAAAACCTCCACGGGCTGTCTCCACCCGCCCGGTACGGGCCTGCCCAGACGTGGCTTCAGGGACGAACATCACGGCTCACGAGCATTGCGTCGCCGAACGACAAAAACCGGTAGCCCTCTTGCAGCGCTAGCTCGTAGAGCTGCCGCCAGCGGGGGCCACAGAAAGCCTCCAGCATGAGCAAAAGAGTGCTACGAGGTTGGTGGAAGTTGGTCATGAGCACGTCTACGGTGGAAAAGGTGTGGCCGGGCCGGATGTAAAGCTCTGTCTTGCCTTCGAGCAGGTTAGTGGCAGCGGCCGACTCCAGGGCCCGCACAGTGGTAGTGCCGACTGCGACCACTCGGCCCTGGGCGTTGTTCACGGCCTGCCACGTCGCCTCAGGGACGCGGTAGCGCTCCGCGTGCATCGTATGGTCCTCTGCGCGTTCGGCCTTGACCGGCCGGAACGTCCCCAAGCCCACAGCTAGGTCGAGCCCCACGACCTGCACACCCTTTGAGCGGCAGCGCTCGAGCACCTGTGCGGTGAGATGGAGCCCAGCAGTGGGGGCGGCCACGCTTCCGGGCCGATCTGCGTAAACAGTCTGATAGCGGCCGGGGTCGAGCAGCGGCCGGTGGATGTACGGCGGCAGGGCGACCTCCCCAACCCTCGCCAGTTCGGCTTCCCTCAGCAACGGCCTGACGCGGCGGCGGCCCTCGGCCAGCCGTTCACCCACTTCGACTGCCGCAACCTCGCCCTTGTAGAGCACGGTACCGGGCTGTAGGCGTCGTCCTGGCCTCACCAAAGCCTCCCAGTCGCCTGTCGCTAGGGGCTCCAAAAAAAGCACCTCGGCCGCTCCCCCGCTCGCCTTGCGCAGGCGGAGGCGAGCCGGCATAACCCGTGTGGTGTTGAGGACAAGCACGTCCCCCTTGCCGAGCAGCTCCGGCAGCTCCGCTACCGTCCGGTGCTCCACGGTGGCCCCCAGGGCTACGAGCAAACGGGCCGAGTCGCGAGGCTCGAGCGGCACCTGAGCGATCGCCTCTTCAGGGAGCTCATAGTCCGGTACTTGCATATACGGACAAGCTACGCCCTGGGGCACTTGCAAGAGCCCAGGGCCTCGCTTAGGCCGTAGGAGCGTCAGCGCAGGAGCCGTACAGGGCAGCGTGGTCCGGAAGCTTTAGAAAGCCGTTGGTCGGCGGTGAGCAGCTGGCAGCCCAGGACTTCGGCCAAAGCCACATAAGCGGCGTCATAAGCCGTCAATGTGCGGCGCAGTTCATACGCCCGGCGCATGAAGCGAAGGGTGGGGTACCTGTCGATTGTCAAGTCCTCGAGGTCGTCGATTGCCTCAGCGAACCGCAGGGCCGTCATCGTCTTGCCCTGCCACCGTTTGCGCAGCACGGCTGTGGTCTCGACGTCTACGAGGTCGGGGGCAGCCAGGTCACCGGCGTCGCGGAGCTCCCTGCGGGCGTGCTCGCCGTCCGGGCCGTCGTCCCCCACGGCGTTCGCCAGGACGGAGGCATCTACGACGATCACAGCCGGGCGCGTTCTGCCGAGATGTCTTCGACCGCCCGAGCCAACCCGACACGGCCACCACTGCGCCTGTCGGTACGGTCCAGCACCTCCTCCAGGCTTGGCCGTTCAGCCAGTCGCCTCAGCTCGGCAGCCAGGTACTGCTGAAGGGACTGCCCACGGCTCTCGGCGCGCTGCTGCAGGGCGGCGTGAACGCCGTCCGGGACATCACGGACCAAAATGTTCGGCATGATTACATTATGCTAGCACCCACCGGGAGAAGCGGCCGACCGCCCCGGAGCCGCCCCGTCGTACGGGGCCGCCCCGTCGTACGGGGCCGCTCCAGCTCGATGGCCACCAGCTGGTCCCCTGCACTTTTGGTGCCCGCGGGCAAGCAAAAACCAGCAGACCCGCCAAGACGTGGTCCCTCTATGACATGCGCGCTACCTGGCAGTCACCTTCATAGGGACTGGCTCTGGTCGAGAGCACGGCACCGGGCGACGGCCCACGACCTTGCCTACGCTACGGCCCTTGCGAACGGCTCGCCGGCTGGGCGGGACGGCCGTTGCTCTTTAACCGCTCGGTGGAGATGGCTCGCAACCGCTACCGAGGCAACTACCAGCACCACGGCAACCGTGACCACAGCCCACGCTGGACCTGCAGGTGCCGCCCCGGCGCAGTGGACGACTGCGGTACCGCTGTGGCCCGAGATGGGGAGCGTCAATACGGGTGCGCTTGGCGCGCACGTCGTGGTCGGCGTCGACTTTTTGGAGAGGAAAAGCAGAGCGGGCAACAGGAAGCCGCCAGGGACCACCGCGGTCCCAAGCACCTTGTCGCGCTTGGTCCACGTGCTCGACGTCCAGAGCAGCAGGGTCCCGACAAGCCAGCCGACGGCCAACAGGGCGCCGCCGAACAGCAGGAGGGCGATCGTTACGTCGTCGAGCAGCCTGCCCCAACGAGACGGGGCTCGTCGCGGACGGACTGCGCCGTCTACTTCTTGCTCAAGTGCAGCAGCCGCCAGATCTTCGGGGCTCCCGACGCGCTCGAGAAGCTGTCGCACCGCAGCCGGCGGCTCTTCCGCGAGCCTGCTGCGCCCCTCTGTTATATGCTGTCGGATCTCCTCAAGCAGCTGTTCACGCCTCTGTGCCGGTAGGCCGCCAAGCGCCTGCTCCAATTGACGCAGGTAGGTGGCCACCAAAGCGTCCACGTCGTTGTCACTCATGGCTACCTCCACGGGCCAGTAACCGGTCGACCGAGTCCCGGAACCGCTCCCAGTGCGAGACGAACATCTCAAGTGCTCGCCGCCCCTCTGGGGTAATGCCGTAGTAGCGCCGAGGAGGCCCCTGGTTCGACTCCCGCCAGACGCTCTCCACAAGGCCCTCGCGTCGCAGGCGGCTAACGAGCGGGTAGATGGTCCCCTCGCTGGTTACTAGCCCGTCCGCAGCTGCCAGTTCGTGCACCAAGTCGAACCCGTAGCGTTCCTTGTCCTGGACGAGGGCCAGCACACAGTACTCGATCGCCCCACGGCGCATCTGGGCGAGCGGAGACGGACGATCCTGCCCTACCATGTAGTACATGGTAGGGCAGCGCACGACTGCCACCTTGGCACTTAGCCTCACCAGTGGTGTGAGGTCCTAGAGGCGGGGCGTGAGATCCTAGGGGGGCCTGCGTCGAAACCATTTTGCGACCTCCGTCCCTCTTCTGCACGGGTTCAGGTAAAAGTTACAAGGGCGCTACAACCAGGCGCATTGGCCGACCCCAGAGCTTAAGCCGCTTACTGTGCCATTTACGTACTCCATGATGGTGAGCGCCTCGTTTGAAGTCTCCAGTGTGATCCCGTATTCGGAGAGCGAGAACAAAGCGCTTACGCTCGCCTCGTACGAGCTGCCGATGAAGGCCCCGTACTCGTTCGTGTACCTAGTGAAGCTCCACAACAAGAGGCCTCTAGGATGGTTGGGTAGTAGCTCATGTCGCTCAGCGTCGTCCCGTCAGAGCAGCCATCGAGGGTGAGCTCCCACTTGATTATGACGGCGCCAGCATTATTCCAAGAGGTCCCGATCAGAACTGCGTACCCACAGCTGGTCGTCGCGGGATTGGCCTGGCCTGACGGGGCGGCACCAGGGACGACTGTTGTTGTCGTCTTTGCCACGCTGAGCACATCCTGCACCAAGGCCTGCTTCGCCGCCGACGGGAGTGACTCATAGAGCGATGTGATCTCGCCGGTGTAAGGACCATTGCTACTGTAAGACCCATTCGGCCCAAATAGGTCGGTGGCGGCAGTGACAACAGCAGGCACATGGCTGCTCGGAGTTATCGCTCTGTCGGTAACCGTGAGGAATGGGCCTGTAGAAACGGTGACTGCACTAGCCGCGGTCGTAGACAGTCCGAGGCAGGCAAGCGCCGCGAGCGCAGAGAGGTACAGCTTGGGTCCTAGGAACCGTGACACTTTGGCAGTCATGATAATGTTTTTCCTTTCTGATTGGGGGACTGCTCCCGCGTCGTTTGATCAAGACGACGGGAGCACGGAGAAGTTCCGTGCGATATGAGCGGCCGGGGGCGCTCTAGTGGCTGCAACCTGAGTAAAACCTGTTAAGGGCTCCAACAGAACGGGCATGGCGGGCCAAGGCCAGGGCATCGGGATGTTCACCCCCTTTACTCGCTGCTACGGTGGAGGCTGCCAAGAACACTCTGAGCCACATCAGTCCGCACGTCAATACGCGCGATCGCGTTTTTTGTCCCATAGCCAGTTGGATGGCACAACCAAATGCAAAGTCTGCGGTCGGGGAACACCACGGGTCGCGAGGGCGACGACAAGGATATGCCCCGAGCTGCTCGCGGAACGGGTCCTTGGTCGTGGGCTCGGGCTGGGCGTGTTTGGTCCTGGCCGGTGGCTGTGCTCCTGGCGGCGACGCTCGCAGTGGCGGGCTGGCCCCAAGAGTGGTGGGAGCCGGGCTCGCCTTTCGCGCACCCGCACGGCTTGGCGGACGCCCTAGTCCTGGCCCAAGTTGGCGCCTTGTTGTTGTGGTGGCGACCGCTGACGTGCTTCGTCGTGGCCGAGGGGACGATGCTGGCCTACGGCTTCCTCGGCTACCCGAGCACCCCGGGGGACTACGCAGCCCTGATCGCCACCGCGGTGGCGGCTTGGGGGGCGAGCTTGGCTCTGGCTCGTTACGGGGTGTTCGCGGTCTTTCTAGGGGGCATGCTCGGCGTAGGGCTCACTCGGGTCGGCGGCGAGCCGTGGGCTGAGGTGGTGGCCGACGTTCTCTTGGTGGGCTTTGCCTGGCTTGCGGGCTTGGGCGTAAGCGCTCAGCAAGGCACACGTGAAGCTCGTCGCCAACTGGCCGTCGAAGCGCGGGCGAAGGATGCCGCAGAGGAGCGGCTGGCCGTAGCCGGAGTATTGCACGACCGGGTAGGCAACGTTCTGGCTCTCGTCACCCGGCAGCTTGAAGTGGCTCAGGCAATGGGGCCACCACACTCCGACCGGCTGATCGACGCGGCCTGCGTGCACTTGCGGCACACGCTCGGCGAGATCGGCGAACTTGTCTCCAGTTGGTCACGCGAAGGGAACGGCGCGACCGGCATCGTGGGTGACGGCGGAGCAGCTAGCGGCGCACCACAACTGGTGCAGGGGCTTGGATGGTGGCTGGCGGTCCTGTCAGGAGCGGGGCTCAACATCTCGGTCACGACCAGTGGCGACCTCTCTGTGCTGGACCTCGCCACCGAACACCTGGTTGCGGCCACAGCCAACGAGGCCCTTGCCAACATAGCCCGACATTCGGCCGCTACCTCAGCCGAGCTCACCCTGGAGGTATCAGCCGGATCGGTTTCCCTCTCGGTCCGCGGTCCAGGCCCCAGTCGAGCCGTGGACGGGGCCGGTACCGGCCTGGCCCGCATGAAGGAGCGGGCCCAACGAGCCGGTGGGACATTCAGCGCCTTACCGAAAGGAAACGGCTTCCAGGTCGAAGCAAGCCTTCCGCTCCTCTCTAGCCAAGCCCGAGAAGTCAACACATGAGCGAGGCGGCGCCACGGGTACTGTTCGTCGACGACGCAGAGCTTCTCGCTACGATCACGTTGCTGGCCAATGCTTCCGAGCGTCTAGTGCTGGCGGGCACGGCTAAGTCTGCGGCAGCAGCTTTAGAGATGTACCGGAAAGTAGCCCCTGATGTTGTAGTAGTAGTCGATGTGCGCATGCCCGGGACAGACGGCGTGAGCCTCACCAGGGCACTCCTGCGAGGGCGCCGCGACGGCCCCCAGGTGCTCGTGATGACGGCGTTCGCCTGCGACGAGTACCTCTTGGAGGCACTCGGTGCCGGTGCCCGCGGGTTTCTGGCCAAATCGGCTTCCTGGCCTGAGACTGTAGAGGCCGTCTTGACCGTCTGCAGGGGTGGCATCGCCCTGCCTGCTCAGTTCTCTGCCCGACTAGTGGAGCTCCTGCTTCCCGGCCGCATCGACCTAAGTGGGCTCAGCGAACGGGAAATGGACGTCCTACGCCTGATCGGCGCGGGCGCCTCCCTAGAGGAGATCGCCGAGTCGCTCAACATGGCTGAAGGCACCGCACGGGGCCATGTCGAGCACCTCCGCAAGAAGCTGTGCTTGAGCAACCGTGTTGAGCTGGCCCTGGCGGCGCGAACGGCCGGCCTCGGTCTCTCATAAGCAATCGACTGGAGCAAAGTCGAGAGGATATCAGCGCCGAGACCCGGCGATCCGAACACGAGACTTTGACATCCTTGCCAGACCAAGCCACGTCGCCCAGCTGGTGGGCAAGTTGCCCAGCCAGCGGGTGATCCGTTTGCCGACGTAGCCGAACGACCGCGCAGGACAGGACTGCTCGAGGCGGCCGCGCTTTGCCAAGCCCCCTGCTCAGCAGGGGGTTTTCGCATCAAGCCAGCAGTGACTTCGGACCTGGCGTTCAGCCCCAAAATGACGGGGGCACAGAGGGCGAAGTTGGCGACGCGGGCGGCACCAGCCCGAGGTGCTCCCACGCCGCCGCCGTTGCCACGCGTCCACGAGGTGTGCGCATGAGCATGCCCAGCTGCAACAAGTACGGCTCATAGACGTCCTCGACCGTCTCCGGCTGCTCACCCACCGAAATGGCCAGCGTGCCGAGGCCGACTGGTCCCCCGTTGAACCGTGAGCACAAAGCGTCGAGGATCGCCCTGTCCACCTTGTCAAGCCCTAGCTCGTCGACCTGGAAAAGCTCGAGGCCAGCGTGCGCGACCTCGAAGTCGACCCTGCCGTCGCCCCGCACTTCGGCGTAGTCGCGCACCCTTTTAAGCAACCGGTTGGCGATACGAGGCGTGCCTCGAGAACGCCTAGCGATCTCGGCGCCACCAGCTTGGTCGACCGTAACGCCCAGCACCCCCGCTGAACGGTGCACAATAGCCTCGAGGTCCGCGACATCGTAGTAGTCCAGGCGGGCCACGAAACCAAAGCGGTCCCGGAGCGGGCCAGTTATGAGACCAGTACGGGTCGTAGCCCCGACGAGGGTAAAGCGAGGGAGGTCGAGGCGGATGCTCCGAGCCGCCGGGCCCTTGCCCAGCACAATGTCGAGCTGGAAGTCCTCCATCGCCGGGTAGAGGATCTCCTCGACCGGCCGCGCCAAGCGGTGCACCTCGTCCACGAAAAGCACGTCGCCCTCGCTAAGGTTGGTGAGCAAGGCGGCCAAGTCGCCAGCTCGCACCAGCGCTGGGCCCGATGTCACGCGGATCCCTGCACCCATTTCGTTGGCGACTATCCCAGCCAGAGAAGTTTTGCCGAGACCCGGTGGGCCAGCGAAGAGCATGTGGTCAACTGGCTCGCCGCGTCGGCGAGCTGCTTCGAGCATGATCGAGAGGTGTTCTTTCAGCTGAGGTTGGCCTACGAACTCGGCCAACCGGCGCGGGCGGAGCGTGACCTCCTCCGCCAGCTCCACCGGCTCAGCCTCCGGGGCCAGCAACCTTGGTTCTCCGCCCGCCGGCTCGGCGCCTGGCAGTGCCTTGACCGCCCCCCGCAGCGCGTCTGTTGCCCCCGCCGCGCCCTGTTGCTGGACCGCTTGCCGCCGGGTCACCGGTTACCCGCCAAGTCCCGTAGAGCGTGGCGCAGCAAGTCAGCCGTGCCGCCTTCAGAGGGGAGGCGGGCCAGCGTCTGGCGTACCTCCTCTTGGGCGTAACCCAGGCCGACCAAGGCAGCTCTGACCTCGTCTCGGTGCGTTGTGCGATCGGCTGCGCTCCCCTCGTGCGGCCCAGCCCCACCCTCGCTCGCCTGCGCGTCGCCTTCGTCGGCCGCGGCGCCTCCCGCGCCTGCAGCACCTGCCGCGGGCAAGCCGGTACCCGCTACTGCGCTGGGCTGGCTGGCTAGCTCGATAACTTCGAAACGCGGCCCCAGCTCCACGATCAAGCGAGCTGCCGTCTTTTTGCCTATACCGGGTGCCATGGTCAGGGCATCCGCGTTGTCGTCGAGAACGGCCCTGCGAAGAGCCGCTGGCGAGAGCACCGATAGGAGCCCTACTGCGACTGCGGGTCCAACCCCGTGGGCGCCGAGCAGGACCTCGAAGCAATCTCTTTCCTCACGCGAGGGGAACCCGTAGAGGACTATCGCGTCCTCACGCACATGGGTGTGCACGTGCAGGAACGTCGGCCCGCCAAGCTCCCCGGCCCGCCCGGCGCTCCCAGCCGGCACCACAACCCGGTAACCCACACCGCCCGCCTCCACCAACAGTTCAGCCTGGTTGTCGTTCCGCAGCACGCGGTCGAGGATGAGACCCCTTAGAGAACCGATCATCGCACTCTCCTCGCGCCGCTCCCGGCCCGCCGGGCCAGTACCGCACCTCTGCCGCCGGTTGCAGCAGCCAGCGCACCTCTGCCGCCGGTTGCAGCCGCCACCGCGGCTGCCAAGGGGGCGTTGGCCAGGTGACATAGCGCCAGTGCCAGGGCATCAGCCTGGTCCGCCGGTGAGGGCTTTTCAGGCAGGTGCAGCAGTGCCTGCACCATGCGCTGCACTTGCTCTTTGCCAGCCCCGCCCCAGCCAGTGACAGCCTGCTTCACCTCGTTGGGGCTGTACTGGGCCACGGGCACACCGACCTCAGCCGCGGCCACCAGCGCCAGGCCGCTCGCCTGGCCGACCGACATGGCTGTCCGCGCGTTCACCTGGAACAACACCCGCTCCACGGCCATCGCTTCTGGGCGCCACTCGTCCAACAGCTCACGCAGCTGGACGAACAGCGACGCCAGCCGCTCAGGCAAGGGCAGGCCTGGTGCCGTGGTGAGGACGCCTGCAGCGAGGGCCACCGGTTCGGCTCCGCCGTCTTGGCGGACCGCTCCGTAACCGCAACGGGAAAGCCCGGGGTCTATGCCCATCACGAACATTAGTTCGGGAGCTTAGCAGGCCCGGCACGTCACAAGGTGGACCAGGCCCGGCACGTCACAAGGTGGGCCAAGCTCAGCTCGCGTCGCGTAACCCTCGCAACAACCACTGCAGTGCCTGAGCAAAAAGATCCTTGGGCACGCTGGCCGGGTCAAGTTGACGTCTGCGCACAAGACCTTGGAAAAGAGCAATTACGACAGTCGTGACCAACGCCGGGGGGACAGAAGCTGGCACCCCCGAACGTCTCATAACAGCTTCCAACAGCTGGCGGACGTCCCCGGCTTGCACAGTCAGCCTTTCGGCCAACGCCCTGCGGGTAAAAGGCTTCCGCATTGCGTACAGCCAGAACTCGGCCTGCAAAAGAGCAAACCCCGCATCATGGTCAGCCAGCTCCACGAACAACTGCTCCAAGACGGCCAGAGGTCCTTCGCCGCCAGTGGCAGCCTTTCGCCAGGTCTCAGCGGCCGCCACCACCCGCCTGGTCTGCCGAGCTGTCATAAGCTCAACGAACAGCTCGTCCTTGCTGGCGAAGTTCGAGTACAGCGCCCCGGTCGAGTACCCGGCAGCTGCCGCGACCTCTTCGACGGACGCACCCGAAAACCCCTTCTCCGCAAACACACGCGCCGCCGCCTCGAGCAATCGCTCGCGCGTCCTCGCCTTCGCCTCGGCCCGGGTCAACCGTCGCGAGCCTTGCTGGTAGTAGTTCACATAAGGTATACTATCTAAATAGTGACCGCTATCCCAACTGGCAACGCTGAGCCGGCGGCGCCTACCACGAGCCGACCCGGAGGCCCGAGAACAACCCCACCTGGAGGCCTGGGCGGCCTTGGGCGCCTGGGACGATCGCGTGCCCGGCACCCGTGGAGGGTCATCGCTGCCTGGGTGGTCGCCTTGCTGGCCGCCAATTTCGCTCACGGAGCCATGGGCGGGACGTACGCAGACAACTTTGCCCTTCCCGGCACGCCCGCCCAGCAGGGTGCCAACCTCCTCAAAGCCCACGAACCAACAGCCGGAGGCCAGCTCGGCCAGGTCGTCTTCACCGTGGCTTCCGGCCGTCTGGCTGCTCATCAGACGGTCGTACAGCGGTCCGTATCAGCGCTACCAGCTACCAGCCACATCCTGTCGGTGAGCAACCCGTTCTCCCCCATCACTGTTTCTCGGAACGACGAGACCGCCTAGGCCGTTGTCCACTTCAGCACCAACCCTCAGCAGCTCGGCCAGAGCTACCTGGCCGAAATAGGCCGGCTGTCCAGCCAGCTCGTTCGAGCGGCGTGGACGTCTACTACGGGGGCACTTTAGGCCAAGCAGCCCAGCCCAAAGCCCGCGATGCCCGCTCAGAGCTGATCGGCATCACGGTGGCTTTGTTGGTGCTGGTCGTCGCGTTTGGCAGCCTCTACGCGGCAGGCCTACCGCTTGTCTCCGCGGCGCTCGCGACGTTCACCGGGCTCGGCGCTTTGGGCATGGTGGCCGCCGCTTTCACGTTCCCAACAGTGTCGCCCACACTGGCCACCATGATGGGACTGGGAGTTGGCATTGACTATGCCCTCTTCCTGACCACCCGGCACCGCCAGTACCTGACGACCGGTACCGGACCACAAGACGCGGCTGCGCTTGCTCTCGCGACGAGCGGCCGAGCGGTTTTGATAGCCGCGACAACAGTCGTCATCGCGATGCTCGGCCTGTACGCCTCAGGCATCGGCTTTATCGGGAACATCGGAGCCGCTGGCGCCCTTGCTGTAGCCGTAGCTGCCGCGGCAGCGCTGACGCTGGCCCCCGCACTGCTGGCCAAAGTCGGCGGCTCGATCGACCGCGTCCACCTGCGCCTGCCGCGGACAGAGGCCTCAGTCAGCGAGGGCGGCTGGGGCCGCTACGTCCGTAGCGTTGGCAAGCACCCTTGGCGCTACCTGGTTGCTGGCTTGACGTTGCTGTGCGTGCTGGCTGTCCCGCTCCTGTCGATCCGGTTGGGCCAGGTCAGCCCCGGGGCCGACCCGCCGAGCTATACAGACCGGCAGGCCTACGACGCTATAAGCCGCTCCTTTGGGCCGGGTGCGACCGGGCCGTTCACCATCGTCGTGTCACTCCCAAAGCCTATGGCAGGCACCGCCGAGGCCCAGCTCGTAGCGACCCGGTTGCGAGCTAGCTTGGCAGCGGCCACAGACGTAAACCCGGGGCCTTCGCTTCGGATGGGAAGTCCCCGGTGGTCACCGTCCCGCAGCTGCAGCGCCTCCGGATGCCCTGGTGCTCTGTGCAGATGAGCCTCGGGTCGGGCGTGTCGAGGACTTGGCGGCGCTCGGGGTCACCCGCTTGTGCTGCGCCAGAGAGGTCCCTGCCACAGTTCGAGCAGTGATGTGGCTCGTGCGCCACGATGTTGTCGGGATCGTCTCGCATAGGGAGGTTCTTGCCCGGTGCGCCGGGCTGCATGCCTCGTCGGCGGGCCCCGCCCTTGAGCTTCGCCCGCTCCTCTCTGCAGCGCTCCGAGCGCGAC
>JBMFUG010000018.1:0-35520 GCA_049966695.1 Acidimicrobiales bacterium | reverse complement strand
GGCGAGCGCAGCACCAGGGCTAAGAGGGGGTCGGCCGCCAGCGCCTGGCGCAGGACGGCGACATTGTCCCCTAGCTCCCCGATCTCAGCTGCCACCTTGTACACGAGGCTCAGGTTGCCCTCGGAGACGCGCACGGCGTACGAGGTGAACAGGGGGTCATCTGTACGTCCGCCCAGCAGTTCACGCACCTCTGCGGACTCGAGATCAAGACCGTGACCTGCCAAGGTCAGGTGGAGCCCAGCCGAATCACGCCCTCGAACCTCAAGCCGGTCAAGAGCCCTGAGGGCGACCTCCACGGCCCAAAGGGCCCGCAAAGCGCTCTCGTTTGCGCCAAGAACAGGCCCGTCCCCAAGGCCGAGGCCGCGAGCTAGGCCCAAAATGCCGGTTGCCGACTCAGCCCGGTCGTGCCCAAGGGCCCACGTAACGTCCCGACAGCGCACGAGCACAGCATTGAGCGCCTCAAGATCCGCTGGCCCGACTTCGACATGGCCAGCGTCGAGGGCCGACTCCAGCGCGTCTAGGAGCGACTCAAGCTCGCTCGTGGCGTGCTCGAGGGCGCCTATCAGGCCAGGTTCAGATAACAGGCAGGTTGCCCCGGGCACTCCACGGAGAGAAAAGTCCAGCCGCGCTAGCTCGTCGCACACTGCTTCGAGCGCACCGAGCTGGCCGGCCAAGTCTGTCGCAACCACGAACTGCCGAAGTTCCGCACGAGCCCTTGAGAGCACGGCGACAACATCGCGAGCCAGAGGGGGCTGGCGAGAGGCGGGCCGCGCAAGCACCGCTACGATGCCACACACAGCTGCCCAGGGTAGCCGCCCTACGCTCTGGCCACACCCTCCCGGTCTCCCAGGGCAGCGTGCAGGGCCGCCACCAAGCGGTCCGCCGCCGCTTCAGCCTGCTCCTCAGTAGGGGCTTCGACCATGACCCGGACGACCGGCTCGGTACCGCTGGGACGTAGGAGCACTCGCCCATCGTCTCCCAGCTCTTTCTCGATCTCCCTCACCGCCTTCCAGACCGGCACCCCGGGGGCTTGGCCGAGCAGGTCGCGACCCTTGACGGGCACGCTCCTCAGCACCTGCGGCAACCTCTGCATGACGGCCCCGGCCAGCTCGCCGAGCGGCCGGCGGTTGCGCTGGACAAGGTCAGCAAGCAAGAGCCCGGTCAGGACCCCGTCACCAGTGGTGGCCAACGTGCGAAAAATGACGTGGCCAGATTGCTCTCCGCCAAGCGCCCAGCCGTTGCTGTCAAGCGCCTCGAGGACGTAACGGTCGCCCACGTTCACCGTATGCACGTAGACACCAGCCGCCTGCATGGCTCGGTGGAAACCGAGGTTGGTCATGACCGTGACCACCACGCTCCTGCCGACCAGCTCCCCTCGTGCCGCCAAGTCGGTGGCAAAGAGAGCCAGGATACTGTCACCGTCCACCACTGCCCCCTCTGCGTCGACGGCGATCAGGCGGTCCGCGTCTCCGTCCAACGCCAGGCCCAAGTCAGCTCGCTCAGAGGTCACCGCTCTTGCCAGGGCGGCGGTGTCGGTAGAGCCGCACTCCTGGTTGATGTTGGTACCGTCTGGCTTGTCGCCCAAAACGGCTACCAGGTTGGCCCCGGCGGCTTGGAACGCCTTTGGGGCCACTTGCGACGCCGCACCGTTGGCACAGTCCAGCACCACCCTCAGGCCCCCTAGGTGCCGGCCTCCAAGGCTCGCCAGCAGGTGCTGTTCGTAGCGGCGGGCCGCCGTGGCATCGGTACTGATCGTGCCCACCTCTGGCCTTGCCGGCACCTTGGCCCTGGCTTGCCCCGTCCCAGCCGGGACTTGCGCCAGGACCGAGGCCAGCTCATGCTCGAGGGCCGCCTCAACATCGTCGGCCAGTTTGGACCCCGAGCTCCCAAAAAACTTGACCCCGTTGTCCCAGTACGGGTTGTGCGAGGCCGATATCACAGCCGCCGGCGCTGCCTTCTCGACCGATATGTGGGCCACACCTGGGGTGGGCAGGACGCCCACATCGACCACGTGCACTCCCTCGCTGGCCAAACCAGCAGAAAGGGCGGCCTGGAGAAGGGGGCCAGACAAGCGGGTGTCCCGGCCGACGACAAAACGTCGTCGGTGGCCATCGGTCGCCGGGAGGGGAGCCAGCACCCGGGCCGCAGCTCTCCCCAAAGCCATGACCAGCTCCGGTGTCAGCTCCACATTTGCAAGGCCCCTTACGCCATCGGTGCCAAATCGGAGCATCGTTGCCTGCGGGGAGCCGGCCGGTCGGGGCTAACGCTTGGAGTACTGAGGAGCCTTGCGGGCCTTCTTGAGACCGTACTTTTTCTGCTCTTTCTCCCTCGGGTCGCGCGTGAGGAAACCGGCACGCTTAAGAGGCGTGCGCAGCTCGGGCTCCAGCTGCGCGAGCGCACGTGCGATGCCCAAACGCAGGGCACCTGCCTGCCCAGAGACACCCCCGCCGCCCAGGGTCGCCTCAATGTTGTAGTCCTGGGTCTTCTCCACGACACGCAGAGGCTCCGTCAGGACCATCCGATGGGTTGCAGACGGGAAATAGTCCTCTACCGCCCGCTTGTTCACGATGATCGTGCCATCGCCCGGGCGGAGCCGGACGCGCGCGACAGCAGCCTTTCTACGGCCAGTCGACTGTACTAGCGGCTTTGGCAAGACCTGTCCTCTCCTCCTTTGTCCAAGCTAGCTCAGGGGGCCTTCACCGCTGGCTTGCCCCTGGCCAGGCTCTCGTGCGCCGCTGCCCGGTAAGCAGAGCGGTCGAGCACCATTGGCTTTGGCTTCTGGGCAGCGTGCGGGTGCTCGGGGCCCGCGTAGACCTTAAGCTTCCTCGCCATCTGCCTGCCTAGAGGCCCCTTGGGCAACATGCCCTTCACTGCCGCACGGACCACCTCTTCAGGACGATCGGCTAGCAGTTCGCCGTAGCTGCGAGCCTTCAAACCACCCGGGTAACCCGAGTAACGGTACTGCAACTTGCTGTCCGCCTTGCCGGCGGTCAGGACGACCTGAGAGGCGTTGACCACGACTACGTGGTCGCCTGTGTCCATGTGGGGAGCGAAGACGGCCTTATGCTTGCCCCGCAGCACACGCGCGACATCTGATGCCAGACGGCCAAGCACGGCCCCGCTGGCATCGACCTCCCACCAGTCGCGGTGGATCTCAGCAGCTTTAGGCGAGTAAGTACGCACGGGCCACCCAGCATAGAAGCTGCCAACGGCAAAGGCCAGCCGGGCAGGCCAACAGCTGCTAGCCAGCCTAGGCGGCCAAGCCTCACCCGTCCTGGCGGGAGATTGTCTGAGGTCTACCGCAGCTTGCTTGTTTGGCATACCACGCTGCGTTTAGTGTGTGTCCCAGTGAGCATGCTACTGCCTGCCTTACTGGCCGTCGTGCACTGGGGGTCCCCCAACGGGGTCACCCAGCAAAGCCACAACGTCTACTGGTTGTGGGACCTCACCTACTACATAGCGCTCCCCCTGGGCGCCATCGTGATCGGCCTCATCTTGTGGTCTGCCGTCCGCTACCGAGAGCGCCCTGGCCACCCGCGGATCCCTCGCCAGTCCCAGTACCACGTACCCCTTGAGATCCTCTACACCGTCGTCCCGCTCGCGATCGTCATAGTCGTCTTCGTCTACACGTACCGAGCCGAGGACCGCGAAGACAACGTAGCTGCCAACCCTGCCCTGGTCGTACGCGTGGACGCCTTCCGCTGGGGCTGGGAGTTCAGCTACCCCAACGGCTACCAGGTGCTCGGCAGCGTGTCGGCCGAGCCCAACATCAACAGCACCAACCTGCCCGTGCTCACCCTGCCAGCCGGCGAGACGGTGCAGGTGGACCTTTACTCTGACGACGTCAACCACTCCTTTTACGTGCCCGCCTTCCTTTTCAAAAGAGACGCGATCCAGGGGGTCAACAACTCCTTCGACCTCAACATCGACCCAAGCGTCGCAGGCCAGCGGTTCATCGGCGAGTGCACGCAGTACTGCGGCGTCTACCACCCCTTTATGCGCTTTTGGGTCTACGTGATGCCCAAGCGCCAGTTCAACACCTGGCTGGCCCACCAGCACAGCCTGCACATCACGAGCATCGGGAGCTAGCGCAACTATGCACACAAAGCTGAGGGCACGATGACACTAGTCCAGGACCGCCCCGGGCGCTACGAAGCCCCCGAACGCCGGCTTGTCCAGGTAGTACCCGGCCCGAAGAGCGGAGGGTTGCTCGCCTACGTGACAAGTACCGACCACAAGCAGGTCGGGATGAACTACATGGTGACCAGCTTCATCATGTTCTTGGTCGGCGGGCTCATGGCAGTGCTCATGCGCGCCCAGCTGTCTGTCCCCAACAACGACCTTGTAGGGCTCAACACCTACGACCAGCTTTTCACGATGCACGGGAGCATCATGCTGTACCTGTTCTTGGGCCCCTTTGCCTTCGGGATGGCCAACTACCTGGTCCCCCTGCAAATAGGGGCCCCAGACATGGCGTTCCCGCGGTTCAACGCTTTCTCCTACTGGTTGTACCTTGGCGGCTGCATAACCATGACTTCCGGTTTCTTGACAAATTCAGGCGCCGCCAACTTCGGCTGGTTCGCCTATGCGCCCCTCACAGAGTCGATCTATTCACCAGGGCCGGGCGCCGACCTTTGGATAGCCGGCGTCATGCTGGCGGGCTTTTCCGGGATATTCACCGCGGTCAACGTGATCAGCACCGTGTTCACGCTGCGGGCCCCAGGGATGATCATGTTCCGCATGCCCATATTTACTTGGAACCAGCTTGTCACGGCGTTCTTGGTGCTGCTGGCCTTTCCCGTGCTGACAGCAGCGCTGGTGCTCGTGTGGTGCGACCGCCACCTCGGCACCCACTTTTTCGACCCCACCCACGGTGGCCAACCCATCTTGTACCAGAACCTGTTCTGGTTTTTCGGCCACCCCGAGGTGTACATCTTGGCACTACCTTTCTTCGGGGTCGTCACTGAGATCATCTCGACCTTTTCCCGGAAACCTGTTTTCGGCTACAAAGGGATGGTGTTCGCCACTTTGTCCATAGGAGGCCTGTCCATGGGCGTATGGGCGCACCACATGTACACGACAGGTGCAGTGCTGCTGCCTTTCTTCGCCGTGCTCACCTTGCTCATCTCAGTACCGACCGGCATCAAGTTCTTCAACTGGGTCGGCACTATGTTCCGCGGCTCGGTCCGGCTAAGCTCACCAATGCTTTTTGCTCTTGGCTTTTTGGTCAACTTCCTCATAGGGGGGTTCACAGGCGTGATGCTGGCTCAGCCACCCCTCGACTTCCAATTGCACGACACGTACTTCGTCGTAGCTCACTTCCACTACGTGCTCATGGGGGGCTCGGTTTTCGCTGCTTTCGGCGGCATCCACTACTGGTTCCCAAAGTTCACCGGCAAAAAGCTCGACGAGCGCCTGGCCAAAGTCACATTCGTCTTAATGTTCGTCGGCGTCAACCTGACGTTTTTCCCTCAGCACGACCTCGGCCTACGCGGGATGCAGCGCAGGATCGCCGTCTACCCCTCCGGCCAAGGTTGGGACTTCCTCAACATGCTCTCGTCGATCGGAGCGTTCATAACAGCATTTTCGGTGCTGCCGTTCCTGCTCAATGTCTGGGTGACGCTGCGCAAAGGCAAACGGGTGGGCCCCAACCCTTGGGACGCCATGACGCTCGAATGGGCGGCTGAGTCACCTCCGCTTGAGCACAATTTCGCCTTCTTGCCACCCATCAGGTCCGAAAGGCCCGTGTGGGACTTGAACCATCCCGAGCACCCAGCTATCGACCATGGGCGCCGCCTGGGCGCACGGGCCACGGCCAGGGTGCCCGCAGCTGCTCCTTCTCCTACGGGCAGGCTGGCCACCCGCGCCGGCCCAGCCGGGAGCAGGACCGACGGCGGCGACGGTGACGGGAGCGCCAACGCGCCCTTAGGGCCGTCGGGAGACGGCCCATGAGCCAGGAACGGCGCTTGGCCCTCGGCACGGCCCTGTTCCTCGCTTCCGTTGGCATCGTCTACTGGGCGTGGAGCGGCGAGTACGGGGGTACCGTCTTGCTCATCTTCGGGGGTTTTGCTTACGCGTTGATGTTCGCCTACGTCCTGTCGCAGGCCATGCGTCGCCACAACCTCCCCCGTCCCGAGGACCGCTCCGACGCCAAACCCGAAGATGGCGTGGGCGACGTGCACTTCTTCCCGGCCAACAGCATCTGGCCGGCTGCTTTGGGCCTTGGAGCAGTCCTTGCCGTCGTTGGCCTTGCTTTCGGCAAGTGGTTCTGGGTGATCGGGGGAGCTGTCCTGCTCGGCGCCATCATCGGTTACACAGTAGAAGCCGAGTCGCGTTGAGCTTTTACCAGACCGCTCGGGCGGGCAGCAGCCGCGCCAGACGGGCCAGCCGCCTGTTGTCCGAGATCTTGGCGGGCAGCCCAGGGGTCGCGCTGCGCACTTGGGACGGCCACGAAACCGGTCCCAGCACTTCGCAGGCAACCATCGTCGTGCGTTCACCAAGGGCGCTGGCCTGGCTGTTCCGCTCGCCTGGACAGCTCGGTCTCGCCCGTGCTTACGTCGCCGGCGACTTGGACGTCGAGGGCGATATCTATTACGTCCTCGGCCTGCCACAACGTCTCGGTCAGCTGGACTTGAGCGTGCGGCACTGGCTGGCAGCCCTCCGCTTGGCCGCGCCTGCGTTATTGCATGGCCTCGAGGCGCCCGAGGAAGAAGCCGACCTGCACGGCCCTAGGCACAGCCTGGCCCGGGACCGCGCCGCCATCTCCCACCACTACGACATTTCCAACCAGTTCTACGAGCTCGTCTTGGGGCCCTCGATGACGTACTCGTGCGCATATTGGAAGCCTGGCGTGAAAACATTGGAAGAGGCCCAGCAAGCCAAGCACGACCTAATAGCAGCGAAACTGCGCCTGGCCCCAGGGGTGCGCCTACTGGACCTGGGCTGCGGCTGGGGCACCCTGGCCCGCCACGCAGCTCAAAACTACGGCGCGACAGTGGTGGGGGTAACCCTGTCTGCCCAGCAGGTCGGCTGGGCCTGGCGCGCTCAGGGAACTGGCGCCAGGAACGGGGCAGGGACCGTGACCATCAGGTTGCAGGACTACCGGGAGGTCAACGATGGCCCTTACGACGCCATCAGCTCAGTCGGGATGTTCGAGCACGTTGGCCGCAGCCGCTTGCAGACCTATTTCGGGCGGCTGTACGACCTGCTTGCCCCCGGTGGCCGGCTCCTCAACCACGCGATCAGTGCCTTGCCGGTGTCACGCGCCCGCCAACCAGCCTTGGCGTTCCCGTCAATTGTGCCGCGCTGGCTCCTACGCCGCCGTTTTGGCTTTGACCGGGACAGTTTCATCGACCGCTACGTTTTCCCTGACGGAGAGCTGATCGAACTAGGCGAGGTGGTGACCGCTATGCAACTGGCCGGCTTCGAGGTGCTCCACGTGGAAAGCCTCCGAGAGCACTACGGGCCGACCTTGCGCGCTTGGGTGGCCAACTTGGAACGCAACTGGGACAAGGCCGTCGCAGCAGTGGGAGAGCGACGTGCTCGCACCTGGCAGCTGTACATGGCCGCCTCGGCCCTTACCTTCGAAACCGCTCGGACCTCAGTCCACCAGGTACTGGGCCAGAAACCGCCTGTTCCCTCTCTTGCTGGCGAGCGTTAGCCAGGTCTTCCGCTGGCAAACGGCGACCGGCCGGTGCTACGAACTAGGCGAAGAACAGCTATGGACCTCGTCCCCCGCCCGCTTTGTTATCGTGCCACGAGCCGCGCGAGCGCGCTTTCGGACGGGATGGTGGTCGCTGCTGATGAAAGCTCATGGCCCGTGGCCAGCTTGCTGGCAAGTGAGCTGGAAGCCGCTACCGGCTGGCATGTAAAAAGGGGCGGGCCAGGCGACAAAGCCTTGGCCGGCACCATAAGCCTGTCAGTAAAAGGCTCGGGCGAAGGCCAGACAGCCGGGCTGGCCTTGCCAAGCCCAGATGACGAGCGCTACCGCTTGAGCGTCGGCGAAGAAGGCATCGACATAACTGCGCAGGCCCCCGCAGGCGTTTTCTACGGCACCCGCACGCTGCTCCAACTCCTGCCCCCAGACCTCCTCCGCTGCGCGCCAGTGCGCAAGTGGGCCTCGGTGCCAGTGCAGGGGGTGGAGGTCGTAGACGGCCCTCGGTTCGGGTGGCGGGGTATCGGCCTCGACGTCGCACGGCACTTTTTCCCCAAAGATCTCATCTTGAAGCTCGTCAAGCTCGCCAGCTTGCACAAGCTGAACGTCCTTCACCTCCACCTAAGCGACGACCAGGGATGGCGGTTCCAGGTTGACAGCTACCCACGGCTGACGGAGCTGGGAGCCTGGAGGCGCGAGTCGCCTGCAGGCCACTACAGCGAGGGCCGCAAGGACGGCACACCCCACGGCGGCTTTTATACCAAAGCAGACCTATCGGAGATAGTCGCTTACGCGGCCAAGCACCATGTGACGGTGCTGCCCGAGGTCGACATGCCTGGGCACATGCAGGCCGCCATTGCCGCCTACCCCGAGCTGGGCAGCACAGGCCAGCAACTCGAGGTCGGCACCGACTGGGGCATCAGCGAGCACGTCCTTAGCCTGGGGCCCGCAGCGCTGCGCTTCTGCCGCCAGGTGCTCGAGGAAGTAACCGACATTTTCCCTGGCCAGTACGTCCACATCGGCGGTGACGAATGCCCCGCCACGCAGTGGGAGGCGAGCAGTTCAGCGAGGGACCTGGTCGCTCGGCTTGGCCTGTCGGGAGCGCACCAGCTACAGGGCTGGTTCACTGCTGAGATGTCAAAAGTCCTAGCCAAAATGGGCAGGCGGCTGGTCGGCTGGGACGAGGTCTTCAGCGCCGGAGCGCCTGCTGGGTCGCTCATCATAGCCTGGGAGAAGGACCGTGCATGGAGGGTCGCCACCCAAGCAGCGGCCGCCGGCTACGACGTTGTCATGGCCCCCGAACCCTGGTGCTATTTCGACTGGGCCTACTCAGATGACCCCCGCGAGCCGCTCGCCATACGGCCGGCCATAAGCGTGGAAAGGGTCTACAGCCTCGACCCGGTGCCAAAGGGGCTCCCCGATGAGCTCGCGCACCACATCATCGGCGCCCAGTGCCAGCTGTGGACCGAGTACGTAAGCACCGCCTCGCACGCCGAGTACATGTACTTCCCCCGCGCGTGCGCGCTGGCGGAGGTCGCCTGGTCTGGCCCTGGAGGTAACTGGGAGGACTTCGAACGCCGCCTACAGGCGCACACGGCTCGCTTGGACGCCATGGGCGTCAATTACAGGCCCTTGGCTGGGCCACGGCCGGGCCAGTGCCGCACCTGGGCGCCACCGCGGAGCTGAGGGCGCCTTGTGCAGCGCACGGTGCTTGACGTGGTGCTCTACGGCAGTGCTCTACGGCACAAGGATCAGGTGCGCTGAAGAGCCAGGGCAAGCCGGTGCTCGACTTCACCGGCAGCAAGGCCGGCTACCACCACCCGCTTGTCCCTCCCCTGCTCCCCAGCCCTAAGGCTGAGCGAGCTCAAAGGTACTCCCAGCTCCCGGGCCAAGAGCTTTAGCACCGCTGCATTGGCCCTACCCGACTCGGCTGGAGCTCTTACACGCGCCTTCAAAGATGCCCCGTGCACGCCAACTAGCCCCTCGCTCCGGGCGCCAGGCTGCACATGGACCCTCAGGACGACACCAGCCCTGGACAGGTCGAACAGCGCTGAGACGGCTGGCTCGGCCATCAACGCTGGCGCCCCTAACCCTGGGCTTGGGGCGGCGAGGGGGCCTGGTCAGCCGCTGGCCCGGCCGGTTGGGCAACGTCCTCAACCTCCCCTTCACCCCCCGTCCCCAGCTGCCCTGCCTCCGTGGCTCGGCCAAGAAAGGTCCCGGCTGACAGGCCCGGGGCCGGAGCACCAGCACTAAGGCCCATTTGGCTACGGATCTGTTCAAGCCGCTGCTGAGCCTCGAGGTTGAGGCTGGCTTGCTCGATATCGAACATGCGGACCTCCACGCTCTGGCCCGCCAGCTCGGCAGTGCCGAGAGCTTTCGCGTACTGAGCCTCGATCTTTGAGCGCACCTCGTCGAACGTCGGCACGTCCTGGCCCACAGCCTGGGAAAGGCTGGTCATCGCAGCGTTGAGCTGTTCCTGCATGCGCGCCTGGTCCAGTTGCGAAAGCAGCTTTTGGCGTTCGGCTAGCTTTTGCTGGAGGTTGCTGGCGTTCTGCTGTACGGCCGCCTTGGCCTGCTGAGCGGCTTGGGTCGCCTGCAAGTGCATGCTCTTTAGGTCCTCCACACGCTTTTCAGTGGCTATCAGCCGGTTGGCGAACGCCTCGGCGGCCTGGTTGTACTCGGCAGCCTTCGCGCTGTCGCCACGGCGAGCGGCCTCGTCCGCCATCGACAGAGCCTGCCTAGTTGAGGCGCCGATCCTTTCCAGCTCCTGCATGGAACGGTTGAGCTGCAGCTCGGTCTGCTTTTGGTTAGCGATCACGCTGGCTGCCTGCTCGACGAGCCGCCTGTGCTGCTCCTGAGCCTCGGCCATCGCCTGCTCCAGCTGGACCCGGGCGTCAGCGCTCTCCTCCATCCGGCCCGAAAGCTTCGCGACCAGGTACTTCCACCGGCGGCGCATTACTTTCCACATGGCTCGCATGCTACGGCTGGGAGGGGGGCGGCGCACTTCGCCGGCCGGCGACATTACCCACGTCGCCGGCACTGCCCGCCGTGGCGCCAGCTCGCCGGTCACGGCCCACCCTCCAACCTGGGGCAGCCGTCCCAGCCTGGGGTAGCCTTTGGCATGACCACGCTCAACGAGCTCGGCCAGCGGGCTAAGTCTGCCAGCCTTGCCGTGGCCCTGGCTTCCTCCCAAGTAAAGAACGAAGCCTTGCTAAAAGCGGCCGAGCTTTTGATGGAAAATTCAGACGAGGTGCTGGGCGCTAACGCCGCCGACGTCGCCCAGGCCAAGGCGGCCGGCACCTCTTCCACCGTCATCGACCGCTTGCGCCTGACTGGGGCTCGCGTCAGCGCTATGGCTGACGGCCTGCGCCAAGTAGCCTCGCTCCCCGACCCCGTAGGCGAAGTGGTCGACGGTTGGGTGCGGCCGAACGGCTTACGGGTCGAACGCGTGCGGGTACCGCTCGGCGTCGTCGGCATCATCTACGAGAACCGCCCCAACGTGACAAGCGACGCCGCCGGGCTGTGCTTGAAGTCAGGCAACGTGGCGTTCTTGCGCGGTAGCTCGGCCGCTCTCACTTCCAACAAGGCCATCGCTCGCCTCCTGCGAGAAGGCTTTGCGCGAGCGGGCCTGCCGAGCGATGCGCTAGTGCTAGTCGAGGACACCAGTTACAGCTCAGCCAGGGAGTTCATGCGCCTGCGGGGCGTGATCGACTGCCTCATCCCCCGAGGTGGCCCGTCATTGGTAAACGCCATCATCGAAAATGCCACCGTTCCTTACGTGATCGACGGCGACGGCAACTGCCACCTCTACGTGGACGCGTCTGCTGACTTGGACATGGCCGTGTCGCTCATCGTCAACGGCAAGATGCAGCGGCCAAGCGTGTGCAACGCAACCGAGTCCCTTGTCGTCCACCGAGACGTGGCGAAGGCGTTCCTGCCGGCCATGGCTGAGGCCCTAAAAGGCGTCCGCTTGTTAGGCGACGAGGCTGCTCGCGAGATAGTCCCCTCGATGGAGCCCGCGACCGAACAGGACTGGGGCAAGGAGTACCTCGACCTCGTGCTGTCGGTGCGCGTCGTAGACGACCTGAGCTCAGCCATCGCGCACGTCCAGCGCTACAGCTCAGGGCACACAGAAGCGATCGTGACCCGCGACCTGCTGGCCGCGCAACGTTTCACCCGGGAAGTCGACGCGGCAGTGGTCATGGTCAACGCGTCGACGCGCTTCACCGACGGCGGGGAGTTCGGCTTCGGCGCCGAGATAGGCATCAGCACCCAAAAGCTCCATGCCCGGGGCCCCATGGGCTTACGGGAGCTGACCACGACCAAGTACATCGTGACCGGCAACGGCCAGGTCCGTACCTGAGCCAGGCTTGAGACGCTAGACGGCGCTGTAAACCCAAACCCTGCCGCTGGGACGCCGCCCGTGAACGGCAGCGGCCCAGCTCGCCCGTAAGATGGGCTCGTGCCTGCGCCCTTTCCTGCTCCCGGCGAGCGTTTCGCGAGCCCGGCTTCGGTCAACCAGTCCCTGCGTTCCGTCGGCTACCTTGCCGACGACGGCATCGCCAGCGTCGTGTTCTTGGCCGACAAGCTAGCCAAACCAGTGCTTGTAGAAGGCCCGGCCGGGACAGGCAAGACGCAGCTAGCCAAGTCGGTGGCCGAGATGACGGGTGCCAGGCTCATCCGCCTGCAATGCTACGAAGGGCTCGACGAGTCCAAGGCTCTTTACGAGTGGAACTACAAAAAGCAATTGCTCCGTATCCAGGCAGAGCAGGTTGCCCGTGAGGGCGAAAGTTGGGAAGAGCTGGAGCAAGACATATTCTCCGAGCCCTTCCTCCTGCCCCGGCCGTTGCTCGAAGCTATCCGAGCAACCGAACCGGTGGTGCTTTTGATAGACGAAGTGGACAGGGTCGAGGTCGAGACTGAGGCCTTGTTGCTAGAAGTGCTCTCCGACTACCAGGTCTCCGTGCCAGAAATGGGGACGGTCACAGCAAAACAAGTCCCGCTAGTTTTCCTCACCTCTAACAGCACTCGCGAGCTTTCAGAAGCCCTTAAACGGCGCTGCCTTTTTCTCCACCTGGACTACCCCTCAATGGAGCGCGAACGCGAAATAGTGCTGGCCAAGGTCCCCGGCATCCGCGAAGACCTAGCCGACCAAGTCGTCCGGGTAGTGAAACTAGTACGGTCGCTTGAGCTGAAAAAGGCCCCCTCTGTGTCGGAGACGCTCGACTGGGCACGCACCCTCGTCCTTTTGGGCGTGGCTCACCTCGGTGCGAGCCAAGCCCAAGAGACACTGCACGTCCTGCTCAAGTACAGCTCAGACATCGAGCGGGCCGCCAAGGAGCTAGCGGCGGCCGTAGGCTGAACAGTGCCCACGACGCCGGAGGCCGCGGCAGGGGGGCCTTCCCAGCTGGCCGAAGGGCTTTTGGCCGGCTTCAGCGAGTTCGTCGAGGAGCTGCGGGCCGCTGGGGTCCCTGTGAGCACGACTGAGGTCATCGATGCCACGGCCGCTCTACGTGCACTACCCCTCGAAGACCGCGAGGCGCTCAAGATGGGCCTGGCGGCCACGCTGGTCAAAGAACAAGGTCACTGGCAAGCTTTTGAGGCACTTTTTGACCTTTACTTTTCGTTGCCTCTTGCAGACGAAGCCACAGCCATGGCCGACCTGGGTATCTCTGGCGCAACGGCAGTCGATGAGCTCACCGCCTCCCAACTAAGCGAGCTGGCTTACAGGGCCTTGGCGAAGGGAGACCGTGACCTCTTGGCGCTGCTGGCGAGAGCGGCAGTGAGCCGCTTTGCAGGGATGGAGCCTGGCCGTTCGGCCGGTGGCAGCTACTACGTCTTCAAAACCCTGCGCCAGCTGGGTACCGACGACATCATCGCCAGCCTTTTAGCGTCTGCCCAGTTACAAGGCGGCCTCGCCGGGCGCCTGGCCGAACAGGACTACCTGCACCGCTTGGAGCTCCTCCACGACGAGGTCGAGGGAGAGGTCCACCGCTGTCTTGTAGCCGAACGTGGCGCTCAAGCAGTCGCTCGCTCGTTGCGGCGCCCACTACCTGAAGACGTTGACTTCATGCACCTGAACAAGGACGAACTAGCCGCCTTGCAACGAGCGGTACAGCCTTTGGCCCGAAAGCTCGCCGTCCACTTAGCCCGCAAGCGGCGACGCCGTAGTGGCGGGCGCCTTGATTTCCGGGCCACTATGCGACGCTCTTTGTCGAGCGGCGGCGTCCCAATAGAGCCGCGCTTTAAGTCACCCCAGCGTTCCAAACCAGAACTTTGGGCGCTGGCCGACGTCTCTGGGTCGGTGGCCGCCTTTGCCCGCTTCACCCTGCAGCTTGTTTACGCGCTCTCTTCCCAGTTCTCACGTACCCGCGCGTGGGTTTTCATCGACGGCGTCGACGAGGTTACCGACCTTGTCAAAGGCGCAGACGACGTTGCCGACGCGGTCCACCACATCAACAGCCAGGCCGACGTCATCTGGTTAGAGGGGCACTCCGATTACGGGCACGCTTTTGTAGACTTCCTCGAGCGTTGGGGCCGCGAGCTAACCCCGCGCACGACTGTGCTGGTCCTCGGCGACGCCCGCAACAACTACCACCCAGTCCAGGCTTGGGCCGTAGCCGAACTGGCCAGCCGGGCGCGCCATGTCTGGTGGCTCAATCCCGAGCCCCAGGCGTACTGGGACACAGGCGACTCGGTCCTTGCCCAGTACGGCGCCCACTGCACCGGCGTGGTCGAGTGCCGCAACCTTCGGCAGCTGCGCCACTTCGTCGAAACCCTGCCCTAAGCCAAGCTGACAGCTCTTAGCGGGCGCTACCCTGGGCCATGGATGGCTAGCGCGCAACCCCCATGGCCGCACCAGGAAGGCAGTGGTGGTCCTGTCCGGCCGTGAGCTCATAACTGTCGCATATAAGCGTGAGCACCGGCGAGCTGTTCGCAGAGGTGGGCACCAACGCTAGCTTGAGCAGAGGAGGCTTGGCCAACGTGACAGGAGGGTACTTCTACGGCGGTGGGAGCGCCATCGGGGTGATCGTCATCATGCTTCTGCTCGTCTTCGCTTTTTCAGGGGTACGTCGCGGCGGCTGGCGCAGCGGGCCTTGGGGCGGCGGCGGCGGGCCTTGGGGCGGCGGAGGCTGGGGCGGCGGCGGGCCTTGGGGCGGCGGAGGCTGGGGCGGGCAACCCGGCGGTGGGCAACCCGGCGGCGGAGGCTGGGGGGCCGGTGGCCAGCCCACGGGCGGCAATTGGGGCACGCAAGGGGCAGGTCAACGCGCCTCAAGCAGCGGGGGCTCCCTGCCCGGTGAGGGGCCAGATTGGATGCACGACGACCGTCCGGCAGCAGCGAGCATCCCGAAGGACCTCTTCCCGCAGCCACGTGCCCAAGCCTCGCCGGCAGCCAGCCCTGTGGGCACCGGACTGGCAGCCATAAAAGCCCACGACCCGGCCTTTGATCTCGAGCAGTTCACCCAGCAGGTAAAACGCGTCTTTTTCCTTGTGGAGGAAGCCTGGAGCGAGCGCAAGGCAGAAGTGAGCCGTCAGGTCATGGCCGGCAACCTCTGGCAGCAGCACCGGGCGCAGGTGCAGGGTTACATCGACGCTCACAAGCGCAACATGCTCGACTACCTAGCTGTGTCAAACATCTGGCCCGTGGCTGCCCGCTCTGACCAGCAGTTCGACACCATAACAATGCGCATAGCCGCTGCTGGTGCAGATTATGACGTTGACGACCGTGATGGGCGAGTTGTGCGGGGTAAGCGAGGGGAGATCACCCAATGGGAGGAAGACTGGACCTTCCAGCGGTCCTCGCGAGCCACCACGCAACCGAGCGGGGGGTTGCTAAGCGGGAAATGCCCCAACTGTGGTGCGGCCCTGGACATAGACCCGGCTGGGACCTGCCGCTACTGCCACGTAACAGTCATGTCCGGTGACTACGGCTGGGTACTTGCTCGCATATCCCCGGTGGTTTGAAGCCGTAGGTCCCCAGTGGCCTGAGGCCGGGCTGGGCAGGCGCCAGGCCTGCTGCCTGCAACTGCTGGCGGAGCACCCAACCGACCATCTGCTTATAAACAGACAAGATCTCATAGCCATAGTTCAGGTTGGACGCCCAGATCCCTGACAGGCCCAGCCAAGTGCTACAACACCCCTCAACCCCAAGGTTGCTCACCCAGGAAAACCTTGCGGACGGCCGTGGGGAGGCGTACGCCACAAGGAGCTCCTCCTGGCTGAGCACGCCCGCTAGAGCGCTGGGGAAGCTCCAGCCATGAGAGCAGGAGTCGCAGGCACCTATCCCGGCGAAATTGTTGTCGCCCGGCCCAAGCTGGCCCCCTGGCGGGAAGCGGAAATAGCCGGTTTCGACAACTGACTGCGCAAAAGCCAGGTCCGCTCGCACGTGCGTCAAGCGAGAGGCGATGAAGTAGTCGTCCACGAGCCTTGGGAAGGCCACCGTCGTATTGGGCACAAATCCCGTCGATTCGTACCATTGCTCGATCTGCGAGGCGGACAGAAGGGACGGGCCAAGGATGCTTGGCCCACCTGCCAGCGCTGAGGTGCCAAGAGGCCCGGCGGCCAGGGGTGCCTCAGTCACCTGACGGCGTGCCTCAGAAGCGCTAAAGCTGACCGGTCTCAAGCGCAACGCCATAGCGTGGCGCCTTGTAGGCGGGCGCAGCTGGCCGGGGTACAACGAAACACTGCTTTCCAGGACGCTAAGTTGCTGGCCGGGATGAGCAGGAGCCGCCCCTGGCACCGTGGCCGACAGCCGCGCCTTTTGCAGTAGCCTAACGGATGCGGCCAGGTCTAAGTTGGCAGCCACAAGGCGCTTTTGAGCACGCAAGTCGGCAGCCTGCGCTAGCTGGGCCACCTCTTTGGCCTTGACGACCATGACCTGCGTTAACTTGAAGTGCTCGTGTGCCTCGCTCAAGCTGGCCAGGGCGTCAACCCGGGTGACGTCGGCGATCTCCCCACCCTCAAGCCTGGTCTGCAGGCTGGCGAAGTCCACACCGCTAGGCAGCCCCACCGTCTGCGTGTACTCCGCCATAGCAAGCTGGTACAGCGCAAGCTTGTAAGTGACCACTTCAGCACGCGCGACGTCGTCGGCCCGTACAGCCCGGGCCAACCTGCTCCGGGCTAAACGAAGCGCAGTGCCGGCCGCCCGCGCTGCCAGCTCGGCCGACAGCGCCTCCGAACGCGCTCGGCGCACATAGCCACTAGCCATGCGATAAGCGCCAAGCCCTTCCAATTGGCCCTCCTCCGTACGAAGGCCTGCCAGCAACCCGGTCACGTTGGGAGCATGCTGGAGGTCCGACGCGGTCATCACGGGCCTCGCCCAGGCTGGCATAACGACAGCCCCAACGCCATTTAGTGACGCCACTAAGGCCACAACAGCCATCACTGCCCGCCTCAAAGGCTTGCGACAAATACCCCGGCGTTCGCCCATCAGACTTGTGGAGCCTTTCTTCAGCCCTCGTGCTGTCACGCTCCATGCAATGATCGGCAAGTAGCGTCCTCGGCAAAAGCCGAAAGCCGCTCACCTAAGCACGACGGCCGGCAACATGTAGAGGCCGAAGCCCATGACTACAAGGCACACTGATGTGACGACAACGCGGTAGGCCCCGTGCATGCGCTGGTGCGAGGGCAGCGCCTTGGCTTCAAGCAGGATGAGGAAGCCGAGCACGATGGGCAGCAGGAGAGCGTTCATGACCTCCACGTCGATCATCAAGCCAATTAGGTTTATGCTCGCCAGCACGAACGTCGCACCTGCCAAGTGAGCCAGGACGTACACGGCGTAGAACTTGGCCGTCCGCCTGTTAGGTCGCTGGTTGAGGCTGTGGTCCCAACCGAACGCCTCGGCCAAGCCCCAAGCTCCCGCCAGCGAGGCCACCAAGGCAGCCACCATTGCCGCCCCCAACATCGCCAAGCCAACGGTCAACTTTGAAGCTGCGCTCCCTATGTAGGGGCTCAGGGCACCGGCGATCTGGCCGACGGTGCCAAGGCTCTTGCCTCCGTGCCTAGTGCCAAGTGTCGCAGCCAGGGCCACCACCATCATGATCATGACGAGCTGAGTGAGCACGGCACCGGCGGCGGTATCGTGACGTTCGCTCTTAGCCGCACGTGTGCCGAGCCCCTTGTCTATGACCGCGCCCTGCTGGTAAAAAACCATCCAGGGCATGATCACGGCTCCGACGTTGGCGCCCAGCAGGTACAAGTACGAGCTGTTGCCCAGTGGCAAGTGCACCAAGCCGTTGGCCAATGCCGACGTGCTTGGGTGGGCCAGCAACGCTGCTGGCACCAAGGCGAGCTCGGCCAGTCCTAGGAAAAGGCCGACCCTTTCAACACGCCGGTAGCTGCCCGTCATGGCCACGCTCACGAGAAATACGGTGGCCACTGTAACGGTGAGCGATTTCGGTAGCCCGATCATCTCGCCGACCCCAGCCACCGCGGCAAACTCTGTGACCAGCGCACCAGTGGCTGAGACAAAGAGCGTGCCGACCGATAGCAGCGCCCAACCTCGGCCGAAGCGCTCCCGGATCAGCGCTCCGTGGCCCTTGCCCGTGTGGATCCCTAGCCGCACCGTCATTTCCTGGACCACGTACAGGACAGGGATGAGCAATAGCTCGGGCAGGACCATGTCATAGCCCCAACGAGCACCCGACTGGGCAGCGGTTACCAAGCTGCCAGCGTCGGTGTCGGCCAGCATCACAACAAGACCCGGGCCCCATACCGCTAGGAGGCCGATGACCAAACCCCGCTGCCGCCAGTACCTTGCCCGAGAAAGCACGCTATGCGCTGCCAGTGCGGCGCCTTCACCCGCGCCGGTCAAGCCCGGGCCCGCGCCGGGTCTGCCCCCGTTACCTGGGACGCCCCGAGCGCCCGTCTTGTCCCTCACCGGCAGCCCTGTGCCCACTTAGCGCGACCTTGTCCCTTTTCTTTGGCTAGGCATGCCACCACCAGAACTTAAGGGCTGCCTACCAAAAGATTAAACCCCGCAACGCCGGGCTGCGCAGGGCCTAAAGTCCCTTTCACCTACGCCACATGACGCTCGCGGGCAAGCCGGTGACCGAACCGGAGAACGCTCGCAGCGCAGACCTCGTGCACGCCTACTCTGCCTTGGGCATCAGTTCATCATGCAGGCCGCATTCGGTCTTGGCTTGCCCAGCCCAGCGCCCTGCCCGCACGTCCTCCTCTGGGGTAACAGCCCTCGTGCAAGGCAGGCAGCCGACTGACGGGTAGCCACGGTGGACAAGCGGGTTGACAGGTACGTCGTGCTCAGCGATGTACCCAGCCACGTCCTGGTCGGTCCATGTGGCGATGGGGTTGACTTTGATAAGGCCACGACGGTCGCGGCCGACTATCGCTGCGTGACGCCTCGTGGCCGAGTCGGCTCTGCGCACCCCGCTCATCCAGGCAAGCTTTCCAGCAAGAGCTCGCTCTAGCTGAGAGACCTTGTTCACCTCGCAGCAGGCAGTGGCACTTGACTGCCACAGGGGCACGGCGGTACGCGTAGCCGTTACGATCCGGAGGTTGAGCCCGTAGCGCCGGCGGACCATCTCCACCGTCTCAAGCGTCTCGGGAAAGTGGTAACCGGTGTCGATGAACACCACCTCGACCGAAGGCTCGACCTCGGTCGCGATGTCAATGAGCAGGGCGTCCGTCATAGACGCCGTCAGGCATAGGTAGGGGTGAAAGCGCTCGACAGCCCAGCGCACTATCTCGCCTGCGGACGCGCTTTCAAACTCGATGTTCAGCGCGGCCAGCTCTTGCTCAGTTATTTCGACCGCACTTCGAAAATCGCTAACAACCGTCACAGCACCACCTTTTCAAGGGCCCACCTGCTAGCCCGCAACAGTGCCACAAGCCGACGCCAAGCCAGCTCGCACTGGCCGGGAGCGGGGGATGACCGGCCAGCTTGATCCTATGCACCCGCGCGCCCCCGTGCGCCAACTTATGCTGCGCACCGCCAGCACGGCCCGTTGGCCACCACGCTCGCGTCGTGGCCATGGTTTTTGTTGCCTCATTGCCAGCATTGTTGAGCCCACCGGCCGACTTTGCCGGGTTTACCCGGCCACGGCGCTAGCCAGCGATACCCACTACGTCTACGTGAGAGGTCTTCGCGCTCAACGAACCGAAGTAGGGCGCATCCCCCAGAGCGAACACCCCGCCGTCGGCGGCCACCAGCCAGTAGCCCTTGCCACCAGGGGTGGCAGCCATGCCCACGACCGGCGAGCTCAGGTGCTCGCCGCCCATCGAGCCAAAGAAGCCAGCGTCGCCAAAAGCGAACACCCCGCCGTCGGCGGCCACCAGCCAGTAGCCCTTGCCACCAGGGGTGGCAGCCATGCCCACGACCGGCGAGCTCAGGTGCTCGCCGCCCATCGAGCCAAAGAAGCCAGCGTCGCCAAAAGCGAACACCCCTCCGTCTCTGGTGGCCAGCCAGTAACCTCGGTGGTCGGTTGTCGGCGCTATTGCCACCACGGGTGAGCCAGGACGGCCCCCTCGGTAGGGACTGACGTGGCCGAAGGCCGCCACCTGGCCGCTCGCCTCAGCCAGCCAGTACCCGGCGGGTACAGGCGGAGGAGGCGGAGGCGTCGTGCTGGTGGGCGGTTCTGGCGTGGCGGCCACCTGGGCCGGCATCGGGCTGCTGCCGGCGGCGTTGAAGGCTGAGACCTCGAAGTAATAGGTCGTCCCATTTGTGAGGCCGGTTACCACATAGGAGGTGCCCTGTAAGGTCGCCACGGGCTGGCCTACTGTCCCTGGCGCGCTCGATTCGTAAACTACGTACCCCTTGAGCGCAGTCCCCCCGTCCGAGGACGGCTTCGCCCACGTAAGTGAGACCTGGCCGTCACCGGCAACTGCAACCAGCCCGTTTGGTGCTGACGGCGGCCCCGTCGGCATTGCGCTCGCCTCGTTAGACGGGGCGCCCTCACCGGCAGAACTGACCGCCGTGACTTCGAAGTAGTAGGTAGTACCGTTCGTGAGCCCGGTCGCCACATAGCTGGTAGCCGTTATAGGCGTGCTGCCGTTCAGCGGCGCGGCCGCCTCGTGGCCGGGAGCCGTCCCCATGTAAACGTTGTACCCGGTGACAGCCGAGCCTCCTTCGCTCGGAGGCACATCCCAGGACAAAGATACCGTCCCGTCGCCGGCCTGAGCGACTAGGTCAGTGGGCGTAACCCTGCCCAGGTCAGGCAGCACCGATGCCGCTCCGCTCAACTGGGGGTCATGGTGGAACATCGGCCATGACCCAGGACCGACAGCAAGCGCGCCGTTCGAGCCTGGGATCTCGTAGTGCACGATCACGCCCTGGTTGTCCCCGTTGTACCCAGCAATCGTGATGCCGATGCTCCCGTTGGGATCTTCAGTGACCAAAGGCGCGTTCTGGAAGCCATAGTCCTTCCCAAGGACCGCGATCTCTGCGCCGTTCTCCCCGTCCAGCACCTCGACCCCATGGACTGTCGGGACCAACAGATCTTGGTAACCAGCACCGGTCAGGTCTGCAGTCACGACGGGCCCGACGACACTGCCCACAACAGCTTCGTGCCAGATCGGCGCCCCCGTCGCCCCGTCCAGCACCCAAACTGACCCGCCGCCCGCGTAGTCCGTGCCCTCGACAACGTCCAGCTGGCCGTTGCCGTAGACATCGGCCAGCGCCGGGCTAGACCCAGTGCTGCCATCAAGAGCCGTAGACCAGACCAACCCGCAGCGCGGGTTGAAAGCCTTCACAGTGTCGGTATCGCTAGCGCCCTCGTAAAACGAGCCGGTCCCGACCACGATGCCTGGCGCCCCGCCAGCCAGGAAGTCCCCGATCGCGGGTGAAGAGTCCACTTCCTGGTTGGGGTTGTAATCGCATACCAGGCCACCTTCGGGGCTGATGACCCGCAGCTGGCCACCACGAGGAAAGGCCTGGCCCATCGCAAGCCCAGCCGTCGAAGCTCCTCCGTCCACCAGGTACTCCTGCCCAGTGCCGTACAGGTCGCCGACGGCCGCGGTCGAAAAAACACTGTCGGCGCTGAAAAAGGGCCAACCGGGGAGCACCGAGCCGTCGCTCGCGTTCATAGCATAAGACAGCTGGTCCAAGGAGCCGGCAAAAACGTCCGTGCTCCCCTGCAGGTCAGCGACGGTAAGCGACGCCTGCACCGCGTACACTGGGTGCGGGTCGCTAGGTGGGTCGTCCACTGTCGTTCGCCAAAGGACCTGGCCGCTCGGGGAGTACGCCTCGTAGCCGCCAACCCCAGGGTCTTGGGCATTGCCTGTGCCCACGAACACGCTGTCAAGGGCCTCGCCGTTGACCGCTGCCACCGAAGGAGCTGAGTCGATCGGCGCTCCGCCGTCAAAAACAGGCCAGCCCGGCACCGCTGAGCCGTCCGACAAGTGGTAGGCGTAGAGGTACCCCGAACGGTCCCCCACCACCACGGCCGGGCCGGCGTTGTCGAGAGTGGCCAAAATGGGCGACGACTCGGCGATCGGCCCTCCCTTGTCGGCAAGAGGGCCGACTGACCAGGTCTCGACGAAGCTGCTAGCCGATAGAGGCGCACCGGCAACGGCCGCCGCGGCTTGGCTACCTGGGAGCGCGCTTGCTACACAAACTGCCAAGAGCGCGCCAGCCGCAACCAAGTGGCTAGCTGAAGTGGACCGCAAGGCTCCTATTAAAGCTTTGTCTAACGCGCACGCAACAGTTCGGCCACTTGGAACGCTAGGTCAAGTGACTGGCGAGCGTTAAGCCTCGGGTCGCAGGTCGTGGTGTAGCGCAGCTCTAGGTCGTCCTCAAGGATCTCTTCTGCCCCTCCCAGGCATTCGGTGACACTGTCCCCCGTGAGCTCAATGTGGACCCCGCCGGGCCAGCTACCAGTAGCCCCGCAAGCCGCAAAAAACCCCGAGATCTCGGCCATCACATCTTCTAGCCGGCGAGTCTTGCGCCCTCCTTCAGAAACGAACGTGTTGGCGTGCATGGGGTCGCAGACCCACACGACTGGGTGCCCGGCAGCCTTTACGGCCTCTTGGATAGGCGGGAGAAGACGTTCGGCTCGGTCAGCGCCCAGCCGGGTTATAAGCGTCAGCCGGCCGGGTTGGCGATCGGGGTCCAGAACATCGCACAGCGCGACTACTTCCTCCGCGGTGGCGCTCGGCCCTATCTTGGCCCCTACGGGGTTGCCTATCCCCGAAAGAAAGTTGAGGTGGGCCCCGCCGAGCTGGCGGGTCCGCTCACCCACCCACAAAAGGTGAGCTGAGGTGTCGTACCAGCCCCCGCTCAGCGAATCGCGCCGCGTGAGAGCCTCTTCGTAACCAAGCAGCAGTGCCTCGTGGCTGGTGTAGAAATCGACCTGGCGCAACGTCTCCTCTGCGGTGAGCTGTATGCCGCAGGCTGCCATAAACCGCAGAGCACGGTCGATCTCGCTGGCAATGGCCTCGTAGCGCTGGCCCTCACGACTGGAGGCGACGAACTGCTGGTTCCACATGTGCACTTGGGACAAATCAGCAAAACCACCCTTCGTGAACGCCCTCAGCAGGTTGAGCGTCGAAGCTGACTGGTGGTAAGCGGCGATAAGGCGAGACGGGTCAGGCCGCCTGGCTTCCGGCGTGGGAGCGTCGTCGTGGACCATGTGCCCTCGGAAAGCCGGGACCTTGACACCGTTGACGACCTCGTAGGGGGCCGAGCGTGGCTTGGCGAACTGCCCGGCAATGCGCCCGACTTTCACGACCGGTGTCCCGGTCCCGTACGTGAGCACGACCGCCATCTGCAAGATGACTTTTAGCTTGTCGCGGATGCTGTCTGCGGTGAAGTCGTTGAACGACTCCGAGCAGTCGCCCGCCTGGAGCAGGAAGGCCCTGCCTGCTGCCACTTCAGCAAGAGCCTCCCGCAGCGCTCGCGCCTCCCCGGCGAAAACAAGTGGCGGCAGTGCCGAGAGCACCTTCAAAGCTTGTTCCAGGGCGTGCTCGTCCGGCCACTCAGGTTGCTGCTCGGCCGGCAGAGCGCGCCACGAGCTTGGCGTCCATTGCCTCATCGCTTACCAACCTGGCAGGCCCGAGCCAACATGGCAAGTCAAGCCCAGGGAGCCGCCAAAGCCTTACGGCACCTGCAAGCCAGGCAAAACTCTGCTCGGCCCCGGCACTTGACGGCCGTAGCCAGTTCGTGCGCCTAACCTATGCCAGCATGGGTGAGCGAATCGGGGTGTTCGGGGGGACTTTCGACCCCATCCATGTAGGCCACCTAGTCGCTGCCGTCAATGCCCGCCATGAACTGGGCCTTGACCGCGTGCTCCTAGTGGTAGCCAACATGCCGTGGCAAAAAACAGACCGCCGGCTCGTTACCCCAGCAGCCGACCGTTTAGCCATGGTCCAAGCGGCGGTGGGCGGAGTCGCCGGCCTTGAAGCCAGCCGGTTGGAAATCGACCGGGGCGGGCCTTCCTACACGGCTGACACCTTTTCCCAACTGCACGAGCTGCACCCCGACGCAGAGCTGTTCTTGATAGTCGGCTGGGACGTGAGCGCCGAGCTTGAAACATGGGAACGGCTCGAAGAAGTAAAGGGCCTGGCCACACTTGTCGTCGTTAACCGGCCGGGCACGAGCCCCCCCGCGGGCCTGCGCCAAGACGGCTGGAGGCTTGCTGAGGTAGCCGTGCCAAATCTCGAGATATCAAGCACGGACCTGCGTGCCAGAGCGGCGAGCGGAAGGCCGCTCGACTACCTGGTGCCGCACGCTGCCGTTCGTGTGATCCGAGAGCGAGGCTTGTACTCTGTGGGTAGATGACCGACGCCTCGTCAGTCCGGGATGTCTCTCCGGCCCACGGTGCGGCCGCGCCCTGCACAACGGGCCACAGCCTCGGGACCCGCCCTGGACCGGTGCCACGCCATCAAGCGAGGCGCGACCGCAACTGGGAGAAGGCCCTGGCCGTCGTTGTCTTGCTTGTGGCCTTTGCCATCACGATCGCCCTGCTCACGCTCCAGTGGCTCGGTACCGGCGACCAGGACGGCTCCAGCTCCTTTTCACGCTCGGCAAGCACGGTCCAAGTACTATGACCCTCCCGGCAGTTGCCGACAGGCAACCCTCTAGCACCAGGCAGCATTGCGCGGTCGCTGCGCGCGCAGCGTCGTCCAAACTTGGCCGGGGCACGGTCGTCTTGTCCATAGACAAGCTGATCGGCATCACGGACGCTTTTGTCATTACAAGCTGCTCCAACCAACGTCAAGTGCGGGCCGTGACCGACGAAGTCGAGCGCCAGCTGAAAGAGGCTGGCATCGGCGGTCCCTTATCAGTGGAGGGGCTCGATGACGCGCGCTGGGTGCTCATGGACTACGGCGACTTTGTAGTGCACATCTTTTTGGAAGAGGTACGCGACTTCTACGACTTGGAGCACTTGTGGGGGGATGCCCCCAGCTGGTCATGGGACGACCGCCTGGGCGACTTGGTAGGTGCACCGGCGCACGACTGAGCCTGCCGCAAGCAAAGGCCAAGGCTTGGCCGGCCTTGCAGGGCTGTCTGGCTTGTTTGGCCCCTTGGCGCTTCCGGGCCATGCTGCCCGCCAGGTACGCTCAAGTCGTCATGTCCGTGAAAAGCCGTGCCCGCTCGTTGCTTAGGCGGTTGCTAGTAGCGCTTTTCCTGGTGCTCGTCTTCACGGGCGTTGCCTGGGAGGAGAGCGGCGAAGACAGCAGGCACCTGCTCGGGGCCGACTTGGCCGTGGGGGCAGGCGCCACGGCTCTCATGTACGCGCTTTGGTGGTTGGCCAAGCGTTCCCTCGCTGCCACCAAGAGCGCTTTTCGTCAGGGCTACGAAGAAGTGCTCGCGCTGCAGGACCGCCATGGCCGCCAGTTGGGCCCCTGGGCTGCTAACGCTCACAAGTACGCGAGCCGCGCAGAGCGGCGAGAGGCGGCGCTGCGCGCAGCAGCCGCACATGCAGGCCGGTTCGTGGGGTCAACTAGGCGGGCCTTCCGCGATGGCTACGGCGGCGACCAACAGCGGCAGGGCTGAGCGGGCCACGGCTGGGAAGCGTTTTGGCTAGCCTGACTACATGTTCGTGCCCGCACTAGGGGAGGCTGGACACCGGGACGGCTCCCTCGACGAGGTAGGCCGTGTCTTGGAAGTCGAGGATCTCGAAGCCGAGTTCCACCTGCGCCATGCGACTGTCCGAGCTGTCGACAAGGTGTCCTTCTCGATCGGGCCAGGAGAGTGCCTCGGCCTGGTGGGGGAGTCTGGCTGCGGCAAGAGCACGATCGGCCTTTCCATATTGAAGCTTCTCCCAGGGGCCGGCCACGTGACCGGGGGGTCAGTCCGCCTCGAGGGCCGCGACCTCGTCAAGCTCTCGGAGCCTGAGATGCGCCAGGTCCGCGGCAACCAGGTCGCCATGATCTTCCAAGACCCAATGACATCGCTTAACCCGACTTGGACCATCGGCCGGCAGATCGCCGAGCCGGTACGCCTCCACCGGGGTGCCTCAAAGGCTGAGGCTCTAGAGCGAGCTTTGGAGGTCCTACGGCTGGTGGGTATGCCTAGGCCAGATGAGCGGATCCACAATTACCCTCACCAGCTATCAGGTGGCCTGCGCCAGCGGGTGATGATAGCCATGGCACTGGCTTGTGAGCCAAAGCTTCTCATAGCGGACGAGCCGACCACAGCTCTGGACGTGACCATACAAGCCCAGATCCTTGACCTGATCGACGACCTTCGCCACAGGCTGAACATGGCAGTGCTCCTAATAACCCACGACATGGGGGTTATAGCTGCCCGCACGGACCGTGTCATGGTCATGTACGCAGGCAAGGTTGTCGAGGCGGCCACCACTGACGAGCTGTTCGCCACCATGCGCCACCCGTACTCTGAAGCTCTCTTCCGGTCGATCCCGCGTCTCGACCAAGACAAGAGCCAGCGCCTCTACTCCATCCCTGGCATGCCACCGGACCTTTCGGCGCACCTGGTCGGGTGCAGGTTCGCCCCTCGCTGCCGCTATGCCACCAAGGAATGCGTGGAAGCGGAGCCATCGCTCTCCTCGGCTGACGCGGCACCGCTCAGCGCGGCTGACAAAACCGGTGCCAACGTCTCGGCAGCACCAACCCGGGCTGCGAGCACGCTCGCAGCCCCCGCCAGCCACGTCTTTGCCTGCTACCACCCCGTGCCAACCGCAGGGCCAGGACAGCTTCCCATGAGAGAACCTGTAGGCCAAGCCCCCCTTGCGCCAGGGCCGTCCTTGACATCGGCCACGTCGCCCGACGAAACCTCGGGGCCAGCGGAGACCGGCCCGCCGGGCCTCGTGCTGCCACCAGCGTCCTCCGCACGCCCGCCATGGCCAGACGCTGGGCCTTTGTGGCCAGTACGGGCGCGCGAACTGGGGCAGCGGGAACTCCTGCTGCGCGTAGAGGGGCTCGACAAGGAGTACACGGTGACGGCTGGCGCTGTCATCCAGCGCGTGATAGGCACCGTCAAAGCTGTGTCAAACGTTTCTTTCTCCTTGCACCAGGGAGAGACTTTCGGCTTGGTAGGCGAGTCCGGCTGCGGCAAGACGACGATAGGCCGGCTCGTCGTGGCCCTGGAGCGCCCGACGCGCGGAGCGGTCTACTTCGAGGACGAGAAGATCTCCTCCCTGCGTGGCTCGCAGCTCCGCCGCCGCCGCCGCGAGCTGCAGCTAATGTTCCAGGACCCTTATTCCTCCCTCGACCCTCGCATGCGGGTGCGCTCGATCGTGCGCGAACCACTCGTCATCCAGCACATAGGCACCCGCCGGGAGCAAGACCGCCGCGTCGACGAAGTGCTCCACGAAGTGGGCCTTTCGCCAAAAGCCGCCAACCTCTACCCTCACGAGTTCTCGGGTGGCCAGCGACAACGCATCGGCCTCGCCCGAGCGCTCGCCCTGCACCCCAAGCTGATCGTGGCTGACGAGCCTGTCTCAGCCCTTGACGTGTCGATCCAGGCACAGATCCTGAACCTCATGCGTGCCCTACAAGAGCGTCATGACCTCACTTACATAATAATCTCGCATGACCTGGCTGTCGTGAAGTACCTCGCAGACACCATCGGCGTCATGTACCTCGGCAAGCTGGTCGAGATAGGCCCAGCAGCCGACGTGTACGCCCACGCAGCCCACCCCTATACGCGGGGGCTGATCGACACGATCCCCGTCCCCGACCCGGTGACTGCTAAGAGCCGGCCGTCAGCGCCCATGCAAGGTGAACTGCCTTCGGCCATTTCACCGCCTAGCGGCTGCCGGTTCCGCACACGTTGCCCCTTCGCCCAGGCTCGTTGCGCCGAGGAGGAGCCCGCCCTGCGACGCTTCGGCACGGGGCACCACGCCGCCTGTCACTTCCCTCTCCAGCCACCGCTCAGCGACGAGGCGTCTTCCGCCAGCGTCGTACCGGTCTGACGCGCCCGCCTGCGAGCTGCTCAGGCAAGTTCAGCGCGCCTACGACGATCTCCCTGGCCGCACAGACCTCTGCCCCAGCCACCACCGGGAAAGCGGTTGGCGCCGCGCCTGCTCAGCGTCGTCTCAGCCGGACGTCCAAGCTGTCGCGCAAGGCGTCTCCGATGAAGTTAAAGGCCACGACCGTGAGGACGATGGCAATGCCAGCCGGGTAAATCTGCCACCAGTACCCGTCAAAAATGACGTTCGTGCCGTTGGACAGCATCCCACCCCAGGTCGGCGTGGTGTCCGGCAAGCCGAGCCCAAGGTAGCTGAGCGCCGCGAGCGACAAGATGGCGTCGGCTATAAGGAACGACGTGTTCACCATGATCGTGCCGATCGCGTTCGGCACTATATGGCGAACCACGATCCTACGTTGTGTCCCGCCAGCGACCTTTACTGCCTGGACGTACTCGCGTGTGCGCAGGCTGAGCGCCTCGCCTCGCACGAGACGTGCTGGCCCCAGCCAGGAGATGAAGCTGAGCACGAGGATCATGAGCGGCAGGTTGGGGCTGAAGATAGCCGACAGAAGGATCAGGAGAAAAAGGCCGGGCAGAGAGTACAGGGCGTCCACGAGGCGCATCATCACTGCGTCCACCACCCCGCCCACGACCGCCGAGATCGCCCCATAAAGCGTCCCGAAAATGGCGGCGCACAGCCCCGCGGCTAGCCCGATCTCGATCGAGCTCTGGCCAGCGAGCATGAGCCGGCCGAGCACGTCGAAACCCTCGCCGTCAGTGCCGAGGAGGTGGGCGCTGCTCGGGGCATAGTTCGACAGCGCTGGGTTCACCGTCCTTTGGTTGGTGACGTAGATATGCGGCCCTACGAAGCAGAACAGCACCAAGAGGACCAAGATGACGAGGCCGGCAATAGCGAGCTTGTTCTCGATAAAGGTGACCAGGCTGAGACGGAACGCACTGCCTGTCGGGCGCGCCTCGCCTCCCTCAAAACGCTCCGCGACACCAGACGCACCACCTGGGCCAAGATCCTCTTGCCCCGTGGCCACTGCCAGGGGGCTACCGCCTTCATCCAGCAGGTCGACGCCCTCTTTAGGGCCGTAGGCCGTAACAGCGTCTTCACCGGGCCACGGACCACTGGTCATCAGTAGCGGATCCTCGGGTCCAAGATCGCGTACCCAATATCGGCGACAAGGTTGCCCACGACCACTCCGACAGCTGCAACCAAAGTCAGGCCAAGCAGGACCGGGAAGTCCTCGGAGTCGGCGGACTGTACGAAAAGTAGCCCGACCCCTGGGTAGTTGAAGACCGACTCCGTAATAACTGCCCCGCTCAGCACACCCGGGATCGACAACCCTATCAGCGTGGCCATAGGTATCAAAGAGTTGCGCAGCGCGTGGCGCAACAGGATGACCCGCTGGCTCAACCCCTTGGCCTTCGCGGTACGTATGTAGTCTTGTGCCAGGCTGTCGATCATCGCTGAGCGCATATAGCGGCTATAGGAAGCGATGCTCACAAGCGCCAGGGTCATCACGGGCAAGACCAAGCCCTGCCAGTCCGAGAGGATCTGGCCGACAGAGGTGCCCTCCGGCGCAGTCGGGGGCAGTACGTGCAAAGAGATGGCAAAGATCTCTATGAGCACGATGCCGAGCCAAAAAGTCGGGAAGGAGTACAGCACGAAGGCGCCGCCAGTCAGCACATAGTCGTCCAGCTTGTTGCGCCGCACCGCCTGCAATATGCCGAGCGGGACCGCGACGACGATCGCGACGATGGTGGCGAGGCCTAGCAAAAGCACAGTCTTTGGGAACCGCTGCGCGAACAAAAGCGCCACTGACGCGTTCTGGACGTAGGAAAAACCGAGGTTGCCGTGCACCAGGTGGTCAAGGTAAAGCCAGAACTGGTACCAGATGGGCCTGTTGAGGCCCTGCAGGCGGTCAAAGGCAGCGACCGCAGCAGGTTGCGCCCTCACCCCGAGCTCGGCCCGGGCGGGGTTGCCGGGCAAGAGGTGGAACAAGACGAACATGATCATGGCCACGAGCAGCAGTACCACTATTGACTGCAACAAGCGCCGAAGTATGTAACCAGTCAAAGTCTTAGCCCACGGGAACGTCTCAAAGTAGCCCCTGTGGCCGGGACCTGCCACAAGGCCCCGGCCACAGTTGGCTCACCTCTTATAAAGCCTCTGCTTGGTGAAGTACCAGTACGACTACTTGGTGAAGTACCAGTACTGGGGCTCGATGTAACCGAAGAACCCTGTGAACTCGCTTGTCAAGCCGTAACCGGCGAGGTTCTTCGCGGTAGCTGCGATGTTGTCGGGGACAGGCTGCCAGATCCACGGCTCCTGCTGCACGACAAGGTCCTCGTACTGGTGGTACGCCGACAGCGTGTTGGCAACGGTGCTCTCGTTGATCAACTTGTCCAAGGCCGGGTCGGAGTACTGCCCGGCGTTGAAAGCACCGCCGGTATTGAGCAGGCCTTCGCCACTTGGGTAAGTCGACAAGCTGATGCCCCCGTACTCACCTAGCTGCCAGTTGCAGTACGGCGTGCCCTTGTCCTTTGGCAGGATGCACGGCTGGACCTGAGAGATCACAGTGTTGAAGTCGGCGGCCTTCGGGTTGATCTGCACCCCGGCCTGGGCAGCGTCGGACTGGAAGAGGTCGTTGTCTTCCTGCATGATCAAGTTGCCGCTCGAGTACAGCAAGTTGAGCGAGAGCTTCTCGCCCTTCGCCACGCCCGCACCGCAGCCCGATGGGCCCGGTACCTCGCAAACGTCCACCTTGTTGGGGTTAACCTGCCAGCCGTGAGCCTTCAGGATCGCTTCGGCGGCCGAGACCGAGTACGGGTAAGGGTTCTTTAGCTCAGCGGAGCTGACGAAGGGGTTGCCCTTCGGGTAGATGGGCGTAGGCCCGTAGGTCGGGATCCCATAACCCCGCATGAAGTGAGAGATCATCGTGTCCTGGTCGACCAGGTGGGCGAGCACCTGGCGCATGTAGGTCTGGCTCAAAATGGCACCGACCTGGGGGTTCTTGGTGTTCGGGATTATGTAGTCGAAGCCCCAGGTAGGGACCTTCGAGATGTTGTAGCCCTCGCTTTGGACAGAGGGGATCGCGGGGATGTCCTCGGTGGGCACATAACCATAATCAAGGGCGGAAGTGCCTGCCTTTAGCGACGTGAACTCCGCGGAGTCAGTCGTAAAGGGGATCTCCTCGAACTCCGAGACGAGCGGCTTGGGCCCAGAGAACTTGGGGTTGGGCACGAAAATGTCAGGCGAGCTCGCGCCACCGAAGCTCTTTAGCTCCCAAGGCCCGTCTATGACCTTCCACAACGGGTTGGTGGTGTAAGCGGTCGTGTCGGCGGCCTGCTTTTGGAGGAACGCGACCACGGCCTTCGCACCTGAAGGCGTCATGTCGTAGTTGCCGATAGGCCCGTTGACCGAGGTCTTGTCCCAGGCGTGCTGCGGTATCGGTGTTATGTAGTCAAGCCCGTTGTCGTCAAAGTACGTAGGGTTGATCGGGCTGTCCAAGACGAACTTGGCTGTCGTGGCATTGACAGCCGTGTAGCTCTTCAAGTCGTAGGGGAACTGCGTCGGCCCGCTGTAGTTGCCCCACGTCGGCCCCATGGCTTTGCCCAGGTTTATGTAAAAAATGAGGTCGCGAGCGGTGACCGGGACGCCGTCGGACCACATGTAGTGACGGAGCGTGACGGTCACCTCGGTATCTGTCTTGTTCCACACCGGCGGGTACGCCATCGAACGGGCGTAATCGAGGGTCGGCTGGTTAGGTGACGGCAAGTACAAAAGCGGGTACATCAAGTTGATGAACTGGCTGTTGTTGTAGAGGCTCTGATAGGCAGAGCTGGTCTCGGGGAAGATGTAGTTTGCCGGGGTGCCGGGCCCCTCGGCGTACTTGATCACCCCCCCTTGGGCCTGGACGGCCGCTGGCCTGGTTGCCGAAACTAGCCCAGAGGCGTTAGCCCCTCCGGCGAAGCCAACTGTGGCCATAGCCACGAGCGCTGCGGCCGCGGCCGCAATGCCGACCGGGGCTCGCCAGTGACTGGACGCTGCCATATGCTCTCCTGTTCTACGTTGGCCGCACGACCGGCCGTTGCCCACAAGCACCAGGCCACCTCACGGACAAGGCAGGCCTGAACGTTAACCGGCAACAATACTCCCCCCGCACAGTTCGATCTTGTCAGCGCTCCCCACGGCAAGTATTAGGTCGGCCCAAGTAATCGACTGCGGTCGTCAACTTCGTACCGTGCCTATGAGCCTGCTTCGGGCCTTGGAGCAACCCACGCGCTTCGCTACGAGGGGCCACGCGCCCTGCCCTGAGGCCCTAGCCCGGCCGGAACAGACAAAGCGCTGCTGCGGGCCAAAGGTCACCACCAGCCAGGCCCAAGGGCACTGGCGGGCGGGGCGCTGGTGCGCTTTGCTACGTCGGCGAGGTTCACTACATCGGTCGAGGAAATCAGCAGTGCTGTTGCCCACGTCTACCACTAGGACGCGCCGCCGTCGCCCCAGCGCGAGGAGAAAAGGTGGCTCACCGAGACCGCGTCGCTGAAGCCCTGGGCCACCGGCAACCGGACCGTTGCCCGTGGCAAGCGACCTTCACCCCCGAGTTCGCACAGCGCTTGCGCGCCGAGCTCGGGCTCCAGCCGTCCCCCGACGCGCACAACCCGCACGGGGGAGGCAACCCTTACGACCTCGAGATCGCCCTAGGCCAGGACGTTCTCATAACCTCGGTCGGGTTTGCCAACTCCTACTACGGCCAAGGCGACTACTACGTGGACGAATGGGGGGTGGGCTGGAAGTCAGTCGCCTACCAGACGCCCTTTGGGATTGGCCACTACACAGAACCCGTGGGCCACCCGCTGGCTGACGCCAGGGCACTGGCGAGCTACAAGCCTCCTGACCCCAGGCGGCCAGAGCTTTACCGCGACGCCAAGCGCTTGGTCGCCGAGCACAAGGACGAGTACTGGATCGTTGGCTCTGCAGTAACCACGATCTTCGAATCGGCCTGGGCGCTGCGCGGCCTCGAGCAGCTCATGGCCGATCTCATAGAGGACCCTGACCTGGCCGATGCTATTTTGGAGATCCCTTACCAGTACCACTTGGAGGTGGCCGAGACGCTAGCCCGCACCGGGGTGGACATGGTCTGGCTTGGTGATGACGTGGGCCACCAAACTGGCATGCTCATGTCCCCACGGCACTGGCGACGGTACCTGAAACCACGTATGGCGCACATAGTCGAGCGAGTGAAAGCCGTCAACCCAGCAGTAAAGGTCGCCTACCACACCGATGGGTGCGTGTACGCCATAATCCCCGAGCTGATCGAGATAGGCATCGACGTGCTGAACCCGCTACAGCCAGCGGCGATGGACCCTGTGCGCCTAAAGCGCGAGTACGGCAAGCACCTGTGCTTTTGGGGTTCCATCGACGAGCAGCGCACATTGCCCTTTGGGGCCCCCGACGACGTGCGCCGGGAAGTGCTGCAAAGGATAGGGTCACTGGGGCGCGACGGAGGGCTCATACTGGCCCCGACCCACCACGTTCAGCTCGACACGCCCCTTATGAACTTCATGGCCATGGTCGAGGCCGTTACCGGCGAGGTTCGGGCCGCGTGAGCGCAGCGCCTGAGCCGCACGCACCACGGGCCATGGCCAAGGTCGAGTTCCAGCCGCTCGGCCGTCGCACGGAAGTGCCGACCGGCACGACGCTGCTGGCAGCAGCCCGCTCCGCTGGAGTCGAGCTTGTTTCCGTCTGCGGCGGCCTCGGCCTTTGCGGCACTTGTCGCGTCTTGCTGACCACCGGCCAGCTCAGCCCCCCGAGCGCTGTGGAAAAAGAGCTTCTTTCGCCTGCCGAGCTGTCGGAGGGCACCAGGCTCGCCTGCCAAGCCACCGTGACAGGCGACGTGGCCGTCAGCATCCCACCGGGGTCCCTGTCGAGCCAACAGCGGCTCCAAGTCGAGACCTCTCTCAGTGGCTCCGGTGACCTCGACCAAGCCATCATGACTGTCGACATCGAGGTGCCTCGGCCTTCGCTCTCCGACTTGCGCAGCGACGCCACCCGTGTCGAGGCCTCGCTGGCTGGGGCAGGCTGGCCGGTGCCGACGCCGAGCTGGGGCCTCCTCGCTTCGCTCCCGGGCACATTGCGAGCCGAAGACTGGGCGGTCAAGGCCGTGCTGCGACGCCCGGCCGAGAGCCTCGCCATAGACAGCTCGCCCGCCAGCGAGGCCCACCCGGGTAAGCGCCCGGCGCACGAGCTCGTGGCGTTGCTCCCGAAGAGGGCCAAGGCGCTCGGAGCAGCTATCGACATCGGCACGACCAAGTTGGCTGCCTACTTGGTAGACCTCGAGGCGGGCCAAGTGCTCGCCAAGGGGGCTGCGAGCAACCCGCAGGTGACGGTTGGCGAGGATGTCATGAGCCGTATCGCCTATGCGGGGACAAGCGAAGACCGCGCCGAAGAGGCACGCCGCATGTTGGCCAACGGCATCAACGAGCTGCTCGGCAAGTTGCTGAGCGAAGCGGGGGCGGTGCCTGGCCAGCTGGTGGACGCGGTAGCCGTTGGCAACACGGCCATGCACCACTTCGTCTTGGGCCTCCCGCTCGCTCAGCTCGGGACCGCTCCCTACGTCCCTGCAGTCACCGAGGAGCTCGCAGTCCCAGCTGCCTTTACAGGTCTCGAAATGGCCCCTGGCGCCCACGTCTACCTGCCGCCCAACATTGCAGGCTTCGTAGGCGCAGACCACACGGCCGCCCTCCTCGCCAGCGGGGCGACAGATGGCGACAGGACCGTCCTCCTCCTCGACATCGGCACCAACACCGAGGTGAGCGTGGTCTACCAGGGGCGGCTGTGGTGCTGTTCTACCGCATCCGGGCCGGCCTTCGAGGGTGCCCACATCCACGACGGCATGCGGGCTGCCCAGGGGGCTGTTGAGCGCGTGGCATACCTAGACGGAGGGTTCCAGGTGCACACGATCGGCGACGTTGCGCCGGTTGGCATCTGTGGCTCAGGGATCCTCGACGCGCTGGCTGCGGCGCTCGATGCTGGAGCCGTAGACGAGCGTGGCCACTTCCAGCTCTCTCACCCCCTAGTCACCCGCTCGGCCCAAGGACCGGCAGCAATGATCGTGCCCGCCAGCCAAAGCGGTCACGGGCGCGACATCCTGCTGACCCGGCGCGACGCCGGGGAGGTCCAGCTGGCCAAAGCGGCCATACGGGCTGGGACCGAAATCCTGCTGGCGACCGCGGGTGCTCAGGTGGGCTCCATCGACGAAGTTGTCGTGGCCGGCGCCTTCGGCACCTACCTAGACATAGCGAGCGCGATCGCCGTGGGGCTCCTGCCGGACGTACCTGCTCAGCGCTACCGCCAAGTGGGCAACGCTGCCGGCCAAGGCGCCCAACAAATGCTGCTCGACCGCAAGAGCCGGGCCAAAGCTAGCGAGATCGCGCAGCGTGCCCAATACGTCGAGCTGACGACGCACCCCGGCTTTGCAGGTGCCTTTGCCGACCAGCTGATGTTCCCAAGGAGAGCTGACGCCCA
>JBMFUG010000017.1:0-36116 GCA_049966695.1 Acidimicrobiales bacterium | reverse complement strand
ACGGTGTCGAGGACGACGATGCCCTTTGGCTTGTCAGGGTCGTCAGCGAAGCTGAAGGTGTCGGTTGAGCCCGCGTACCAGATGCCTTCAGCCACCTGCGTATGGAAGTGGTAGTGGCCGAGCAGCACAAGGTCGGAGCGAAGGTCGTTTAGGTCCACTTCTATCTCGTTGATGTCTGCATGGCGAGGCTCCACCTGCTTGATGCGGGGGTGGGTGACCAGGAGGTTTGTCTGGCCAGTGCGGTTGTTGCGCGCCTTGCTCGCCTCCTCAAGCGCTGACAGGGTGGCCTCAACGCTCATCATTTGAGGCACGGCGTGCACGACCACGCTGTCGCCGCGCCCGGCGATCTCGAAGCGCTCGTAGCTCAGCCGGGTGGCGAAGTGGACTTCGGGGAAGGTGTCGGCGAGGGCCGAGTACGGGCTGCCTCGTCCGGGCAGGCGGGGAGTGTCGTGGTTGCCGCTGATCACGACCGTCGGCACTCCGTGCTCACGGACAGCGGCCAGTGCCCTTTGGGCGACCCGGAACGAGCGGTAGTGCGGTGCTGGGTGGTCGAAGATGTCGCCTAGCCAGATGAGAAGGTCAGGCTGTTGCTCCAGCGCCAGTGCGACCGCAGCCTCAAAGGAGCGTTCGAAGTCCCACTCCCTCTGGTTGACGCTGCCTTCTGACGCGCTTGTCGTGTAGGGCAAGTACGAGCGGCCCAAGTGGGCGTCCCCGATCGCTGCCACCTTCATGGTCCCCAGTACAGCACGAGGGAGCGACGGTTGCGAAAAGCGACGGTTAACAAAGCTGTTCACGTTGCCTTGGTAAAGTGAACGCGCCGGGGGCTGCGAGCCGGCGCGGCTTGGTCGTGCGTGACCTCGTTGGCCAAGAGCGGCTAGTCTCCGTTTGCGAACCACTTGGAGGACGGGCTTGGCCGTCCTAGCCCTGCGAACCTGCGAAATAGGGCACCGGGGGGACTGGCTCGGCCGTTCCGCCCGGGCGAAAGAGAGACGGCGAAAGAGAGACGGCGAAAGAGAGACGGCGAAAGAGAGACGGCGAAAGAGAGACGGCGAAAGAGAGACCATGTCCCGGCCGCTTGGCTTTGACCCCATTATCGAGGCCCGTCGTCAGTGGGTGGAGCACGGCTGGCCGGAGGCCGCCCAGGGCATGGCTGCGATCACTTCGGTCGTGCGTGCCCAGCAGCTGTTCTTGGCCCGTACCGAGGCCGTGCTGCGCCCGTTGGGGCTCACCTTTGCCCGCTACGAAGTGCTCATGCTCCTGTTGTTCTCGAGGAGGGGCTCGCTGCCGCTCAATAAGATCGGGGCACGCCTGCAGGTCCACCCTACTAGCATCACCAACGCCGTTGACCGCTTGGAGGAACGCGACCTGATAAAACGCGTCCCGCATGCGAGCGACCGTCGGACCACGCTGGCGGAGATCCTCCCGGCTGGGCGTGAGCTGGCTCAACGAGCGACGGTGGCGCTCAACCGAGAGGTCTTCTCTCAACCGGGTATGAGCGAAGAAGATCTGAGCTTGCTGGTAGACGTCTTGCAGCGCTTCCGCCGGGACGCCGGAGACTTTTCGGGCTGACCAGGGCCCATGGGTTGGGACAGCCGCCCACTGAGGTGGGCCTCAGCCAGTACCGGCGGTGGCTGGCGAGCGACGAGAGCTACGGCGTGGGCTGCCCGCGGGGCCTGCCGGAGCCGCGGCGGCAGCCACGTAGCGTCAGTCCACCAGCGCCCCCACGTTAGGCGGTGCCACCTGGCGGGGTGCGGGAGGCGGGGGAGCGGAACGAACTACCTCGTCGTAAAGGTAAACGTGAGCGGGCACGGCAAATGGTGCCTCTAGGTTGGCGAGGAGGCACTCGCCTGGCATGAGCGTCTGGATTTCTGGCCCTTGTGCTGAGAGGTCTTGTTTGGCTGAAGAACGCACTATGTTGCGGTCCTTTTCGTCGGCTAAGCCGAGCACGAAGAAGGTGTTGAACTGGCTGAGCAGCTCGTCGTCTAGCAGCTTTGGCTGTTGGGTCACTGCGAGAAGGCCGACACCGAACTTGCGCCCCTCTCTGGCCACTCGTGGGAAGACGTTGGACTCTCGGTCCTTGTTCGCGGACAGGACCCGTTGGGCTTCTTCTAGCGCTACGGCTACCACAGGGAGCGAGGCGTGGTGCTCTGGGCCCCGCAGGAAGGCGGCCTGCCACTCTTCCAGCACGCGCCGGGTCAGGTAAGAGGCGACAAGGACTTCCTCGGTCCCGCCCAGGCCGCTCACGTCTACTAGGACAACCTTGCCTGAGGTCAGTTCGTCGAGCACGCGCCGGCCCACTGATACGGCCGGGTCAGTGGATATGCAGGGAAGGTCGACGATGCGGCGGGCACGGCGGTGGATGACCTGCAGGGTGTTGAGCGCTACTCTGGCCGAGAGCTCGACGTCTCTGAAGCCAGGCAGGTCGTCTACCATGGCGAACTCTGCCAGCCAGGCCAGACCTTCTCCGCCGTAGTGGCGTTCCAGCTCGTGGAGAGCCTCTTCTTGGGGACGGCTCCACTCGTACGCGGTGCGGAGGTCGTCTACTGATAGCTCGCCCAAGCTGACCCGCAGCGTGGAGGTGCCGGCCAGCCGGCGGTCTGAGTAAGTGCGGAGGCCGACAGCCGCCCAGGGGTGACGGGCGAGAGCGGAGCGGTGCTCGCCATGGGGGTCGAACACGAGCAGGCTGTAGCGCCCGTTGGCTTGCAGCACCCCAGCGCACAAGACTTGGAGCAGGTTGGACTTGCCCATGCCAGTGGTGGCGAAGATGCCGACGTGGCTTGCCAGGCTGCGACCGGGGATGCCGACTGGTAAGTCCACGACCGTCTCGCCGCTGCGGAGGTGGCCAACTGGCAGGTCGCCCATGCGCCGGGCCAAGAACGCGAAGTCTTCCTTGTCCGGTGACACGACTCGGGAGAACTGGGTAGGCAGGCTCTTCGGCTTGCGGAAAACTTCTCTGGGGCCGCCCGGCACCGACGGGGGAGCGAGGTAACCAAGGCAGCGGCACTCGGCCAACCTGTAGGTGCGACGGGCCTGCTCGTGGAGGGGGTGGGCGCCAGCCTCACCTCGTGCGTCGTCAGCCAGCAAGGTACCTGCGACCCTTTCAGCCCAGCCGGGTTCTCGGTGCTCGCTCCCGTAGCTCACGTCCACGACCCGGAACAAATAGCGCCGATCGGTCGCTTCGTCTACACCGACGAGCAGTTCGCCGAGGAACAGGTCCTCGTCGGGCGCGGCCCTGAACAGGGCTTCCAAGACGTTGCGGCCGAACAAGCGGCCTCTCGTATGGGTGGGTAGCAATGGGCTGCTTGGTGAGGGGGCAGGGGAAGTTTTAGGGAAATGGACGGCATCCATGGCTGTACCAGCATCGCAGGTGGCACGGGCGTGCGCCTGCCTGGGCGTGCTCGTCCATCTGGGTCATGTCCTTTCCATGAGGTGGTGGCGGTCGGCGAACGCCCGCTCGGTCACCTCCTCGGGCACGCCAGCTTGTGAGAGCGCTGTCTCAAGTTCTGACCAGAGCTCCTCACGCAGCCAGCCGGGGCACGCCGCCAGCTGGTCGGCTACCGAAAGGGGGTAGGGGTAGCCAGGGAAGGCCGCGTCGTCGGAGAGGGCCGAAAGCTGGCCTAGCAGCGCAGCCGTGCTTGGCGTGCCCGCAAGGTCGATGCGAAAGGCGAAGCGGGCGTCAGGGTCGAGGCGCGCCACTACCACAAGGCAAACCGGTCCGCGCTCGCTGCGGGTACGGGCAATGGGAGCCCACCAGCAAGCCCGCGGGCCGAAGAGGGCCTCTGCTTCGAGCTCAAGTTGGCCGACCAAGGGGGCGCCTCCTCGTGCTAGCGAGCTGTGCTTTGTGACCCCTACTAGCGATACAGCGCGCCTGTTGGCTTGGTCGACAAGGTTAGCCAGCCAATCGGCAGGCACCCGCCAGTCGGGCTGGAGGTCCCCATCGACCAGGACCAAGGCGCCAGGCCCGGCCTCCTGGACACAGCGTGCGACGAGCTGCCACTCGGACCAGTCGCGCAACAGGTTGATGTCCACCGGGGCGTCGGCCAGCACAGGCGCACCGAGCTCGCTCAGCGAGCGCCGGGCCTCTGGGCCACCGCCGGTGCCAGCGAGAAGGTGCACTTTCAACTGGCCCTCGTCTTCGAGGCTGGAGCGGCCGCCTTGCCAACGGCACCGGCTAGCCCGGGTTACTGCCACTTGGAGGGTGCGAGCGTCGGCGACCAGTGCCTGGCCCCCGTCTACCGCCCAGCAGTCCTCTGGAGGCTGACCGCGCTTTAGGGGCTCCAGCCGGACGTGGTCAAAGAACTCGAGCTCGTGGCCGCCGGGGTCGGACAGTTGAGCTTCGTCACCCGCCCCCCGTAACAGCCGGGCCAGGCGCTCAGCCGTTTCTGCAACCGTTAGCAAGGCAGCCTGCTCAACGTGCTGCAAGTGCAGTTCGTGGTGCCATTTTGCAGCTCTCCTTGGGCGATCGTCATTGCGGTTTTGCGACCCTAGCGTAAATGGCCCCGCCTTGGGTTGACCACCTCGCCGTCCTGGCAAACATGCCGCTAGCGGCCCTGCTTGCCGTAGCGCTCTACTAGCTGGGCGGTCTCGGCCAGGTTTTGGCGGACGGACATGGCTATCGCCCTTTCAGCCAGGGGCCCAAGGAGCGGCACGTGCACGATGAGGTCCGCCTCGAGGTGCTGGGTGCAGTTGCCTTCGTCGATGTCTCGCAGTTCGTACCAACCTTCGAAAGAGAAAAAATCCTTGTAATTGTCGGGCACCATACGGACCTGGGTGCGTCGTGAAGACAAGTCGACGTCTGTTTGTTGTGCCCAGGTGAGCTTTTTGGTGTCGAGCAGCATTGCAGCCGGCCCGGAAAGCTGGCCGGAAAACCGGTAGCCGAGGACGAGCCGGGCCCGGTTCTCGGCCTTGGAAAACGACAGCAACGTCGGAGCTGAAATGCCGGCCAAGGCTCCGAGCTCGTTGTAGAAGGCGGGGTCGACGAAGACCCCCTGTGCGTCTCTTGCGCTCAAAGCTATGGGCTGGTCGACGACTAGTTTCATTTTGGAGCTTCAGTAATTAGCCGACGTGTCACAGGACAGCGCCTCCTCGATAGTGCTCAGGTTGTCTTCCATCGTCGTGAAATAGCTCTGTGAAGCGAGCGCCTTGGCCTTGGGGGCGACCTCCATGGGGTCGAGGGTCTTGAGCGGTACCCCGGCCTCAGTAGCCACCCGCTGGACTGCGCCGGCGGGTGCCCCTGTCTCCGCGAAAACCACCGGGATGGCGTACTTTTTGACGAGGGCGGCTGCTTCTTGCGTGCCTGTGCTGTCTACGGCGATGTCCACAAGGTCATAAGAGCGCGCCATCCGCTCAAAAGCATTGTCCGCGGTTACGAAATCGGTCGTGTTGCACGTGGAGAAGCCGGACTGGTAGTCGCTTTCCAAAGAGCTGACGACAGAGCGAAAGTCACGGGCCCCATTGTAGAACTGTGCCCGGCCGGCGGGGTCCGCCTTTGCGAGCGCTTGGGCCAGCACGTCGGCCGCGCGGCCCATTAGCGCAGGGTCCAACCAGAACTGGTAGGGCTGCGCTTCGCCCGAGACGGCTGGTAGGAGGGAGAGGCGGTGGCGGGTGGGCGCTGCCTCCACCTGGGGCTGGTAGCCGTCGCCCACGTCTACTAACAAAGGGGCCCGGGCGACCTCTTTGAGCTGCAATTGCGTCAGCTTTAGGTTTTCTGGAGCGCTACCGGGAGGTGCTAGGTCGTCGACTTGTACGTCTCTGCCTCCTATGTAGCTCGTGAGCTGGGCGAGGGGGTACGCTGACACCACCACGTCGATGGCCCTGTTTGGAGGCAGCGCCTTGGCCTCAACTCTCGTCCCGCAACCAGCCAGGCCAGTTGCCAGGACGGCGGCCAGAGCGGCCCAGGTCGCGTGAGCCCGCCGAGCCGTCATGGCGTGATGGTACATCCGGCCGTTCAGTTGCTAAAAGCACGCTCGTGCAGCGACGCTACGGCACTATCTCGAAAGCGTCACAGTGCCTTGGCTGGAGCGCCTGGAAATGACGTGGGTCTAGAGTCGCGACAAGAGGGGCTTTTAGCCGTTCGGCTAGCGCCGCAACCGAAGCATCTGTGCCTCCGAGAGGGAAGTCAGAGTACTGCCTCACCAGTTCTGCGATGCGGGCCCGATCCTCGGGAAGGGGAGCTTCCACTTCGTAGGCCGATAGTGAGGCGAGAAAAGCAGCTTCGGCTTTTAGCCCAAGGCGGGTACCTATCAGACATGTCGCTTCAGCCACGACAAGAGCTGGTATGACGAGGGCCCGGCCTGCAGCGGACAAAGCCGCGGCACAAGCCTCATGGTCCTCGTCGTCGAGGTCAGCAGCAGCGTACAACGGGCCACTACCGACAACACATGTCAACAACGTTCGCCTCGCAACGTACCCGGTGCCCGTTCCTCAGCCAAGATCTGTTCCGCGTTGCGAGCCGTGTTAGTACAACCGCTCCTCCCAAGCCCTACGAAGCCAGGTTTGGGCCCCATCTCCGGTCCCAACCGCGCTCTCAGTGCTTGGCGGGCCACTTCAGATACCGTAAGGCCGCGGCGACGGGCTTCTCGCCGTAGCGCTTCCGCTAGGTCGCCAGGCAACGAGATGGCGGTGCGCCGCCTTCATGGCCCGACCAGGGCCCCTGCTCAAGGTCTGCCTAATTCGCGACGATTAACTACCTGTGAACAGCTGTAGGAAGCTGACAGCAAGGGCAGGGACTGGCGCCGTCTGGACAGGGACGGGCGCCGTCTGGGTGGCCGTCCCCCCTTGGCTTTAGGAGCCCAGCCGTGCCGTCCGTCATGGCCCGAACCCGCAATGTGGTGCCTGCCGAGACCAGCCTGGTGGCACCTGCTGGTGCCGTTGGCTCGGTGGCGGACGCCCCGCAGGGTGGGCGAGCGATCGGCGTGATCTCGCCTTACTTGGCGGGCCCGTACTACGGCGTGCTTCTGTCCTCCATAACGCAGGTGGCTTGGCAGCACGGTTACCGTGTCGTTTCTGCGCAAACTGCCACGCCCGGCATGGAGCTTCAAGAGAGCACGGCGGCTCGTATCTTGGGCCGAGTGGGCTGGGAACGCCTGGACGGCTTTGTCGTCATAGGTTCCGCTACGCCGCCTGGTTACTTGGCAGCCCTGCAGGGGTCGGGCAAGCCGTTGGTGGCTATCGCGCACGAAGAGCCGGGTCTGTCTTGCCCCGTAGTGATGACCGACAACCGAGGCGGCATCAGGCAAGTTGTCGAACACCTCATCGGCCACGGCCACACCCGCATTGCCTTCGCCGGGTGCCTGGGGCAGCTGGACACCCAAGAGCGCTATAGCTCGTACCGCCAGACGCTGGCCGACCACGGGACCGAGCCCGACCCGGCGTTGTTTTTTGAGGCTCCCGACAACGTGGAGTTCGGCGGGGTGGAAGCTGGCCGGGACATGCTGGCCGCCGGCCTCCCCTCCACTGCGGTGGTGGCTGCGACGGACCTAAACGCGGTGGGGATCATGACGGTGCTGACCGAAGCGGGCTATGTGCTGCCACGAGACCAGGCAGTGACCGGCTTTGACAACACGCTCGGAGGGGCGTTGCTCAGACCTGCGCTTTCCACGGTCTCCCAGGACTTCGAGAGCCTGGGCGCCATGGCCGCTGAGCTGCTCCTGCGCCAGCTTGCGGGCGAGGAGGTGCAGGGGGGCTGCCACCTCGTCCCTACAGTGTTCGTCCAGCGGGAAAGCTGTGGTTGCACGATCGGTGCCGCCACCGTACTGCCGGCAGAGCTCCCCGAGCAGCCCGACCTCACCACTGCCTTCTGCCGCTCTCTCGCGACGGGGCCATCGGCCAGGTCTGAGGGCCGTATGTCCCGGCTGCTAGAAGTGGCCTCTCAAGTAGCCAAGCTGCTACAGGCTACGGGCAAAAGAAGCCTGTCGACGGCCGAGCTCGACATGCTGAGCGACGGGTGCGAAGAACTGTGCCGCCTGCGGCCCGCTCAGTCGACCCACGAGTTGGTCCTGGCCTACAGCGAGCGGATCGCTGGGCGGGTGCTGGCGGGCGCTGGCGAGCGCAAAGAAGTGCTGGCGGGGAGGCTAGACCAGTGCCGTGCTTATGTGCTCCTGGGGCTGGCACGAGCGTCGCTCGGCCAGCGCGACCAGGATTATTACGCTTTGCGCAAAGTTGTACGCGACGAGTACCTGATAACCATGGACCTCTTGGTCGGCCGTGAAGAGGGCGACCCGCGCATGCTCACTTGGCTGGAGCGCACCGATGCGGTGGCCGGGGTGTTCGCGTTGTGGGAGGGCTCAAAGGGTGCCGACGCGAGCGCCTGGGGCACCGGACGTGGCAGTTGGGAAGCGCTCAGCCGCCAAGCGCCGCTGAGCAGGCCGGAAGGCTTGGCGCCGGGAAGCTCGCGAGCCGACGGGACGGCGGGCCGGGCGCCCTGGGGGCAGCCGGGCAGCGTGCTCTACTTGGCCAGCACGTTCGAGGCTGGGGGCGGCCACCTGCAATTAGCAACGTCGCACTGCTCTCCTGAGCACTTCCCTCCTGATGAGCTCCTGGCAAAGGTGACCGAGGGCACCATGGTCGCCGTGGTGCCCGTTGCCAGCGACGAAGCAGACTGGGGGCTCCTGGCGATGGTGGCGCCGGTCGAGTCGACCAGCATGGCGCAGGACATGTACTTCACGTGGGCCGCCCTGTTCGCCGAGGTCCTAGACCACGCAGCCGTGACCAGCTCGCTCCGCCAGAGCGAAGAGCGCTACGCGCTAGCAGTCCGGGCAGCGAACGACGGGCTGTGGGACTGGGACCTCCAAAGCGACCGTGTCTACTACTCAGATCGTTGGAAAGAGATGCTGGGCTATGGCACTGGCGAGGTCAGCGACCAACCGGTCGAATGGCTGGGACGCGTCCATCCTGACGACCGGCCGAGCTTGTTGGGCGAACTTTCCGAGCTGAAGCTCGGCGTCCGGGACAACGTGCTGATAGAGCACCGCTTGATGGCTAAGGACGGCAGTTACATCTGGGCACTTTGCCGTGCTCTAGCCGTGCCGGGCGGCGGGTTGCCAGCCCGCCGGCTCGTCGGGTCGCTCACCGATGTCACCGAGCGGCACACGCTGGAAGACCAGCTACGTCACCAGGCTCTTTTTGACAGCCTCACCGGCTTGCCTAACCGCGTGCTGTTCGTGGACCGCCTGTCTCAGAGCATTTCCAATGCCAAGCGCCGGTCCGGCTACGGCTATGCGGTCCTGTGGCTTGACCTCGACAACTTCAAGAACTTGAACGACACACGCGGCCACCTCGCCGGCGACCAGCTGCTGGTGCAGGTGGCCGACCGCATCCGGGCCAACCTACGGGAGACCGATACAGCGGCTCGTTTTGGCGGCGACGAATTTGCCGTGCTGCTGCTCGACGTGGCGAAGCTGGCTACCGTAGAAACGATAGCCAAGCGCCTCTTGGAGGACCTGCGGGCCCCGTACAAGGTGGATGGTGCCAGCTTGGTCGTTACAGGCAGCGTCGGGGTTGTAATGGGCACGGCCAGGTACGACAAACCACAAGACGTGCTGAGAGATGCCGACATAGCCATGTACGCAGCCAAGTCGGCAGGCAAGGGGAGGCTAGCGACGTTCCCACCCGACGGCTACGTCCCGGCGATGCCAACCACTGGCAGGTGTGCCGACAAACCGGCCGGCCGTGGCCAAGTCGCTGCGTTGCCGAAGCCGTAGACGGACCCATCGGCGCCCGCCATGTAGTAGCCGCCCCCGCTTGGGGTGAGGGCAATGCCGACTATATCAGAGGCACGGACATGCTTTGCTGGCAACGAACCGTAGAAAGCCACCCCATGCCCGAAGGTGAAGACACCGCCGTCGCTGCCCACTAGCACGTACCCGCCGCCTGACGCTGAAGACAGGATGGCGCGGATGTCGTGCACGTGGACCTTCAGGCCGGGCAGCGAACCGTAGAAGCGGCTTGCGCCGAAACAGAACACGCCGCCGTCGTCGCCAGCTAGCAGGTAGCCAGCGCCGCCTGGGGAGGCCACCATGCCGACGATGTCGTGCACGTGCAGCTTTATCCCGGGCAGGGACCCATGGTAGGCAGCATCGCCGAAGGCGAAAAAGCCCCCGTCGCTGCCTACGAGCCAATAGCCCCTGCCATCAGTTGTAGGTGCGATAGCAACGATGTCGGTGGCGTGCACGCCGAGCGCCGGGAGATCACCGTGGTAGGCGGCGTCACCGAAGGCAGCAACGGTGCCGTTGGCCGTGACGAGCCAGTAGCCCTTGCCCGTTGGCGTGCCAGCAATGGCAACTACTGGGCCGGTCGAACTGGACGTCGTGATGCCGCCAAGCTGAGGTGCCGCGCCGAACGCGAAGACCTGGCCCCTTGACGTCGCTAGCCAGTAGCCGGGCGAGGGGAAGATGACGACCTCGCTGTACACGTACGAGGCAGAAGGCTGGTACCCGGCGGAGCCGGTGTAAAGGGCCTGGATTTGGTGGTCGCCCCCGGACCAGTAGGTGGACGTGCAGGTGGCTTCGCCCGTGCTGGCGTCCACAGCGAGCTTGTTGCAGTTGGCGACCGGTGCCCCGCTATCGGTGAAGGTCACCGATCCCCCGACCGGTGCTGGTGCCACTCGAGCTGTATAGGTAACCGTTTCACCGATCTGGGCCGGGTTGGCCGAGGACGAAAGGGAGGTCTTGGTCGGTGCCGGCTTGACGACAAGGCTGTAACGGGCCGAGCTGGCGGCGCTGAAGCCGCCATAACCCGAGTAGGTGGCCCAGACCTCGTAGCGGCCAGCCGCTGAAAAACTTGTACTGCAAGAAGCAGTGCCAGCCTTGCCGTTCAGCATCACATCGGCACATCCGGCCAGGGTGGCGCCGTTGCCCATGAACTGAACCGTCCCTCCGGGCGGCACCGGGACCACCTTTGCTGTAAAAATCACAGCCCGGCCCACTTCGGCAGGGTTGGCAGAGGACGAAATAGTGATGACTGTTCGCGTAACTAGGGCGGCTCCGGGCATGAGCGACCAAGCGGTGCCGGAGAACCTCTCGATCAGCACTTGGTCCTGCGTCCCGTTGTAGTAATAGCCGACTGCTGTGCAAGAGCTGGAGGAAGCGCAGGAAATGTCGTCCAGTACATTGGTGCCCTGGCCTTGGTCAAGGCTCGTAGAGAGCCCCCATTTCCCGTTGGCCCTCTCTTCGACGAGGGCACGCGCTTCGCCGTTGTCGAGGTAATAGCCCACCGCTAGGCAGTAACCGAGAGGGCAAGCAACCCCGCTCAGCATGTTGTTGCCCGGCCCCCTGTCAGGACTGGAAGCCACGGACCATTTGCCATTGGCCATGGCCTCGACCAGTACCTGGTCCTCGCCATTGGCTACGTAGTAACCGACCGCTGTGCAGGAGGTTGGAGAAGGGCATGCTACGTCCCGTAGCTCGTTGTCGCCTGTACTCTCGTCCGGGCTCGCAGCCAGGCTCCAGGTACCGCTCGCGAACATCTCCACGAGCGTCTGGTCCCTGCTGCCGTTGTTGTAGTAGCCGACGGCAACGCACGACGTCGGCGATGCGCACCGCACGGCACTGAGCACGTTGTTGCCTGAGCTGGCATCGGGGCTTGGCGTTATGCTCCAGGTGCTGCCCGACAGCGTCTCTATAAGCGTTTGTTCGGTGCCTGCGTTGTCGTAGTAGCCGACCGCTACGCACGACGTCTTTGAGGTGCACGAGACGGCACTGAGCACGTTGTTGCCTGAGCTGGCATCGGGGCTTGGCGTTATGCTCCAGGTGCTGCCCGACAGCGTCTCTATAAGCGTTTGTTCGGTGCCTGCGTTGTCGTAGTAGCCGACCGCTACGCACGACGTCTTTGAGGTGCAAGCAAGCCCAGTCAAAACGTTGTTGCCGGGGCCTTCGTCTGGGCTAGCCATTAGGGACCATGTAGAGCCTGATTGGACCTCGACCAAAGTCTGTTCGACGCCAGCGCTGTTGCGGCTTCCCACCGCCACGCAAGCCCCGTTGGCCGGGCACCTCACAGCCGACAAGGTAGCTGGCCCCGACATGACGTCATTACTGGAGAACGCCGCTGGCGTTGTGCTTGCGGAGGCGTCGGTCGTGACCGCCACGGCAACGGCACTGCTAAGCACAGCGGCCAAGGCAGCCGCGCCCGAAACGGTGACCTTCCGTACCAACGACCGAGGGCACTTTGTCATGGTCTCTTCTATACCTCAGGCAGGGCCTTGGGCTCAGGGCGGGTGAGGGGGCGAAAACGTCGCGGCGGGTTTGGGCGAGCAGGCAAGGACGTAAGCCTGCGACGGAAGGGTTGCCTCGGTGCCTGTTTTACGTGCCAGGACCAGTCATTGGGTGTTCATGGCAGCAAGTCGAGAACCAGGACGACCACGGAAAGCGTCGAGAAGCCGACAAGGCGATGTAACCATTGCCTAGATAATAAGATGTCCTAAGCCAATCCCTGATCTGTAGGTATCCTAACAGCAATACTTGTTGCGTGCGAGCATGCGCAAAGCACTGGTACGGGTAGGGCGCTAGTACGAAGGGTCGCTAAGTGGTCGAGGTGGCAGTGGTCGGGCTCGGTGCGTGGGGGCTGTGCACCCTAGAACGGGTGGTTCATGCCTGCAGGCACGCTCCGGGGGCGTCGGTCTCGGTGCATGTCATCGAGCCTAAGCGCCCAGGCGGGGGCCTTTATTCGGTAGCCAACCCCGACTACATAATCCTCAACACCCCATGCGGCCAGCACTGCATGTACCCCTACCCAGAAGAACAGGACGAAGGGCTGCTCGGCAAGAGCTTCTACCAATGGGTCGTGGACGAGGGCTACCGGTGGCAGGACCACGAGTGCCGCCTGTCAACCCGAGGAGAACCGATCAGCCCGTCCGACTTTCTCCCCCGCCGCCTGATGGGGGAGTACCTCGAATGGTTTTACCGGCAACTGCTCAGGGAGGCGCCGCCGAACATCACGGTCCACCACCACCCGGCCCTCGCCGTGGACATAGAAGAAGTGCCCAACGGGCGCGAGCGCGTGCATTTCGAAGACGGTCGCGAAGTAACCGTCGACCATGTGGTCCTGACGACGGGCCACGCGACGAGCACTTCCCGAGGCGACGCCCTGGGGGCACTGGCTATCGGCCCTTACCCAGTTGACGCTCATATCGGTTCGGCTAAGCCCGGGGAAAGGATCCTCGTTGAAGGCATGGGCTTGGTCGCCCTCGACGTCGTCACCGCCCTCACGTTAGGGCTGGGCGGCCGCTACTCCGACGCAGGAGGGGGCCGGCTCCGCTACCACAGGAGCGGTCGCGAGCCAGTCGTGCACCTTTATTCACGCAGCGGCAACCCCTATTGCGCCAAGTCGGTGGGCACAGCGGACCCAGTTGGCGACTACGAGCCACGCATTTTTACGCCGAGCGCAGTGGAGGCTCTCCGGGCAGCAAGCGGTGACCACCGCATAGATGCCCGCAAACAACTGCTCCCCCTTGTCTTTGCTGAAATGGAACTGCGTTATTACAGCCGCGCGGCAGAGCTGCGAGATGGCCCTGGAGCCGGAAGGGCTGTAACCGATGACCTGGCTAAGGCTTGGGCAAACGGCTCATTTGCTCGTGCGTGCGAAAGGTACTCAGAGCTTAGCGGGCGCTTTAACGCTGCCGAGCACTTCTTTGCTGGAGAAGGGGCGACCTACCTCGATGCCAAAGATTACGAGAGCCACGTTTATGCAGCACTGGAGGCCGACACGAAAGCAGCCCTCGTGCCAGGTGGGGCTAGCCCGCTCAAGGCAGCTTACGAAACATTGCGGGTAGTCCGGGACACTTTGCGCCAAGCGGTTGAGTGGAAGGGCCTGACGCGTGAGTCTTACTTGGACTTTCAGTCCAACCTGCACAACCGCTTTGCTCGACTAGTCGCCGGCCCGCCGGTCGTACGTTCCCAGCAACTGCTCGCCCTGCTGGACGCTGGTGTCGTACAGCTGGCCCTTGGGCCGTCGCCAAAGCTCCGGGCGGTGCAGGGCGATGGGACAGCCGCCGGGGCAGCGGGCAGCGTGCTGGCCAGGTCGACCAGGCTGGAGCGGCCAACAGAGCTTGGCTTTGACCGCCTCATCCGTGCTCACGTGGACGCGCCGTCGCTCGGCGGCTCCGCCTCGCCCCTGCTTGACAGCTTGTCCAAACGGGGCCGTATTAGGCCGCTGTCCTACGACGGCGTGCCTGTCGGCAGCATTGACTTGACCGAGGACTTTCACCCTGTGAACGCCGAGGGCGCCGTCGAGCGCAGGTTGTGGGTTTTCGGGGCACCGAGCGAAGGGGTGCGTTACTTCACCTCTTATATACCTTCTCCCAAGAGCCGGGTGCGGGCGTTCATAGACGCGCAAAAGTGCGCCGACGAGATCGTGAGGACAGCGTCATGACCGTCCGGGTGGCATTCGTGAACAACATGCCAGACTCCGCTTTCGAAGCCGCCGAGAAGCAGTTTGCCAACTTTTTAGGCAGGGAGGCCGTTCTCAGCCGTTACTGGCTGCCAGGGACGCCCAGAGGCCCCGAAGTGCAAGCTGTGATCGCGAAGGGTTACCAAGACCTGGCACACCTCTACCGGTACCCCCCAGAGCTGCTCGTGGTGACGGGAGCAGAGCCAAGGGCTTCGGACTTGCCGAGCGAGCCTTACTGGCCGGCGCTTGAGGAGCTGTTGTGGTGGGCCCGCTCCGCTGTGCCAGTCGCGGTCTTGTCGTGCTTGGCTGCTCATGGCGCGCTATGGTCATTTGACTCCCTGGCCCGCCAAGCGCTCCCGCAAAAGTGCAGCGGGGTTTTCCCCCAGGCCCTAGACTCGGCTGATCCCCTGGTGCGTGGCGTTGGGCCGGCGGCTTTCGTGCACTCCCGCTGGAACGAAGTGGCGACCTCCTTGCTGGTGGAAAACGACTACGGGGTCGTGGCCGGCTCGGAGGCGGGTTGGACCGTGGCTGTGGCAGAGAAAGGCCGATCGCTTTTCGTGCTGTTCCAGGGGCACCCCGAGTACGAACCCCTAACGCTCCTGCGAGAGTACCGCCGGGACGCTCGGCGCTATTTGAGCGGCCAGGGAGCCTACCCACAAGTGCCGGTCGGCTACCTGGACGGCGAGGGTGAATCCCTCTTGGCCGAGTTCGAGCAACGGGCGACTTCTGGGGCGGCCGATGTTGCGCTAATGGGGCACTTTCCCTTTTACGAGGCGGCTCGCCACGTCAAAGCCAGCTGGAAGGAGGCCTCGATGGCCTTGGCGGCCAATGTGCTGCGGGCAGTCCGCCAGCGCTCAGGCGCGGCTGTTTGCGCAGTTAGGACCGCTTAGCTCCAAGTGCTGCCGGGCTGGGGTGTTGCCGCCCAGGCGGGCTCGTTGGAGGCGGGGGCCGTGGGTGCTTGCCTGCGGGCAAACGTCTGCACGCGTGCCAAGGTCCGCCCTACGGGCCAACGTGCCTCTACAGTGGCAAGAGTGCGCGACGAGACGATAGCTGTCCACGGCGGCTATGAAGCGGGGCCAGAGCGGTCGGTGGCTGTGCCCATATACCAGACGGTGGCCCACGATTTCGAAGACGCCGCCCAGGCGGGTGCGATCTTTGACTTGCAAGTACCAGGTTTTCACTACAACCGCATCAACAACCCGACTGTGGACGTGCTCGAGCGGCGTATAGCCATGCTTGAGCACGGGGTGGGGGCGCTTGCGCTCAGCTCTGGTGCTGCTGCGGTGCGTTGCTCGGTGCGCAACTTGACCGAGACCGGCTCCAATATCGTCTCGACGCCGTACCTTTACGGCGCGACTTACACCTACTTCGCGCACGTGCTCCCTTATGAGGGGGTTGAGGCCCGTTTTGCCAGTGCTGCTGGTGCTGAGTCAATAGAGCCTTTGATCGACGAGGGGACCAAGGCCGTGTTTTGTGAGAGCGTGGGCAACCCCTCGGGCACAGTCGTGGACATCGAAGCGGTGGCCAAGGTCGCTCACGGCTACGGCGTGCCTTTGATCGTGGACAATACGGTCGCTACACCGCTGATGCTGAAACCCATCGACTATGGCGCCGATATCGTCGTACATTCCCTTACCAAGTTTGTCGGCGGCCACGGCACGACGCTCGGCGGCATGGTCGTCGACGGGGGGACCTTCCCGTGGGTTGAGCACGCCAGCCGCTTCCCGATGTTCAACCGGCCCGAGGCTGCGTTCCATGGCGTGGTGTACGCCAGGGACTTCCCAAAAAGCCCCTACATAGTGAGGTGCCGTACCGTCGGGCTGCGCAACGAGGGAGCAGCTTTGGCGCCCTTCAACGCCTTTTTGCTCCTCCAAGGGCTGGAGACGATGGCGGTCCGCCTAGAGCGCCAGCAGTACAACGCGCGCCGGGTGGCTGAGTACCTGGCTCAGGACACCAGGGTCGAGTGGGTGCAGTACTTGGGCTTCCCGGACGACCCCGGCCACGAGCTGGCCAAACGGTACTTGGGAGGACGTTTCCCTTCGGTCTTGACCTTCGGGGCTCGTGGTGGGCGGGCGGGGGCGATGCGTTTCTTCGACAACGTGAAGTTGATAAAGCGCCTGGTCAACATGGGGGACGCCAAGACCCTTGTGGCTCACCCAGCGTCGACGACCCACCGCCAGCTGGACGAGCAAGCGCTGGCTAGCGCAGGCATCCGCCAGGAAATGGTGCGGCTATCGGTCGGGCTCGAGCACATAGACGACATCCTGGAAGATATCGACCAGGCGCTGGAGGCTACGACGGCTTTGTGATGGACGTTCGCACCGGTACCTACCGTCCGCGAGGTGGAGGAGATGCCCAGGGCGGCCCCTCAAGACCGTTGGGCGGTCACAATTTGCTGGCCCTTGTGGGCGGCCCGTCGGCTCGGCCCATGTTGGCCAGGTCGTTGGTCGTCCTGCAGTTCAGTGCCTTTTTAGTGTGGGCCTATGTGGCTGCCTTAGCTGTTTTGGCGCCGCAAGACCTGCCCCGGCGCCTTGACGGCACCGTGCCGCTTCGTGCCGATACCACTGGTGCCTTGGCGTTCAGCACGAGCGTGCTGCTGGCGCTGGTCGGCACGCTCTTGTACAGCCAGGCAGAACCGATAGCCCGGCTGAGGCGTTTCGCTTCATTAGTTTGTGCTAACGGCTCGTTGTACTGCTGGGCTGGCTGGCTCTATATTTCGTGCAATTCTATAACGCACCCGTACACTTTGCACCTGCCGTTGACGCACCTGCTGGCGTGGCCCGACGAGGGGACTTTCGCGGTGGCATGCCTGGTCTCTGGCGTGGTCCTGTCCGTCGGGGCTGCAGTGCTGTTCGCTGGGCACCGCAGGCTGGGCCGTGCCTGAGGTCGCGGGCAGCCAGGGAGCAAAAGTGACCAGGCTGTGGTGCCATTAGAGCGAGGTGACGTCTCTGGAGAGCTGTTCCCGCACGTAAAGCCGGCGTAATTTAGCCCGCTGCAGCTTGCCGTTGGGTGTGGTGGGGATTGTCCCCGGAGGGACGACAAGCACCCGAGAGGGCGCCAAGCCAATGGCGTCAGCTACGGCAGCGCTAGCCAGGGCGGCCACGTTGTCTTTTTGGCCTTGAGCCTCGACGACCACGACAAAGCTTTCGCGACGGTCGTCCAAGCCCGCAAAGGCCACGCATTTTTGAGGGGGGAGGCCGATCGCCCGTTGTACTGCGCCCTCGATGTCGTCAGGGTGGTACTTCTCCCCAAAGCAGGTGACGACTTCGTCAGAACGCCCGGTGACGAACAGCTCGCCCTCAGCCATGTAAGCAAGGTCGCCTAGGCGGAGCCAGCCTGAGCCAAAGTTGTCGTTGCTGGCGTTGAGGTAACCGTCTGCGACACCTGGCCCCCTGACCCACACTTCTCCCGCTCGCCTTTCTGGCAGAGGCTTGCGAGGGCTGCCTAAGCAGACCTCGGCGCCCGGGTAAGGACGGCCGCACGACACCACCCGTTTCACGGGCTGGCCTTGGCGGCTGGGCAGTGCGGCACCCGAACGCGCGAGCTCGTGTAGGTCCACGTTGTCGACCCGTGGCCGGGAGCCGAGGGCGGTCTTGGTGATCATGCCGGCCTCGGACGACGCGTAGTGCACCGTGACCGTGCCCGGTCGCAAGCCGAGGCGCCCCCCATCCTCTTCTAGCCGCGCGACCACATCGGGGTTGGCCAGTTCAGCGTTGAAAGCGACTTCGCCCAGGTGCGACAGGTCGATCCCCGCTGGGTTTTTGGAGACGGCGTCGAGCACTTCTGCCCACACTGACGACGGGCTGACGGCGTAGCTAGCCCGGACCTCGCTGACCAGCCGGAGCCAGGCGCCGGGGTCGGCCAGGAAGCGCTTGATGCCGAGGACGTGGTGCTCCACAGGTTCGAGCATCTCGAAGAGGACGCCCAGACCGGCCACATGGTAGAAGGGGAACCAGGTGACCAGGGCAGGGACGGCCCCGTCGCGCGAGGAAAGAGCGTTGTGACGAGCCCACTCGACGGCCCGTGCGTGGCTCATCCGGACGCACTTGGGAGCCGACGTACTGCCTGACGTGTAAAGGAGCACGGCTGTGCTTTCGGGGAGGACAGCCTCGGCGCCCTCCGTCGGCTGCCCTGGGGGCCCCTTCGTAGCGGGCAGGTCACTGACGTCTGTCGCGGACCAGTCCCAAAGGGCCAGCTGTTGGCCGCTGAGCATGTCGAGGTAGCTCTTTTTTCCTATAACGACGCTGCACCCAGCCGTGCTCGCCATGTCGGCCACCCGTTGGCCGAACGACTGGCCCACCACGACCGGGGCGGGCAGGGGCACTAGAGCAGCCCCGGCAAGCCATGTCGCCCACGCCCATTCGGCCCAGTGCGGCCCGTTCAGGCCGACCAGCCCGACGTTCGTGCCTGGTCCTACGCCGGACTCGGACAGGCTTAGGGAGCGTTGTAAGGCTCTGGCGTAGAGCTGTCGGACCGGCAGGTGCACTACTTCTCGGCCCAAGTGGAAGTACCAACCGCCGTCGCCTCTTTGGGCCGCCTCGGCTAACACTTCGGGCAACGTTGACGAGCTCACGCAACCCCGACCGTGCTGAGCGTAGCCTGGCCCGCTCAGGCCTGGCTACTTGAGCGGAGAGCTTCTGCCACCGCAGAGCGGATCGAGGCCACGGACTGGAAAGTGCTCCGTTTGAGCAACGCTTGTGGGAACTCGATGTCGAGCTCGTCTTCAAGCGCGATCATGACGCTTACGGTGGCGTGCGAGGTCATGCCCGCCCGGTAGAGGTCACTGTCGTCACTTACGCTTAGGGCGTCCACCGACAGGTGGGCGTGCTCAGCCAGGGCGCGTCGGACCTTTTCATCGATGGCAGGTGGCGTTTTCACTAGCTGGCTCCATTTGTCTTGGCGGCGGCCACCTGAGAGGGCGTAGGCGAGGTGAGACCGGGCATTGGCGCCGGTTGCCGGCTGTCGGCTGGCGCTGGGCTCGCCGCCCCGGCCAAGTGGCCAACGGCAACGGCCAGGACTTGTTGGCCTCCTCTGGCAAAGCTGACATCTATACTGGTAATACCTGCTTCAGTCGCCAACTGGTACGCTCTGCCATGGAGCGCGATTTGCCATGTCCCAGAGCTAGTGGAGTGCAGAGCGATATCCCGCCAGTCAAGCCAGTCTTCTTCGGGGCGAAGGACCTTGGTGGCAGCCTCTTTCGCCGCTACCCGCTCAGCCAGGGCGGTGCTGGACAGCGTGGCGCCGGGCCAGGCGTGGCTCTCGGCTTCTGACAGGACGCGCCGACGGTAGCGCTCTCCGAAGGCCGTCAGAGCAGCATCAACCTCTTTCACGTCGACGAGGTCTATGCCCACCAGCAACATGGGGAAATCTTACCCGTGACGGGGCCCGAGCAAGTGACAAGGCTTTGGCTGGGAGCACAGGGCCTACCATGATAGGTGGCGTCTGGCAGTCAGCAAGTGTGACCGCTAAGGTCAACTTATGCCTGAAAGGGACGGGCTACCTAGGCCGGTTGTTGCCACCGCCTTTGACGACCGCTACCTATGGCCTTGGGCCTGCACCGTATTTTCGGCGGTGGAAAGCAGCCGTGAGCCAGTCAGGGTGCTCGTAGCGAACACCAACAACATGCTCTCAGCAAAAGGCGCCAACGTGGCCAAAGCACTACTTGGCGTGCTGGGAGCAGAAGGAAAGGTCGTCGACATCATTGTCGAGGTCAAGGACTTTGCGCGTTACCAGTGGAACGCAACTGTTTACGCACGCCTCGGCCTGCTGGACTCGCTTGACGAAGTCTTCCTGTGGCTTGACAGCGACCTGCTCTTGCGTCCTGGCTGGCAGACAATATTTGAGCTCGGCTCTAAAATGTTAGAAGACCAGTCCTTGCTAGCGTGCGCGGTGCGGGACCGTCAGCCAACCCTCGACTTGCTCAGGAAAGAGGGCACGAACGAGGCGTACTTGGCTGCGGGTGACAACTATTTCAACACGGGGGTCTTCTTGGCTGACCCGCGGCGCTGGCGAAGTGCAGGATTGCAGGACAAGTGGGTTGGCCTTGTCGGAGAGGCACAAGCGCGAGGTTTCGTTTTCCCTGACCAGGACGTCTTGAACTTCCTGCTGGCGGGGCGCGCCGGGCTTCTCGCGGGAGACTTCAACCACATAGTGTCCGAGCCTACGTCGGGACGCGAGGTCGTCCTCCACTATGCCGGCTATCCGAAACCGTGGGCGCTGGCTCCCGCTGGCCGAGCGTTCTTCGTGGCGACAGAGGCCCTGAACGAGGGTCGCCCAGAGCACCAAATCTCGGGCGGGGGGACCGCCTGGCAGCTTTTCCCGGCTTACTGGGACCTAGAACGCCGTCTTCAAGATATGCTAAAGGACAGAGGTGAGCACGAACTTTTAGAGCAACTTCTTTGTTCTCGTGCGCAGACGTTGGTTGCCATGTCGCCTCAGGAGAGGGTGAAGCTGTTGGCCATGCGGGCCCTCGCTAGGCGCATCTTGCGCGCTCGAGGGACGGGTACTGTCGGCCCTCCGTCTCGCTGACAGCACCGCAAGAAGCCGCCCGTGTCTTCGGTGCTCCCAGGGCTGTGCCAATGGCGCGCGCTTGTGCGCGAACTTGCTCTTACCGCCATTAACAATTGCAGATGCCTACACGTAGACGTCTCGCGCACGCCATAGTTCGTTATAGTTATTGCCGCCTGGCACCCCCGACACGCCACCACGCCATCGCCGGCTCTTGCCACGTCCAACGACGCCGTGGTTTGGCAAGGTGTACTTGTTGCGACGGTAACGGAGCCACCAGTAGTGCCCTATGAGGACGTCAAGGTCCGCGCTCAGGTTTGCCACAGACCTGCCTAGTACGGCCGGCCCGGTTGGGAAGTGAGGGTCCTTGCCGTAGTAGCGCCGGCGCACGTTCTCCACGACTTGGTTTATGCAGTCGGCCAAGATAGGGCATCCCGCCCGCGCATAGAAGTAGTTGTTGGCGACCTTCCAGCTGGTGACGTCCGAGTTGAGGTCGCGAAAGCCTATGAAGTCGCGCCCCGCAGGGTCGACGAGCTTGGTAACCGTGATCAACAAGTCGACGTAATAGCCACCCAAGGAGTGCACGATGCAGTAGCGGGCAAGGTCGGCCTTGTAAGCGAACGGCTTTAGGGAATCGAACGCCCACAGCGCCTCTTGGCCGTAGTCGTCCGCTATGAGAAGGCGCGCACCTTCTGTGGTCCAGAGCCTGTAGCGCTCTCCGGTGGTGCTTGCCAGTCTTAGCGAGGCCGCGGGTGGCCTAGCCTGCTCGAGCGACGAGAACATGACTTGGTGCACTAGGGGCGACTGCCGGGTTGCCCCTGGGCTGCGCTCCGAGGAGGCCGCCCGGCCAACTTGCCGAGCGCCCTTCACCCCGCCTCAAATGACTGTCGAAGAGCCATGCTGTACAGCGTAGCTGACCCGGACTCACAGTGATAGGCATAGCTATACCACACTGGGGGTGGCAGGTGCGGCACGGGCAAGCTCGGGCAGGTGCGGACGGCAGGCGCTGCACTAGCCGAGCGGCTGTTGGCTGCCTCAAGGGGTGCCGCACTAGCCCGCAACGCCAGCCGGTGCCGGGAGGGCGCCACTGGTGGCCGTCAGTGGTACACCTGTGACGTTGGCCCTGAGTAGACGCGGTTTTCGACCGATTGCAGGAAACTAGCTGGGAAACGGTAGACCGAGTAGTCGTTGCCCAGGGCGCCATAGGCACGGTGGCCTACGACGTTGTACGCGGTTGCGTACACCCAAGCACCACGGTTTATGGTGCCGGGCGTCAAGAGGGTGTGCGGCCTGGGGACGAAACCAGTGGCGTCCCATATGCGCAATATACCGAACTCGTCAGTATAAATAAGCGGGTGCGGCCCGGCCCTGCTAACGAGGAACTGGGCCGCAGCGACTTCGTTGTCGGTTATGACGTACTCATCGTAGCCCGCGCCACCGTTAGCAAGTAGCACAGGCGCGCTGCCGCCTGTCAGCTCCGCCATCTCGCCTGTGCCAGAGGCCAACATGGCCAGGATGCTCACGGCCAGAAAAATCGCTGCCACCCCTCGGAAATGGTGCAGGAGCCGTTCGAGCACGAGCCCCAGGGCGCTGCTCATTACGATTGCCGCTTGGAGCTCGGCGCGGTCAGAGTTGTAGGCGCTCGATATTGTCCCACTGAGCCGGATGAAACCAAGGAAGACGAGGAACCAGAAGTTGAGAATTGCGAGGTCCCTTGGGAGCGAGCGCCTGGCGCTCTTCGCCACAAAAGCGAGAAGGGCCCCGAGCGCACTGAAGAAAAGGAAGAGCTCTCCGATGAGCACTGCGGCAGCGGGCACGACGCTACCTACCAGGGGTGAGACTGCTCTAAAGGTGAGGCCGTCGCTTACGGGACGGGCTGGGAACTTCGCGACGAGGGAGCTCGGGTACGGGTGCAACCATGGTTGTGCGGCCGCGCTTGCCTGCTTGGCCAAGTTATAGTACTCCGCCGGCGTTACGGAGGTGCCGACGTTGCCATTGAGGTAGCGGTCGATGATGGAGCCGTGGGTTGCACTTGGCAGTAGCTGTAGGCCCTTGTCCGCCAACGTTGAGAGGAACTGCGCGACGTTGGTGGCCGAGTGCGTAAGGCCCACGTCCCATATCAGGACGAAGGCAACGCCGGACAGTACGAGCGGCAAGGTCACAAGTTGTGGCCCTGGGGCGCTGGCAGTGCTGGTGCGAGCACGGACGAGCCGGTACAAGGAGTACGTTAGCCAGCTGAGAGAGAGCAGCACGACAGCGACGTACGAGGTGGAATAGTGGGAGACGACGAGCCCGGCCATTGTGGTGACGAGGACCGCCTGGCGTTTTCGGCCTGACAAGCGAGGGTCGGCTATGAGGGCCATGAGCAGGGCAAAAAAGAGGAACCCGACCTCTTGGCGAGCCAGCGCAGGCAGTTGCCCGGCGAAGTCGCGCAGCACGATAAGGTATGCCGCTCCCGCGAAAGCGGCTCTTTCGGTCACCCAGTGCCGGGCGAACTCGTAGGTGAGGCCGGGGACGAAAGCCAGGAAGACGGGGTAAACGCCTTTCAAAATGTAAAGCGCCGACATGCCTGTCAGGTGGCTGAGGGCCGTTGGGAGGACAGTGATCGAGAGCATGGCTGAGTAAGGGTCACCGTTGGGGGGAGGCACCCAGCGTGACGCCGATGCGGTGGCCAAGAACCGCTGAAGCTCCTGTTGGACGTCCCAGCCGTAAAGGTGGTCGCCGCGAAACGAGAACAGGTACTCGAGCATCAGGGCTACGACGAACAAAATCAGCTGGGGCTGCACGGAAGGCTGTGCGGGCACTGGCGTGGTAACCGTTGGGGCCGCCAAGCCGGGAACCGTGCTGGGCCTTGGGGCACCGGTCAGCTGTGGCGAGGCGCTGTCCTTGGGGACATGGGGCCCGGTGCCGGCGGAGCTCTCAGCGAGGCCGGGTGCTTTCGTGGTGCCCGTTGCTTTTGTGGTGCCCGTTGCTCGCACGGTGCCGAGCACTAGGAGCACGGCGGCAGCGCCTATCGAAAGCTGTACCATGACGTTGCCGTGGCCGTTGTTCAACCTTTCCGTGGCCGCAGCGGAAAACAGGGGCAGCAAAAGCAACAACGCGAGCGGGCTTAGGGAGCGGGCTGTCGGGTAGGCAGGGGTGAGGACGGCGAGCACGGGGTCGACGTCCGGTGGGCAAAGCGCAGCAAGTGCAAGCACGATCAAGTTGATGGCGACCAGTAAAGGCACCAAGTCGAGGGGGCGCCCGGCGCCGAGGAGCGGCAGGACGCCGCTGCTGAGGGCTCCCCAAGCCATGAGCAGGAGCAAGCTGGACGCCAAGGTCGCGGCAACCCGCGTGAACAGCGAGGAGACTTGGACGCGCGCAGCGCCCAACAGTACAGCCCCGGGGAGGTAGAGGACGATCGCAAGTACTAGGAACCTGGCGGCCAGCGCGCTGGGGAAGGCTGCACAGCAGTCCAGCAGGGCAAGGAGCGCGAGCGTCGTCAACATGTTCGTGGCTCGTTGAGACGACAAGCGAGGTAGCGGGCGCTGCAATGTGCCCAAGCGGCTGGCAGCTTTTGTCACGGAGGTGGTGCTCAAGTTGCCGGTTCGGCCACGTGGAACAACAGGGGGGCAACTCCTGAGCCCGGCGCGTCCACTTGGACTACGAAGGCGCCGGTGCGAGGGGCGCGGGCGGCCACCCGGACGGCAGCGGCGTGACCGCTGCTCACAAGTTCGCGACCTCTGGCTATAACGGTTTTCTTCCCGTTGGCCAGGACGGTCATCACTTTCCACTGCTGGTCCACGGCCGTGGCCTTGTTGTCCACGATGTCAAAAATAAAATGGAGCACTGCTCCTGCCCTTGCTGTGACTGGGAGGCTGTCGGGGCTCGGGAAGTCAAGGGCTATGTACTGCTGCGGTAGCGGTTCGACGGCTAAGCGCTTAAGCTGTGGCCCCGCTACCTGTACGACTGTGGCCACTACTGCGATAGCAGCGGCAGACATGAACAGGCGCGCAAGCCCAGTACGCGTTGGGGTCGAAGGTGCCTTTGGTCCTGGGGCCATCAAGTGGATACTAAGCGTAACTGGGCTGGAAAACTCTGTGGCTCAGGCGGCCGGCCGCAACGGTGCGTCATTGAGCTGCGACCTGTACAGGGCGGCTAGGTCCCTTGCACGCGCTGACCAGTCCAGCTCGGCCAAATCGGCTGTATTAGGCGCGAGCATGCCGGGCTCGCGAAGGGCTTTTCGCAAGGCGCCAGCCAAGCCCGCCGCGCTTGGCGGGCACACAAGGCCAGTCGCCCCGTCTTTCACGAGGTACTGAGCATTGTTGTCTGGGTGGTTGCTTGTAACGACGGGCGTCCCACAAGCGAGCGCCTCGGCCACAGCCAGGCCAAAACCCTCCCGGACGCTAGGGTAGGCGAACACGCGAGCCGCCTTCATGAGGCCGAACACTTGAGACTGGTCGGCCACGGGGGGGTGCAGCTCCACATGGCCTCGCAGTTTGAGGCTGGATATGAGCTCGTCCAAATGGTCGGCTTCGGGGCCTTCTCCGTAAATACCGCACGAGGCCTGCAAGCCCTCGTCACGCAACCGTGCGATGGCTTGCACAAGCATGTCTACGCCCTTGTGCTGCAACAGGCGGCCCATGAACAGCACGTCGTAGCGCTTTGCTGCGACCGGCGCCTTGGCGACAGCGCTCAAGTCGACACCGAGGGGCAGGACGCTCAGGCGCGCGGGGGCAACCCCTCCGGCCAGCAACCTGGTTGCCGTCGCTTCGCTGGAAGCGACGACGTGCCCGGCTCGGCGGGCTACCGACCTTTCGACCCAAGCCGCGACGAGGCCCATAGGGCCCAAATAGCCTGTCCAGTAGTCCTTTCCCCACCACTCGTGCCAAGTTACGACAAGGGGCACCCGGCGTAGGTGGGCGACAACCCATAGAGGCAGTACGTGAAGGTAGGGCATGTGGTCGGCATCGATGATGTCGAAGCGCTTGGTAAGCAGCTTGAGGCTGCCTACCGCAAAGGCCAAGGCCTGAGCTACCGACCTACGCCCACCCGCGTACATCGGCCAGGGGCGGCAAAGCGCGTAGTACTCCAGGCCGTCTTTTTGAGGCTTTTGGCCCGGTCCCCACCAGCGCATCGTGCAAACGACGACCTGCAGGCCCATCTCGTCCATGTGCGACATCAGGTGGTGGAGGCGTACCTCCTTGCCTCCCTTCAGGTACGGGTAGAGCCCGTCGCTTACGACCGCTACCCTGATGGGCCTACCCTCTGTGCAGCTTCGCCTAAGTCGTCCGCGCAGGGTGGGCCACTTCATCGCGCATTGCCCAGGCCCGCCAACCCAACGACGCGGCCAGCCATGTAGGCGGCCACCAACAGGCTGTCCGTGGCCGCGGCTGCAGCCAAGCGCAGCGCGTCCTGTCGGCGTAGCCGGAAACGGCTTAGTGTGTGAGCTGAGGCGGTGGCCGTACAAGCCACTACCGCGCCGGCAGCGCTGAGCGCCAAACGGTGGCCCCTGGCTGGCACGAGCGCGCCCCCAAGCGTGCTGGCTATGACTAGCGCGAAAGCGAGGTCGGGAAGCCTGACGTCGCCGTAACGGAAGTACTGGCGTGCAGCTCCTTTGCCGCTTTGGAACAACCATCGCAGCGACTGGAGGAAGTTCTTGCTTTCTCGGTGCTCGACAAGAAGCTCCGGCAGGCTGTGCAAGCGCAAGCCGGCTGCCTGCATGGCCTTCACCAAGGCGATGTCCTCACCTTCAGCGAGCGCGGGGTCTAGCGGCACCTTCTCAAAGACCTGGCGCCTATATAGGCCGTTGTTGCCTGTTATGGCAAAGGTATGAGGCCTCGGCCGGGGCGTGAGGCGGAACGTGTTGTAGAGGTAGGTGACATCGCCGTCCGGCACCGCTAACCCGCCCACCGCGTCGCAGTTAGTTATAGCCTGGCGGCACTGTTGCAGCCAGTTAGCCGGGATGAGCGTGTCGGCGTCCACCATGGCTACGAAGTCCGCGGTTGCCGAGGCGACGCCCCTTGCCCGGGCTGCACCGCGGCCCTCGTTTTTCGGGGACCGTAGCACGCGCACTTGGCCTGTTTGCTGCCCAATGGCCTCGGCAATGGCTGCTGTGGAGTCCGTTGAGCCGTCGTCCACTACTACGACCTCGAGCCGTCCGCAATTTTGCTGGTTAAGGATCGCCCTGATGCAGCGTTCTATATTTGCCGACTCGTTGTACGCGATAACCACAAATGAGACTTCTGGGCCAGCCTGTGACGGCAGTTGCCCCTTGGCGTGGTCACCGTCCATCTCGGCCGTCACCCGCTTCGTGGTCTGGTGTGCAAAGGCTCAAGCGGTGACCGCGCTGTGCCGCAGCGGGACGGTAGCGGCGCGCTCATCAAGGTTCTCACCCCCAGGCGCTAGCTCATTTTCAATCGCTGGGAGGTCGATAACAGGAGCGCTGATGGCCCGGACAGGGTGTTTAAGAAGCCCACGCGCCCTTACGGTGGCGGTCACCCAGGCACAGTCCAGCGCGTCGCGCCAAGTCAACTTCTTGCCCTCAGCACGAGACCGGCTGACGTAAGTGACAGGTACCTCAAAGGGGCGGTAACCGCGTCTTAATAGCTCTCCGGTAAGCTCGGTGTCCAGGCCAAAACCGTGATGGTGCAGGTGCAGTTCGCGGAACAGCTCCAGCGGTACCATTTTGAGGCAGGTGTGCATGTCTGTAAGGCACGAGTTGTAAAGAACGTTGGTCATAAGGGTTGCCAACTTGTTGCCGAGCGCGTGGCTGAGGGACTGGTAGGAAGTGTTCTGGCCCACGATGCGTGTGCCGAACACGACCGCGGCATGGCCCGCCATGATCGGCTCCGCCAGGCGGGCCAAGTCCGAAGCCAGGTACTCAGAGTCTGCATCGAAGATCACCAGGTGAGTGCCGGTGGCCAGCGCCGCTCCAGACAGGACGGCGGCGCCCTTTCCCAGGTTGACGGGGTGCCGGTGGACGACAAGGCGGTCGTCTCTGATCCCCTGGAGGGCGAGCTGCGTGCCGTCGGTGCTGCCGTCGTCGACCACCAAAAGCTCCAGGCGGAACGGGACATCCAGGTCAAGGACCGAGCGAACGGCGTTCGCGACTGAACGTGACTCGTTATATGCCGGCATTACCACGCTGAGAGCGAACTCGTCGACCGGCCACTTTCGCTGATAGGAGCGAGGGCGCTTAGACAGCAGCGGTAGTGGCACGTTGGTAAAAGCAGAAGGTGGAGCTGGCCTGTTCGAAAAGTGGGCGGTCGTCATTATCTCTCCGTCTTCCAGTGGCGCGCGTACAGGGCCGGTAGAGGACGACCTGCCAAGCAACTGAGAAGTGAGCGCCGCGGGTTTGCCCCGCTCAAGGTGTAGCACGGGATGTAGCATAGCCAAAGATTTCTGGACAGGAGGGCCAGACCACCATACTTAACCTTGCCGTAAGGAATGGTAACGCTCAACACGTTGCTGCCAACACTATGAGTGAATATCGGCGGCAATGCCTGGGGGCGTTGGCCGGTCGCCGGCCCAGCCGAGCGAGACCGTTCGTAGCGTCGGTGGCGGGGTGGTGGATGTTGAGGTTGTGCCTACTGGCCCCGGTCAGTAGCGCTTTTTGCTGTATGATCGACCTACTTAGGGGAGTTCGGGGTACCGATGGGACGCGTAGTACAGTGCCATGTGTGAGCAATAGGGCAGCCTGACGATCCCAATGGCCGATCTGCGCGCCCGAAGCGTTGTCACCAAGGTGCTGTACAACTACGCCAGCCTCTTGCTCGGGACGGCTGTCGGTTTCGGCCTGACCCCTGTCCTCATCCGGCACCTCGGTCACTACAGCTTCGGCTTGTACGTGCTGATCGGCTCGATGACGGGGTTTGCCTCTCTGCTCGACTTCGGGATCGGCGCTACTGTCATGCGCCTGGTCGCCGCCCGCTCCGAAGCGGCTGATAAGGACGAGCTGCGCCAAGTCGTTAGCAGCGGCATCGCCTTGTACACGCTGCTCGGTTTTGTCGTCTTTTGGGTGGCGGCCCTGCTTTACCCTGAGCTAGGCAGTACGTTCGGCGTCCGGGGGCATGCCCTCACAGCTTTTCACGAAGCCTTCTTGGTCACCGCGCTTATGGTCTCAGTCACGTTCCCTTCGGCTGTTTACACGGGTATCAACCAAGGGTTACATGATTACCGTGGGCCAAATGTGGTAAATATCGGCCAAATGGCGGCCGCGGCCATAGGGATGCTGGTAGCGGTCGAGCTCGGAGGCGGCCTGGTGGCCATATGCACCGTAAACGCTGTCGGCGCGCTTGGCGCCTTCTTTGCCATCGTGACGTACACTTCGCGCGCGCACGGCATGCGTTTTCGCTGGAGCGCCTTGCGACGAGCTCAAGTTAGCCAAATTATGAGGACCAGCCCCTGGCTGTTCATCGACAACATAGTCGTGACTGTTATTTTCAGTATTGACGCTATTGTCGTCGGGGTAGTCTTGAACGCAAGCGCTGTGGCTGCGTTCGGGGTCACTGTGGGGGCGACAACCGCCATGCAGGGCCTTAGCGTCTCCATGAAGACCGTCCTGCTCACGACGGGGACGGCACTTCGTTCTCGCCGTGACGACAGCGGTTCGCAGCGCCTGCTGCTTGAAGGTGTCAGGATGTCAGCCGTGGTCCTTGGCCCCCTGGCCGTCCTGGCGGGGCTTTGGGGGCACCAGCTCATGAGGTTGTGGGTTGGCAGGCAGTTCGAGGGGTCCGCCCCCACCCTCGCCGTCATGGCCGCAGGCATGACCGTGGCCAGCATGCAGGGAGCGGCTGCAATGGTCCTTGTGGCCCACGGCAAGCAAAAGCGTCTTTTTGCTGTAAGCGTGCCCGAGGCGGTTGTCAACCTGGCGCTCAGCGTCTTGCTTGCCCGACAGCTTGGCATCATCGGCGTTGCTCTCGGCACGGCCGTCCCCATAACAGTGAGCACCTTCGTCGTCGTCCTGCCCTACGCGTGCAGGGTGACTGGCACCTCGGTGAAGCTGCTTTACCGGCGTGCCGCGTTGCCTCTTGTGACGGAGGGCTTGCTGTACGTAGTGCTGCGCTATTTTTTCGGCGACGTGCGTTTCCCAAGCCTCGAGGTCCTGGCCGGGGCCTCCTTATTGGTGCTAGCGCTTTGTTACCTCGTCTCGTTTTGGGCCGAGCCCCGCGAGCGCCGCACGTACATCGAGTTGGTCCGGCGCCGGGCGACGGACCAAGCTGTGTGAGCGCGTGATGTGACTGTGCCCGCTCGGCCGCTGGTAGGCTCGGCTCAGATGGGCCCTGGCAATGGCAGCCAAGAACCTATGAAGGCGCTGCTGACGGTCGTTATATGCACCAACCGCCCGGCGAAGTACCTGCAGGGCACCCTAGAAGCTCTTCACCGGCAAACTGCCCGAGGCCAACTAGAGATCGTAGTCGTGGACGATGGCGCACCCGAGCCGCTCCGGCCGCTCTGTGACAACTATGGTGCCAACTTGTTGCGTCATGAGCACAACCGGGGCTTGGCGGCCGCGCGTAACACAGGCTGGCGCGCCGCTACCGCACCAATTGTGGCTTTTACGGACGACGACTGCCGGCCGCAGCGTGGCTGGGCAGCGGCGCTGCTCGGTGCCTATGAGGACGAGCGTGTGGAGGCGGTGGGGGGCAGCGTGGTGCCGACCGGGCGGCAAAGTCTTCTCGGCCGTTACTACGTTTACAACAACCCGATCGCCCCGCTGGAGGCGGAGATAGCTCAAAGTAGTTCCATTGCTTACCGGGCCAAGCTGTACCTGCGGGCCAACCTGACGATCGGGACAAGGACTGCCAAGAGGGAGGTGGCGTCTTTGCCGGGCGCCAGCATGTCCGTTCGCAGGGTGACCCTTGAGCGGCTGGGCGGGTTCGACGAGCAGATCCGTTTCGGCGGCGAGGACGAAGACCTGTTCTTTCGTCTGCGCTCGGCACTCCCCGATGCCAAGGTAATTTTTGACCCGAGCGCCGTGACCGAGCACGACTTTGACGCCGGCCTCGGTGACGCGCTGCGGCGAGCGAGGTCCTACGGGCGTGGCTGTGCGCGTAATTTCCTGCGACATGACGACTGGGGGCCTACGGTTTTCCCCTTGCCCTTGCTGGTTCTTGCACTTGTGGCCGCCGGCCTGCGGTGCCCGCGCCTGTTGTTGGCCGCCTTAGCGTTGCCGCCGCTGGCCTTCCTGCGCTGGAGCCGCTTGGCAGCCCGCCTTGGCCGGCCCGACGCCGTGGTCTTCGCTTACGTGCAGTTGCTCCAGGAGGGGGCAGCGGACCTGGGCTTTGCGCAGGGCTACCTTCGCTTTCGCAAAGACTTCCACAGGGAGCGGCTGGCCAAAGAACGGGCCGAAAGCGCCTCGCTGTAGGCCTCGGCCATGGCTAGTGCTACGGCCTTCCAGTCCCATGACATGGCGAAAGCACGGCCAGCTTCCGCCAGCGCTCGGCGTTGCGGAGGTGGCATGGCCAAAAAGGTGCCCAATGTTCGCACCAAGCCTTTTGCGGTCCCGTCGTAGCGCAGCACGGCGTCTGGCGGTATGTCGGCCAGGTTGGCCAGTGACGGGACGATCACGGGCAGGCCATAGCACTGAGCGGTCAGTACTGCGGAGCTGTTTGAGATCTCCCGGAAAGGGAGCACAGCGACGTCCGAAGCCAGCAGGTAGCGGCCCATCTCGTCGTTGCTGACCCGCTCCAGCCTCAAGCTGGCCCTCTCGCCCAATGGGGCGGCCAGGCGGTGGAGGAGCCCTCTGTACTTACCGTCCTGGCAAGGGCCGACGACCAAGACCCTGAACTTGGCTCCAGGCGGGAGGGACGCTGCTGCGCTTAGCAGGAGGTCGGTCCCCTTGTACGGCGACAACTTGCCCAAGTGCAACATCACGCACTCTTGCTCTGACAGGCCGAGAGAGGTACGGGCGTCTCTGCGGGCAGCGTCGCTAAGGTCTGGGTGGGCAAAGGGGCCGAAGGGCACGACTTTGACCCGACGAGCGCCTAGCCTTTGCAGTTCGGACGATGTCGCAGCGGAGAGGGCCACCACCACCGAGGCGCGCTTGACCAAGTGCCGGTGAGCGGCCTCGTCGTCAGCAAACACCTGTTCGTGGGGTACGATATCGTGAGCCGTCCAGACGATCGCGTAGCCGAGCACTGTCGCAACCCAGAGGTAGAAAGCGAACCATGTTTGCACGGCGCGCTTAGCCCAGCGTCTGTCGTGCGCCCAGGGGAGCTGGAACTGAAAGACCCAGTGCAAGTGAAGGACTTGGTACCCGCGAGCTCGGTACACCAACAGTAAAAATGGTGACAGCGCTATGTTGAGCGTCTGAGACGCGCTGGGACCTTCGGCGTAGCGGACCGTGGCCCCCTCGGAGCGAAGCTCACGGTAGAGAAGTTCCTGATAGGGGTTATCGTCCCTGGGGGCAGCCAGTACCCGTAGGCCGCTCCTCATCGTCGGTGGGTACTAAGACCTAGGAGAAAACCTGCCCCAAGCAGCAAATGGTCAGCCACTACCATTAACGGCCGTTCCTCATGTCGAGCTCGCCAAAGCGGCACCAGCAGCAACATTGGGTACGCTTTCCACTTTATGGTCAGCGGCAGGCCCAAAAGGAACAGCGGGTAGATGAGGGGGCCAGGGTTTGTCCTCGCAACCGAAAGGATCTTGTCAGGGTGCTTGCGCAACAGACGCGCCCAGCCCCGCCCGTAGCCAAGTGAGCGCCGGAGCTGACGGGGGAGCGCCCCCCAGTCGTGGCGGACAACCGCGTCCGGGGCCCAACGGATCTTGTACCCCGCATCGCTCAGGCGCCAGGTGAAGTCCAAGTCCTCACCGGCCTGGAACGTCTCGTCGAAGCCGCCGACTGCTTCCCAAAGCTCTCGCCGGAAGGCCAAATTTATCGTGGGCGCGTTCGTAACGTACTTGTCGAGCGTGTTGCCGGACCAGTAGCGGCCGGAATAGATGCTAGGGCCCGTGGCGCGGGCAGGGCCGCTTGTTATTACCTCGCCCTCGGACAAGATCGGCCTCAGGAGGTGCTCAAGCCATCCGTCCTCAGGCAGGCACCCGCAGTCTGTGAAGACGACGACGTCTCCCGTGGCAGTGGCAACCCCAACGTTGCGTTGGTGCGCAATGGTCACGGCGTTGGGGCTTGGCGGAGCGAAATCTACCCATTTGACCCACGGGCAAGCCCTCCTGGCCCAGTCGAGGCGCCCGCACGAAGCGTCGACGACAATAACTTCGTCGAACAGCGCCGCCCCGTCGGGGGGGCCGATCGCGTTGAGCGTCTCGGCCAAGGACGGTTCGTCCTTGCTAACGATGACGACCGACACCCTCACGGGCGGCTCTCTGTTCTGAGCAGACGGGCTTGGACCACGCGCTAAGCGCTGCAACGTGCTCGTTGTTGGTACCCCGGTGAGACTGTCCTAGTGCTGCCAGACGCGTACATATTGGACCTCCATAGTAGCGGGAGCCGTGTCGGGCCGCGTTATCGCGGTGGCGAGGGCCATGTTGAGCACCAAGAACATTGGGGCTGAGGTGGTCTTGCCTGTCACGTCGAACACTTCACGACCGTCGTAATAGAACCTGACCCAGTGCGGCTCCCAGTCGGCAGCGAAGACGTGCCAGCCGTCCGCGAACGTGCCGTCGACGCAAGTCCCAGGATTGGTGCCGTGATGGGTGATGTAGTGGACGCAAGCGTGGCCGCCCAAGCCCTCCAGCACGTCGATCTCGCCGTCTTTCGGCCAGGAGTTGCCAACGGCCCAAAAAGCCGGCCAGTCTGCGATCCCGTCGGGGCCGGGCGGCAACCAGATCCTGGCCTCCATGTACCCATAGGTAAAGCTGAACTTTGTGTAAGTCATTATCATCCCAGACTCGTACGGCTGCGCCTTGTGGTCGCAAATGCTCCGCCGGGCGATCGCCGTTATGGCCAGGGCGCTGCCAGTCAGCGATACTTGTGAGGGGCTGTAACATTCCTGCTCGTCTGGGTTGTCGCCCCGAGTTATGCCATTGGCGCAATAAAACCCTTTGCACCATTGCCGCAAGTTGAGGGACCGCCGGTCAAAAGTGGAATTGAAAATCAGCCGCCACTTCCCAGGTAGTTGCGGCGGGCTGGGGATTTTTGAAGGAACCTGGCGCTGGCTTGCAGCTGAGCTCGGCCCAGCTCTTCGCCCCGCAGTCGTAGCGAGAGTGCTCGTGCGTGAACGGGAAGGCCCTGGCATATTTATTAGAGCAATGATGGCGGCGATAACAACAATGACCGCGATCGTCAAGCGCAGCCTGTCGCGGTTGGTCATGGTATGACCGTGTGCCCGGCCACCGTGCAGGCGGCGGGGCATGGGCTACGCGCCGGACAGCTCGTCAACGGCTGCAATAGGCAAACTGTTGGTGATCTAATCTGCACTATTCAATCTGCACTCAAGGTCTGAGATGGGTAGTAGCCCGTAACCGAGCCGCGCTCACAGTCTGGGCATTGCGAGTGTGCACTCGTATGCTACACCTAGTCGCCTCGGCGCTCCTTACGCGCTGCGCTCTTGGTCCAAGCAGGCCGAAGTTCGTCGGTTGCCCCTGTTGCGAACTGCCCAAGGTCGGGCCCAGCGCCGGCACGGTCAGGACGCGACGCTTGGACAAGCCCGTCGGCACTAGGGCCACCGTGGACCGTGACGGCTCGCGCGTAACGCGCGTAGCTTGGAGCAGCGCCAGCCCCCGGGGCTTCTCAGGTTGAGCGCCGGGCCCTCTAAAACGTTCGTGCTCTTCTGCCCTTTCTGGGTTTTCTGGTTCTTCCCCTTGGTGGCCCAGCTTCGCCATATCTGTGACATTGGTCCTAAAAGCTAGGGCATGAAGACCCGCGCTGGCCAGCTAGCCAGGGTGTTCTGCCCATGTTGGGCCGGGCTTGTGCTAAGGCGGCATGAAGCCTCGGAGCTTGCTTCGTGCGCACTGAGGGCGAGCCTGCAGCCGTTGCCACCAGCGACCTCAACTGGTTAACGCCAGGTTTTTGCCGTGAGGCGCTCGCGCCAGGCCGTTAGCGGGCAGCCTTAAGACAGGGCGCCACCGTGTCGATGCGTTCCCCATGCGAGGCGACGGACGTCCTGGGCGGGGACAGAACAAGCACTTTTCTTTTGCGGGCAGCGGAGTTGAACGACGGCTGGTGAAGGCCTCCGCCGTTGTCCTGCCGAGCGTGGTCATAGCGACGATGACTGCGATGGGTGCATGGGCAGCCCAAGGTCGAGCGGTTGAGGGAGGCGCCAGTCGGCCCGGGGACGTTACCGGTGGGGCTGCTCAGCCGTCAGAGAAAGTGGAAATGGCAGCAAAGGCCGAACTGGGAGACCCAGTAGGGGTGGCGCCGCGTCCTCTTCATGCAGGTGGGTGGGTCGCCTACGCCTCTGGGGCGGTAGCCGCTTACGGTGGTGCGCCGAACTTCGGGTCCCTCGTGGGTGTGGTGTCGCCAGTGGTAGGCATCGCTGCTAACTCGAGCGGGACGGGCTACTGGCTTGTGACGCGCTCGGGTGAGGTTTTCCCGTTCGGGGAAGCCCGTGCGTACTCCGGGCCACGGGTTAGAACACCGGCGCTCGGCATCGCTTCGAGCACCGACGGGCACGGGTACTTCGTCTTGGACGGTGCTGACCAGGTTATTTCCTACGGCGATGCCGCCGGTTGCCTGGCCCCCAAGGGCCCTAAGTTCACCGCTATAGCCACTGAGCCTTTCCACCGAGGGCTATGGCTGCTGGGCGCAAATGGCAAGGTCTACGACGTATGCGGAGCGGCGCGTTACCCCGCGGAGGACTTCGGTAGGGCTCCCGGTCAGCAGGTCATAGGCTTCGGGGCTGCCAGCCTGGGCGGTTCGTACTGGGAGGCGACCCTCTCTGGCCAAGCCACGGGCGTCGGGCGGTCACCGCTACGCAAAGACAACGCGGCTATAACACTTAAGGTCATTGGGCAAGGAGGGACCGGCACCCTGCTAGCCCGTAAGAAGATGGAGCCCCGTAAGGTAAAGGTAGTAGAGCCCCGGAAGGCGGTCGCCAAGACATCGTCAGCCGGGCCGGGCATTACAACGACGACGACCGCTGCAACGACGACAACGGTTGCGCCTACGACCACCACCACGAGCGCCGCTTTCTCGTCGCCTGTGGCCCTGCCGGCAGCACCGACGGTCGTGGGCGGCTTCTCGGCTGGCGCGGGTGGTGGGGCGGCCGCGCCTACCACGACAACGACGGCGGCGCCCACCACGACAACGACGACGGCGCCTACCACGACAACGACGACGGCGCCTA
>JBMFUG010000016.1:0-36407 GCA_049966695.1 Acidimicrobiales bacterium | reverse complement strand
AGGGACATGCGTGACCGGCCGGGGAGCCGAGGGCAGTACGGAAATCTGGCCCGCGTGCTCGAAGCAACAAGGAACGGCCCTCTACAAAACCGGCTCCCAGCGTCAGACTACTTGACGGGCTCACGAAGGGCACCAAGGAGAAACGACGTCACAGGCGGTCACTCGCCAATTCGACCAGTTGCCCGGCGCTATCGCACATCGACTGGTTGGCACCGACCGAGAGGACAGCACGCGGGCTGGGGAGCGGGGCAGAGCCCCGCTCGGGACGCAGTCCCGAAGCTCACTCGGACGCCATTTTCACGCGGGCCCGGCGCCCCCGGCACACTGACTACTTGATGACACCACCTTTCGTCATGGCTTCTACCGCTAAAGCACGGTCGACGTCTTGCTCGGAGAGCAGACCGCGTTCGAGCACGACCGTGCGCAGGTCCTTGCCCTCGCTCAGCGCCTGCTTTACGACCTTCGCAGCTTCCTCGTAGCCGATATAAGGGTTCAGGGCGGTCACGATCGCTGGCGAAGAAAGGGCGTAAGTGCGGCAACGGTCGGCGTTTGCCTCGATACCCGCGATGCAGCGGTCGGCGAACAGACGGCTCACGTTGGCGAGGAGCCGCAACGACTCAAGCAAGTTGCGAGCTATCACGGGCAGCATCACGTTCAGCTCGAAGTTGCCCACCGCACCGCTAAAAGCTATGGAACTGTCGTTGCCGATGACTTGGGCTACAACCTGGGAAACGGCCTCCGGGATAACCGGGTTCACCTTTCCAGGCATTATCGAGCTGCCTGGTTGCAGGTCGGGGATGCGGATCTCTGCCAACCCGGCACGCGGGCCGCTGCCCATCCAGCGAAGGTCTGTGGCGCACTTGTAGAGCGAGACCGCCACGGTCCGCAGTGCTCCAGAGGCCTCGACCAAGGCATCACGAGACCCTTGGGCCTCAAAATGGTCGCGGGCCTCCCTGAGGGGCAAGCTCAGCTCGTCGGAGAGCTTCTTGATTACGCCCGCGGCAAACCCCGGGGGGGCGTTGAGCCCGGTCCCCACCGCTGTACCTCCTAGCGGCAGCTCGGCCACCCTGGGCAAGCAGGCAGACAGCCGTTCTATGCCATGCTCCACGGCAGCCGCGTAGCCGCCAAACTCCTGGCCCAAAGTCACCGGCGTGGCGTCCATCAAATGAGTGCGGCCAGCCTTCACCACCCCCGCGAACTGCTCCGACTTCTGGCGCAGGGTGCTCGCAAGGTGCTCCAACGCGGGGACGAGAGCTCCGGTGATCTCCGAGGTGGCCGCCAGGTGGATCGCTGACGGGAACACGTCATTGGAGGACTGAGAAGCGTTCACGTGGTCGTTCGGGTGGACGCGCTCACCAAGTTTCTCAGTTGCCAGCGTGGCCAGGACCTCGTTCATGTTCATGTTGGAAGACGTGCCCGAACCTGTCTGGAAGACGTCGACTGGGAACTCTGCGTCCCACTGGCCCGCCGCCACCTCCACGGCAGCCTCGGCGATCGCCCGGCCAACCTCTGGAGCGATGACCCCGAGCTCGACGTTCTGGCGTGCAGCAGCCCCTTTTAACAGGGCTAAAGCTCTTATTAGGGACCGCTCGATGGGCTGGCCGGAGACAGGGAAATTTTCCACAGCTCGCTGGGTTTGGGCCTGCCACTTGGCGTGGACGGGCACCCGCACTTCGCCCATGGAGTCATGCTCAATGCGATAGCCGTCGCTGGTGCTCATGCCCGCGACCGTACTGCTAGCAGCCGTGCTCAGCAAAGGCGCTACCGCCGGAAAACCGACCAAGCCCGGCCCTGGAGCGCCGCGGGCAACCGGTCCTCCTTCACCACGTGCCTCCAGCGGCCGAAACTACCTACAAGGACAGCTGTGCAGTGACTGGTGTGGCAAAAGTGGTTAGAGTGACCCCAGGGGCGCGTGGGGCGGGGCCAGTTTGTCGCGAGGAGGTAACGGTGGCCCGGAGATCGACGGCCAGGCGCGTCGGGACGCTCGCGACCAGTGCTTTGGCCATTTCACTGCTGCCGGCCCAGGCAGCGCTGCCCAAAGCCTTTGCCAGCACTGCCAAAGCGCAAGCCCTAGCCCACACCGCCACCCAAGTCGCAACGCCAGCAGCCAAGCGTGCGTCCCTTGACCGAGCCAAAGCCCTCCAAATAGCCACAGAGATCCAAGCCCAAGGATTGCGCCTGGCCAAACTGGCTGAGCAGGCCGACCAGGCCGGGGTCGAAGCCGACCAGTTGGGTGCCCAATTGAGCGCGGCTGCTTTAGCGGCCGCGGCTGCCGGCAACAAGCTCGACAACGCAAAGGCGCTCCTCACAGCCCAGGCGATCGAGGCGTACACGAGCGGGGACCAGCTCGCCTACCCCTTCGACTTGGAAGCAGGGACCAACCTTGTGCTGGCCGCTGGCTACGAGCAAGCTGTTGCCGACGAGGTGCAAGCTGCCATCACCGGTTACAGGGCGGCACTTGCCCGCGAGGAGACGGCGGCCAGGCACCTCTCAGCGCAGCGCGCCATGGTCGCCATGTCAGTAAGGCAGCTTTTGGCCGACCGCTCTCAAGCGGCTCGTCAGCAGGCGGCGCTGAGGGACACCCTCAAGCAAGTAAAAGGAGACCTGGCTATCGCTGTGGCTGAGGTCCAGCGCCAACAAGAGGCTGCTCAGGTGGCAGAAGAAAAAGCCCTCTTGGCCAGCACAGGTCAGCTCCCCAGTGCACCGGTGGCTGCTCGCCCTTCGGGCCAGTCGCTTCCCACAACCACCATCACCGCCGAGGCAGCGCGCGCCCCAGCGACAGGCTCGACTACCCCCGCTACCACCGAGGCAACCGCCAAGGCAGCCATCACCTACGTGACGACTACGACGACAGGGCCGACGAGCACTCCCGAGGCGCCGGCCAGCACGACGACGGTCGCGACGCCATCAACCCGCACCAGTCCTACTAGGCCCGCAGCCACCGCCGCAGCGCTCTCCGCGCCAACAGCTTCTGCCGGGGCCACTACCGAGCCTGGGACCAGCGCCACCACGACGGTACCAGGGGTCTTCGCACCGACTTCCACGGCAGGAGCAACGCCGCCGACTTACGCGTCGAGCCTTGGACCGTCAACGGCTTCCTCGGAGGCGCCGACCTCCGTCGCCACCACGCCCAGCTCAGGGACAGCCGGCACACCAGCGCCCGGCTGGCAAGCAGCAGTTGCTTTTGCGGAGTCGCAGCTAGGCAAGCCCTACCAATGGGGTGGCTCAGGGCCGGCAAGCTACGACTGCTCGGGCCTTACCATGGTCGCATGGTCCAAGGCGGGCGTGGCACTGCCTCATTCGGCCCAGGACCAGTACGACTTGACAACACGAGTCCCGGTCAAGGATCTGCAAGCGGGTGACCTGGTATTTTTCGGCACACCTAATGATGTCTACCACGTCGGCATCTACATAGGCGGCGGCAACATGATCGATGCGCCCGAAACTGGCCAAACCGTGAGCATCCAGCCCATTTACCAAACGAACCTACTTGGGGGCGGACGAGTTTAAGGGTAGCCAGCCAACGTTGGCCCAACCTAACGCCACAACCTTGGCGGTGCTCCCCAAGCAACCTTGGCGGTGCTCCCCAAGCAAAGCCGCCCTAGCGGTCGCTCTGGGCTGCGCTCAGCCGAACGGACGTCTAGGCGGGGAGCGTAGTCGCCCATGAGGCCCCTGAGGCCCCTGAGCAGGGGCGGGCCGGGGCGGGAGCGGCGGCGCTGGCTCGGTCGCCGGGGGCCCGTCCGGCCAAACAACGAGCACGTCACAGGGGGCGTGGTCCACAACGAAGCGAGTGGCGTGGCCCAGGCTATGAGGGCCGAGGCGAGAGCGGTCGCCGTCGCGAGCGACCACCAAGAGGTCGGCTCCCGCGCAAGCCTCTAAGACCTCCCGTTCAAGATGCCCCCGACGGTGGGCAAGCTGCACGCCCTGGCGGCCCAGCCTGGCTCTGGCGGCCTCCAGCAACGCCACAGCCTCTTCCTCCATAGCCTCTTCGGCAGCGCGGCCGGCATGAGCCTGGCGCCCGTGGACGGCTCGCCCCAACAAGCCAGCCGCCGCAGCTTCTGCAGCCTCGCCAACATCACTCGGCGAGACGTAAAGAAGCGTAACCCTCGCTCCTGCTAGATCTCCGACAAGCTTGGCGGCGGCGTCTAAACAACCTGGCCAGGTGCCCTCGACGAGCCAGATGACCACGTGCACAGAGCGCATCATTGCACACACGGCGACGTTGCCGTGCCTACCGTCATGGCCACGGCCAGCTTGGCCCGAGCCACAGTGGTCAGTTCAGCAAATGCAATGACACCCACAACGCTGCCGTGGTAGCGACAAGCACGACTGGCACGCTCAGCAGCCCGAGACGGACAAACTCCAACATCACCGGCCGCTCGCCTTCTTTGTGCAAGACCCGCCTCCAGAGCAAAGTGGCAAGTGAGCCGGTGTAGGTGAGGTTGGGGCCAATGTTCACACCTATTAGCACAGCCAAGACGGCTCCTGGGCCAACCACGGTAGCCGCAGGCAACAGGAGCAGCACGGCGGGCAGGTTGTTTATAAGGTTCGCGAGAAGCGCCGCCAGCGACGCCATCGCGAGAAGGCTGGCAAATGACCCCCCTCCGGGGAACACGCTGGCCACCAGCGCTCCCAGGCCGTGAGAAGACACCGCCTTGACTATGAGCCCGAGCGACAGTACAAAAGCTAGGAAGGGCACGTCCAAGGTGCCACCCAAGTCACGCAACCTGGTGCGACGACTTGCCAAGGCTGGGATACCGAGCGCGGCTGCCCCACCAAGCGCCACAAACGCGGGTGGCACCCCAAAAGCTGAAGCGACAAAGAACCCCGCCAGCGTCATGGCCACCACAAGTACCGCTAGAAGGGGGGCGGGGCTTGCGCCCGTTGGCTGGCCGGCTGGTCTGCGGCTGACGAGCTCACCCCGGCCCACCAAGTCTGGTGCAAAGAAACGACGCAGCACAACCCATTCGCCCACGACGGCGACCAGCCAGGGCAACGCCATTATTTCACCGAACCGGGCAAACGACAGCCCACTGGCACGGTAGGCAAGCAAGTTGGTGAGGTTCGACACTGGCAAGAGAAGCGAGGCGGAATTAGCCAAGTGGGTGCACGCGTAAACGTGCGGCTTGGCCCGCAGGCGCAACCTGGCCACGCTTGCCAGCACTACCGGAGTGAGCAGCACCACGGTCGCGTCCAAGCCCAGCACTGAAGTCACAACGCTCGCCACGACGAAGACGGCCAGCAACAGCCTGACGGGCTGAGCCCGGCTGAGAGCTGCCATGCGTGCCCCAGCGGCCTCGAACAGCCCATAACGGTCGCACAGGTCGGCAAGTACCAGCACGGCGGCAAGGAACCCAATGGTTGGCCCGAGAGCGCTTGCCACCTCCCGGGCCTGCTTCACGCTCAGCAAGCCCAACAGGAGGACGGCACCGGCAGCCGGCACGGCAACGACGGCTTCAGGAAGGCCCCTGGGCCGCAAGACGGCACCAGCAAGGGCCAGCACTAGGAGCACGACGGCCAGGGCCTCGGCCGCGTAACTGGGCACAATGCTAGCGATGGTAGGAGGCAGTCGGACTGGGCGTTTGCCTGCCTGCGAACGCCACGTACCAGTTCACACGACGCCTACGAACTATCTTAGGTCACCCTCAGGTACTCTGCCGTCCGCCGCTAGCGCAACGCTTGGTGCTGGCTGGCCGCTGCGAAGTGCTGCCGCTGGACGACCTTGACGGCATCGGTGTGCCCCAAGAGAAAAACGCCCGTCACTATAAAAACCAAAGAAAGCACTTCAGCCAGTGTGAACAGGGGCCCCACTCGCACGGCTTCGCCGAAGGCCACAGCTCCGACCACCACGCTGACAACCGGGTCGGTTGCCGACAAGCTAGGCAGGGAAGCATCCAGCGGGCCGGCCTGAAAGGCGCTCATGGCTAGTACCATCCCCGCTGCACCAGCACCTATCAACACGTACAGCTCCCAACTTGCCACTAGGTGCACGACGCCCAGTGAGAGCAGGTGGGCAGATGTCTTGGTAAGTGCCGCGCACATCCCGTAGACAACTCCCCCAGCGGTCCCATAAGCCATGCTCCGCCACTTCGGGCTGCTCTCGTGCGCGACCATCACGAACACGCTCGCCAAGGCCCCGCCAGACCCGAGCAAAATGGCCCAAGTTAGCGGCCTCACGTTGGCGTGGCCGCTGGCGGGGTCACTGGCTGCTAGGAAAACCGCCAGCCCAAAAGTTGTTAGTACAGCCCCTGTCCAGTCACGTCTGCGCATCCTGTACTTGGACAGGCGCGCTTTCATGGGCAGGGCGAACAACAACCCTGCGACGAGAAGCGGCTGTACCACGACGAGGGATCCCCACGTCAGCGCCAACCACTGCAGCACGTAGCCGCTGACATCGCTCGCCAGGCCAGCCAGCCACTGCGGTCGTCGAGCCAAACGTGCCAGCAAGCTCGGCCGCAATGCGATCGCCTCTGGCTGGCGCTCCGCCTCACGCTGCTGGAGCACCGATGCAAGCGCGTAGAACAAAGCGGCCGCCAGCGCGGCAAGCACTGCCACGTCGAGCAAGGCTACCAGGGGCTTGCCCCCTCGTGCTCGAGGACTAACGAGGGCCAATTGTGAGCCACGGAGGCAGAGCACACCTGCGCGCTCGTGGCCGAGGACTAGCACCTCGCCTTAGGTATAGCGGTCATGACCGGGCAGCGGGCGATCGCTGAAGCCAGCGGCCTGCAGGCGGCCTCCATGGCTGCGGTCCTAAACTGGGCGCTACCCACAACAGGCCAGGGGCGCGTGGTGGAACCGGTAGACACAGCGGGCTTAAACCCTGCTGCCTTCGGGCATGAGGGTTCGATCCCCTCCGCGCCCACGCTGAGCTGGCCGCGCCCTGCCCGGCGCTGTGCTGTGCGGTTGCCGACCTGGCCGAGGTCGCCGCCTGCAGCGCCCTTGGCCAGCGCGGCTCCTAGGAGAGACAATGGTCGCGGCCCGCTCCCGCTTGCGCAGGACGCGTCGTCATTGGCCCAAGCTCAGACGGTAACGGACGAACACCTCGCCGCTACGGCTCCTAAGCTCTCCGGACTCCTGCCAGCCAAGGTGCTCGTAAAACTGCCTGGCAGGCAGGTCTGGGGGCGTCACTAGTACCAGCTCGTCCAAGCCGGCGGCTCTGGCAACGCGCTCGGCTTCCTCGACTAGCGCACGGCCAACGCCCTTGCCTTGGGCTTCAGGAGCAACCATCAAGTGGGTGACCTCGCCCACTTGCCGGCCCGGCGTAGGCACCGGGCCTGCTTGCCCACGACGGGCCGGTACCAACTGGAGGGCCACCGCCCGGGCATAACGTACGCCTCGCGTAGCGAGCAGTTCGAAGCCAAAGCGCGGGGACAGCACGCTGCGTTCGAGCAACGCCAACGCCAGGGCTGCGCCATGGTCACGGAACATCCTTTGGTAGTGGGCCCTGGGCGAAACCGTGCCTAAAAGGGCCCCGAGCAACTGCCCGTCCTCGTCGACGGCCCCAAGCGTCATCGCGAAAGGACTGGCCAGCCAAGCAGCGTGATAGCGGCGGAGGAACTTCTCACCGCCGCGCGCCAAGAACTCAGCTCCGAGGACGTCCAAGTGGAGCGCAGCGCTCGCCGGGACGTCGCTACTGCGTAGCGGGCGTACGCGTGTATCTCGTGTATCTCGTGCCATGGCCTCGGTGGCAAAAATATAAAGAGCTTGGCACCACTAGGACATAACTTGTGGCAAGCCTTTGCCTGCTCGGGCCGCTTGCCATGGTCAGTTGGCGACCAGGCCAGCGCCGCAATGCGGGGTCGGGACAGCAGCCACCAGGGGCGGCACCTGAGGCAGCGGGGGCAAACCTAGCGTCGCCGGGTTCACGGCGTTGGCCATAGCAGTCTGGCCAGCAGCGTTTGGGTGGAGGTGGTCACCCGAGTCGTAGGGCGGGAACATCACGTTCGGGTCGCAAGCACCGTTGTAAATATCCGCGACCGCCTTGGCCAAGTCCAGCACGCCGTCAAACTGGTGCGAACCACGGATCCACCTGTCGACCTGCACCAGCTCGCTTTGTTGCGCCGGCGACCAAGCCCACCGGCCTGCGCTGCGCGGCAACAAAGTGACGCCGATCACTTTGAGCCCTGCTTTATGGACTTCAGCGATCGCCTGTCGGTAGCCTTCGATCAACTGCGCAGCGGTATCCCCGAACCACAGGTCGTTTGTGCCGAGGAAAAGGACGACCTCTGAGGCACCTGGTTGGCTCAGGGCATCTACGCCAAGCCTCGCGAGGCCGGAAGGGCCACCACCTTTTTGCGAGTCGGTCGGCACGTCCGAGGTGAGGGCATTGGCGGTGATGCCTTCGTTGATGACGGCGCGCTGCAAAGAAGGAGGCAAAGTGTCAATACGGCGCTGTAGCACCGTCGTCCAGCTCACGGTTGCGTTGTAGCCGTCCGTAATAGAATCGCCTAACACGATTATACTGCCTGGCCCGGGGCTTCGCAGCACGTCGAGCGCGTCCACCCAACGCGGAAAAGGGCTTGCCAGGCTGAGCCCGGCCCCGCTTTGCGACCAGGTTAGGTTGCCGCCGTTGTTGGGCGTGAAATATGACACCGGGCTCATCGTCCTACAACAAGGGTGCACGCTCACAAGATCCGGCCTCGTGACGTACAGGCTGACAGCCAAGCGCTCCATGGCAGCAACGTGCATGGCAACCGGGTCGGTATAAACGTATTCCCCGGGGAGGACAGTAGTACCGGCGTGGCTGGCAAAGCGCAAGGCCCGCAGCGTACCAGGCTCGACGGCAGGGCCTGTACCGGCGACAGCTACAGTAGCCGCACCGATAACCAGGGGACGGTCACCGAACATATTGGAAACGCGTACCTTCACGGCCGACCCGCCGATACCGGCTGTCACGATCTCGCGGACCGTCGCGTACTGGGCCACGCCGTAGCCCCATGCCATAGCCGACCCCCAGGCCACTTGCCAGACTTGTGCCGTCACATGGGCCCTCGTCTGCACAGGGCTTTCCCTACCGGGCCGCCCATTAGCAACCGCCCGAGAAGCGCCAACCTGCCTGGAGCGAGCTACGGCCATCGACGGGACCGGCCGAGCGCTCGCCGGGCCCACAGCAGCGCCGACAAAAGTGGTGCTAAAGAGCACCAAAGCCAGTCCCGCCCTGGCAAGCACAGCTACCCGTCGCGTACTAACCGCCGGCCACGTCCTTCCCGCTCGGCCTCGTCGAAGAGGCTTGAACAACCACCAGTTTAGCCGGGGCAGCAGGCTCGGTGACGGCAGGCTCGGTGCACGACAGGCAACACGTCATAAGCCCATCTGGGCAAGCTGGGAGAAAACCTTAGGGCACCGCGCCGCCCTGGCCTTACGGCCCTGTAACCAGCAACCCGGCGAGCTCGACGGGGTCACGCGCCACAAGTTCAGCTCCTGCGCCGACGAGCTCTTCGACTGTGCCGTACCCCCACGCCACCCCGACCGGGTGAGCCCCATTTTCAATAGCCCCGACGATGTCGTAGCTCCTGTCCCCAGCCATCACCACCGTCTGAGGGCTAGGCCCACCCAGACGGCCAATGGCACAAGCCACGATGTCGCCCTTGCTGACGTTGGTAGCGTCCAGGGCCGCACCTACCACTACGTCGAAGTACGGCGCAATGCCAAGGTAGCGCAGGACCTCTTTGGCCAGCGGCTCAGCCTTGGCTGTAGCTACACCGAGCGTTATGCCCCCCTCTTTGAGGGCCGAGAGCATCGCCGGGATGCCATCGAACAGTTGGCACCCGTAGACGCCTTGGGACGAGTAGTACCTCCTGTAGGTAGCCACGGCCCTGTCCAGTTGTCCCTCTGGCACGCCGAGGACGCCCATAACCTCATGTAACCCCAAACCGATCCAGGAGCGTACCGCCGCCTCGTCCACTTCAAAGCCCAGTTCACCGAGCGCGTGGCGGCACGAGGACACAATGCCGGCCGCCGAGTCGCTGAGCGTGCCGTCCAGGTCGAACAACACCACCGCCACGTTCATCGGCCAGAGGCTACGTGGTCAACCTGCACCGGTGCCAAACAGCAGCTGACGCCCGCGCTTAGCAGCTTGATAAAGCCCTCGACTAGGGACTGGTCGACAGACGGCCTGCGGACTCTGTAAAACAGGAGCGAGACAGCCACGTCGGCAACGAGATCTTTGTCAACTCCCTCGCGCAGCTCGCCGCGGCTCTCAGCCCGTGCCAGCACCTTCGCGACCATCTCTCTTCGCCCGGCGAGCAACCTGTCCTCGAGAGCTTGGAGAAGTTCCGGGTTGCGCTGCGAGGCGGCAGCCAACGCCTCGACGACGCCCCCTAACGGCGATGCCATGAAAGCCAGCAAGTCGTCGAGCGCAGCTCTCACGTCGCCGTCCAAAGAGCCCGTGTCGGGTTCTGGCACGGCGCTACTGGCCAGTGCGCCCACGGCTTCGACCACTAGCGCAACTTTGTTGGGCCACCAGCGGTAGATCGTGGCTTTGCTAACACCGGCGCGTTGGGCGACGGAGCCCACCGACAACCCCGCAAAGCCCACCTCGCAAAGCTGCGATGCTGCGGCCGCAAGGACTGCCTGTTTGGCGCTTTGGCTACGAGGCCGGCCTCTCTGACGGCTGTCCCCGGTCATCGCAAGGTCACGGCGAAGTCACAAGCCCGCACCCGGGCCGGGCCGGGCGCCTGTCCCGCCCGCAGTTCGCCCCCCAGCAGCACGGGCCGTGCCAGTGGACTGTCGTTGCTCTCGGGCGCGTGCAGGCAAAAAGAACAAAGCGACCACGGCACCGGCCAACGCTACTGACATCCCAACGAGGTCTGCCACGTTGATGCCGCTCACAAAGGAAACTTTCGCCGCGCTTGCCAGCAGCAAGGTGCCAGCGGCAGGCAGGTGCTGGGCAACCTCCAGCGCCCCGCCGAGCGAAGAGCTAGCTGCATGCACCACAGGCCGTGGCAAATGAAGCGCAGCAAGCGCAGGTGCCAAGTCAGAACGGTAGTACGAGTTAAGAACACTGCCCAGAACTGCCACCCCGAGAGCCCCGCCTATCTGGATGTCGGTGCCGTTCATAGCCGAACCTACACCTGCCTCGGCGGGTGGCAGAGACCCCATGATCGCCTCCGTTGCAGGGGACATGGTCAGCCCCATCCCCAACCCGGCGACGAGGATGACGATCAGCACAGGTAAATAGCCGGAACGGACACTGAACCCGGTGGCCAGGCCAAGGCCGACCGCCACTATGCACAGGCCGGCGACCACGACGACCTTGGTGCCAACCCTCTCAGCCAGCAAAGATGCCGCTGGTGCGGCTATGCCAAGCGTTAAAGCTACGGGCGCCAACCGCAGCCCAGCCTGAAATGGCGTGTAAGCGAGCACAGACTGCAAGTACTGAGTAAACAAGAACAGCGCTCCGAACAAGGAGAAAAAAACAAGGCTGACTGACACGCTGGCACTTGAGAACCTGGGGTTAGAGAAGAAGTCCATGCGGAACATCGGGTGGTCGCTGTGAAGCTCCCAGGTCACAAATGCAGCGAGCAGCACTGCTCCACCGGTCATCGCGCCGATCACTAGCCAGCTTGCCCAACCGTCCACAGGAGCCTCGATGATCCCCCACAGGAGCACGCCCAGGCCCGCGACCGACAGCAATGTCCCCACCGGGTCGGCACGCCGAGCTGCTGGGTCCTTCGAGGTGGGCACAAAGAGCATCACCGCCACGACGCTCACTCCGACGATAGGGGCGTTGACCAAGAAGACCGAGCCCCACCAGAAGTGGGCCAGTAGCCACCCGCCCGCGATCGGGCCAATGGCGACTCCTAGCCCTGACGTCCCTGACCAGATCCCAATGGCCCGAGCGCGCTCCGTGGCGTCTGTGAAAACGTTGGTGAGGACGGACAGCGTGGCCGGCATCACAAAGGCGCCACCGGCTCCCATGATGCAACGAAAGCCGATCAGCTGGTCTGGCGAGGCGGCAAAAGCAGACAGCGCAGAACCCCCTCCGAAGACCAGTAGGCCAACTAGTAGAGCACCGCGCCGCCCGGCTCGGTCCCCCAAGCTGCCGAAGGTGATCAACAGCCCCCCGAAGACGACAGTGTAACCGTCGACGATCCACTGCAGCTGGCTGTCGCTGGCATGAAGATCCCTCACCAAAGTTGGCAAAGCAACGTTGAGGATCGTGGCGTCCAGGCTTACGACCAATAGGCTCAGGCACAGCACAGCCAGGACGAGCCAACGGCTGCCATGGTGGCGGCCGACGGCCGCGGCTTTGCCACCAGCGCGTGGGACCTGCGGGGCGTGGGCATGCAAGGTGCGTGACATCAGGCTCCCCATAACAAAACGAAACTGTCTGGTTTCGTAATGCTGGCTCACAAGCCGCCGTCAACGGCAGGGCCGAAAGTCCCTACGCCAAGCACCTTGCCCAAAGTGCCGGCGCTAGGCAGCTTGCAGCAATAGGCTCCCTGCGCCGCGGGGGCCTATTGGCTTTCCCTTGTAAATGGCACCGGCACGTCGGTCGGCTGGCCGGCCAAGTGCTGAAGGTGCGGCAGCAGGGCAGTAAAGTCAAGCTCCCCAAGCCCCTCTTCACAACTATTAGCTACCAGCGTAGAAACAAGCCGGACAACCGGCAGCGGCACACGAGCCGCTTTGGCTACGCCCTCGGCAAGCCTCAGGTCCTTCGCCAGCATGGCAACGGTGAAGGTGGGCCCGTAATCCCGCTGTACCAATTGGTCGGCCTTGTACCTAAAAAAGGGGCTGCCGACAGCAGAACCACCCAGCACCTCGAGCAGGACCGAACGGTCGATGCCCAAGGCCTCAGACAGGGTGACCAGTTCGGCCAGCATCTCGGCGCTCGCTGCGAGCATTGAATTTACAGCCAGCTTGAGCACCTTGGCCTCCTCCTTGGCGCCGACGTGGTACAGCCGCGAGCTCAGTTCCAAAAGGACCGGCCGAGCTGCTTGGACGCTCGTGCCGTCACCCGACACGATCAATGTGGCCTCGCCCGAGGCAAGCGCCCGAGGGTTACCGCTCACCGGGCAGCGCACGTAATTGAGCCGACGAGCCTGGGCGGCGCCTGCTACTTCGGCCGAGGCAGCGGGCGAGATCGTGCTCATCTCTACGAGCACGGCCCCCTGCGGCGCGCTTTCCACCAGGCCACCTGCCCCCAGGTACACCTGCCTAACCGCATCGTCGTCGGCTAGGAAGCTCATGGCCAGCCCCGGTCCCGCCCAGACGTCTGCGAGCCCACGGGCGGCAATAGCGCCCATGCTCACAAGGTCCCTCGCCGCTTGGGGACGGCGGTCCCACACAACGACGTCAAAGCCCCTGTCTAGCAACCGACGTGCCAGCGCCGTGCCCATCTTCCCCAACCCGACCACTGCGACCTGCATGCGCCCAGACTAGAAGCAGCACGGCAGGCTTTGAGCCGCCCTAATGACCAGGCAGCCGCGACCAGCTTGCAAGCAAGACGGCAAGCGGCTACCAGTACTGGCTCGTGCGCCAGGCAAGCGCGGCCGGGGCGCTACTAGCGGGGCTTGCCAGTGAGGGCGGCACCAGTGCCCTTAGCGGCGACAGTCGTCGTCGTGGCGACGGTGGTGGTGGTGGTAGTCGTCGTGGCGACGGTGGTGGTGGTGGTAGTCGTCGTGGCGGGAGCAGTCGTCGTCGTGGCGACGGTGGGCGTTGGTGCCTCCGTCGTCGTGGCGGCAGTGGGAGTCGTGACCAGCGGTGCTGACGACGTGGTACTAGCCGGGGGCAGCGTCGGGCCGTAGTAAGGGACGCCAGGAGGCGGCGGCAAAGAAGTCGTCGGCAAGACGGTAACCGGGGTGGTCAGCTGCACCACTTTGGCAGGCGCCCAGCTCACCGCCGAACCGAACGACCAGTCCATCACCCCGTGGTCGCCCATGACCGGTGGTCTTGGGCCGTCCACGACGTTGACGATGTCGCCCACCCGAGAGAACCGGAAGAAGGTCTCAGCGCGCGCAGGGCTCAAGTTGATACAACCATGGGACACGTTCTCAACACCCTGCACGGAGACGTCCCAGGGAGCAGCGTGGACGTACTCCCCGCTATCGGCTATATGGACGTCCCAATAGACAAGCTCGTCGTAACCGTTGGGAGAACTGACCGGTATGCCCACGGTGGCGGAGTCCATACGCACGACCGATTCTCGGTCGAGCACTATGTGCGTACCGTCCATGCTCGGGTACTGCGCCCGGCCAGCGCTCACCGGCCAGTTGTAAATGACCTGGCCGTTGTCAGTCACCACCATCCGGTGAGCTGCCAGGTAGACCGTCGAAATGTGGCTGTCGCCCACAACGAAGGCCGTGGACACCTCTCCCTGCCCCCAGGCGCCGCCGCCAATGTCCCAGTAGTCAAGGTTGCCAGTCAGCCTGACTTGCTCTCCGACCGGCCAGTAAGAGACCGGCCGAAAATGCAGCTCCACAGAGCTGAACCAGTGCCAGCCACCGGGGACCGGTTTGCTCATGGCGACGCTCAGGCGAGACAGGACAGCCTGCTGGGCAGCGTACGTGCCTACCGGGTGCGAGAAGGTGATAACGATCGGTTGGCCGACCCCGACGGTGATACCCGGGGTGGGGAACACGCTGGCCGTCACCACCTCGGCTGGCGGCGCCGTCTGGAACGTCGAGGACCCCTCAGCGTACAAACCGCCTGGCCCGCCCACGCGGTAGCGCACCGTGTAACTGCTACCGGGCAAAAGTTTGCCCGTAGAACGCCACTGGCCGGTCGCTGGGTCAAATGCCCCAGCCACAACCGCGTCTGCAGGAGGCCCTGTGACGTGCACGGCCTCCAACTGGGCACCCGCAGCGCCCACCACCACTACCGTGCTCAGAGGTTGCCCGCGCGAACCGTTAGGGGGCACCACCGTCACGACTGAGAGCAGCTTGGCAATTGCCTCAGCACGCGTGGTCGTGGACGTGGTGGCCGGTGCTCGACGCTCCGGCAAGGGCGTCTTGCTGGCGGCCACATGCGCCCCACCACCGGACAGATTTGGCACAACTGCCAACACGACAAGCGCGGCGACGACCAACGCCCCAGTTATGGCAAGGGCCGTGGTCACCCGGCTGAGGCCTTCTGGCCCGCGCCTCATCGGCTTGCTCTCTGGTACTTGCACCACTTAACAAACAGTAGAAGTTCGGTGTGACGTTCCGACTTCGCGCCGCCGGCCGACTTCGCGCCACCAGCCTAGGGGGCCTCAAGGAGCCGGGCTGAGCCACAGCACCCCCAGGGGCGGTAGCACCAGCTGAGCCGAGCAAGGCTGGCCGTGCCAGCCCACCCCCTCGGCCCAGACCTCGCCCATGTTGCCTAGGCCACTGCCCCCCCAGTCCACTGCATCGGTGTTCAGGATCTCCAGCCAACGCCCGCTCCTCGGGAGCCCGACGCGGTAGGTGAGCTGCGGCACAGGCGACAGGTTGGCCACACAAGCCACGATCTCCGGCCCCGGCGCCGACGAGCCAGCGCTAGCGCCGCCTGGCTCGTCTCGGCCCCCGCTGGGACCGCTCCCGAGCCGCCGGAGCCGGTAAAAAGACAGGACATTGTGGTCGGCATCGCTCGCGTCTATCCAGCGGAAGCCGTCGGGGGTGAAGTCCTGCTCCCATAAAGCGGGCTCCGAGCGGTAAAGCCTGTTGAGCTCGGCCACCAACGAGCGCAGCTTGGCATGGTCGGCCCAGTCTTCGAGCACCCACCAGTCCAAAGGCCGCTCGTGCGACCACTCGCGTTCCTGGCCGAGCTCACCACCCATGAAAAGCAGCTTCTTGCCAGGGTGCGCCCACATCCATGCGTACAGGGCCCTCAGGTTGGCCAACTGGCGCCAGCGGTCCCCGGGCATCTTGGCCAGCAACGACGCCTTGCCGTGCACGACTTCGTCGTGAGACAGGGGCAATATGAAGTTCTCATGCCAAGCATATATGAGGCCAAATGTCAGGTCATTTTGGTGGTAGCGACGGAACAACGGGTCGGTGCTAAAAAAACGCAACGTGTCGTGCATCCACCCCATGTTCCACTTGTAACCGAAGCCCAGCCCGCCCATGTAGGTCGGGCGTGACACAGCCGGCCACGCGGTCGATTCTTCGGCTATGGTAGTAGCGCCAGGGTAACTAGAAAATACTGTCTCGTTGAGCTCCCTTAGGAACGAGACCGCTTCCAGGTTTTCATTGCCGCCGAACTCGTTCGGTGACCACTCGCCTGGCTGGCGAGAATAGTCGAGGTAAAGCATGGAAGCGACAGCATCGACCCTCAGGCCGTCGACATGGAACTCTTCTAGCCAGAAAAGAGCGTTGGCCAACATAAAATTGCGCACTTCCCTACGGCCCAAGTTGAAGATCAAGGTACCCCAGTCCGGGTGGTTGCCCTTAGGGCCAGCGTGCTCGTAAAGCTCCGTGCCGTCAAAGCGCGCGAGGGCAAAGTCGTCACGCGGGAAATGCGCTGGCACCCAATCGATTATGACGCCGATGTCGCGGCTGTGCAGAGCGTCTATGAGGGCCCTCAGGTCGTCGGGGCTGCCGAAGCGGGCAGTCGGCGCGTAGTACGCGCTGACTTGGTAACCCCAGGACCCCGCAAATGGGTGCTCAGCCACGGGCAAAAACTCGACATGGGTGAAACCCATGTCGGACACGTAGGCTGGCAGTTGCTCGGCCAGCTCAAGGTAGCTGAGCGGGCGCTCCCCGTCGTGGTAACGCCAGGAGCCCAGGTGCAGCTCGTAAATGGACATGGGCCTCGCGTAAGGGTCACCTGCCGAGCGCTTGGACATCCACTCGTCGTCCTGCCAGCGGTGCTGAGCGGGCGCGGGTACGACGGAGGCGGTACCCGGCGGCACTTCGGTTGCAAAGGCAAAGGGGTCGGCTTTCAAGACGAGCCGCCCATCGGAGGTGACAACCTCGTACTTGTAAAGGGCGCCAGGCCCCACGCCAGGGACGAAAAGCTCCCACACCCCAGAGCTGCCCAGTACCCGCATGGGGTGAACTCGGCCGTCCCAGAAGTTCCAGTCGCCGACTACCCGCAGCGCCGTGGCATTGGGGGCCCAAACGGCGAACGCAGTCCCCTCTACGCCCTCATGGGCCCTCGGGTGCGCTCCCATCACCTCCCAAAGCCGACGGTGCCGGCCCTCGTTGAAAAGGTGCAAGTCGAGCTCTCCGAGGGTCGGCCAATGGCGGTAGGGGTCGTCATAGACGAAGCCGGGTGGGGCAGCGCCCCCATAGCAGGCCTCCAACCGGTACCCAGCAGCAGAAGGGTCAAGCGGGCCCTCCCATAGCCCTGCCGGGTGGACCTGGTGCATTGCCACTCGTTGCAGTGGCTCCTCGGCAGGGCTTTGCACGCCGACAAGGATGTACATCGCAGTCGCCCCGGGGCGCAACGCCCGCACTAGCGCGCCATGGCGCCCGAGCAATGAGTGCGGGTCGTGATGACGGCCCTCGACAAGCAGCTCGACCTGATGGCTGTCCAGCCCGCTCTGGCCAACTTGTGCTCGGCTGCTAACGCTGGGTGAACTTTGCGACATAGTGCTCTGGTAACGCGAGCCTAAACCCACGAGGACCTACCCCGCCGGGCGCTCGTCCGCCGTCTCTCCCAGCAATTGCTGCACGGGGCCGTGCAAAAGTCGCTCCAGCCCGGCCAAGGCTATATGCACCCACTGCCTTCGGTGGGCCTGTTCGTAGGCAAGCTCGTAGAGCGCCTTGTCGACCTCAAACGCCAGCCTGACGACCTCTCGGTCGCGCTCAGAGGCCGGCAACAGGGCCTCGATGCCCTTGTGGTTATAGTACCCACGCAGGAAAACCAACCTGTTATGTCGCTGCCAGGCATCGGCCCAAGGCCGGAGAAGCACCGCTTCGTCAGCATCACGCTCCTCCAGCACGAAACAAGACGCGTACTGCAACGAGCGGGCCATGCCAGCCACGTCCTTCAGCACGGACGTCGGCCGGGAGCGCTCCTCGAGCGGTCGAGCTGGCTCGCCTTCAAAATCGAAGACGTACCAACCACCGTCGGTGCGCATGACCTGGCCCAGGTGGTAGTCGCCGTGCACCCTGGCCGCAGGCCCGGGCTCTCGGACGGATCTCAACGCTTCGAACAGTGCCGGCGAGCTGGCCCCAAGCGAGCTATTTGCCAGCAAAGTTGGGCCGAGCAGGTCGACCTGGGCCTGGAGGCTATCGACGAAGGAGCTCCAAGCACCGGCCAGCAGCTCGTTGTCGACCCCGAACGACTTCGCCAGCGACAGGTGCATCTCGGCGGTCAGCTGCCCGAGCCTCATGGCCTCGGCGGCGAAGTCCCCCCCGGGCACGGCCGGGTCGGGAGGGGCAGCGCCAAACGACGTCGCATAAAAGTCACGCAACGACGTCAACGCCAGAGCCCACCCGTCTGTGCCGGCGGCCAGGTACTGCTGGCCGAAGGCCAGGTCACGCCCGTCACGGCGCCAGTGGACAAGCGGCCGGGCAACGTGGCCAAAGCCGGCGGCTGCGAGAGCGGCCGTCAGCTCGACGTCGGGGTTGGGCCCGTCCGCAAGCCTCCGGAACAGTTTCAAGATCAGCCTGTCGTCGTAGATGACCGAAGTGTTCGACTGCTCTGCGCCCACTGGGCGCGCCGTCACGGCACGCTCTGCTCCGTCGCTCACGGCCTCCAGGATCTCCACGGCCATCTCAGGGTCAACTGTGGCGTCGTAATAGGTCAGCCCACCAGTGCTCCCGATGACCGCTTCGTCCCTACCAGCCAAGCGCCCCGCCACCTCTACGCTCCGGCGCTCCCCTATGAACAGCTGGTAGCTCGCGCCTTTTGCCTCCACGACTGCCCATAGAACCCGCCAAGGCCGTTCGGGGACAGCACCCAGTCTCCCCAACAAGCGGCCTGAGCTCGCCAGGCGTAGCGACGTGGGCACCTCCCCACGGCCCGCGTACCAGCGCTGACGAGCCAAGTGGGCGGGCAAAAGCTTTACTAGGGCCTCAGGCAGCTCCTGTTCGGCCACGGCGTCCCTGTCCATCGCTGACCTCCTGTGCAGCCTGCCCGCCCCGCTGGCCTACAAGCACGAACCAATAAAAGCCGTAAGGGGCAAGGGTAATAAAGTACGGGGTGACCCCTACCGGTGGGAAAGGCACCCGCCCTAATAGTTCTATGGGCGTCGTGCCTTCCCAACGTTCGAGGGGGAGACGTGCTGGCTGGGCGAAGCGCGACAAATTGCACACGCACAGCACGGTGCCCTCCGGAGCCGTCCCTGGGCTGGCTACCTCAACCTCCGACGAGCCTTGAGCAGCCCTGACGTACGCGAGCACCGACGGGTTGTCGGTAGAGACGACCTCGAAGGTACCGGTGCCAAAAACTGGGTGCTCACGGCGCACCTCGAGCATCCTGCGCATCCAGTGCAAAAGGGAGCTCGGGTTGCGCATTTGTGCCTCCACGTTGACCGCCTGGTAGCCAAAGACTGGGTCCATTAAAGGAGGGAGGTACAGCTGGGCGAAATCAGCTCGCGAAAACCCTGCGTCCCGGTCTGGAGACCACTGCATCGGCGTACGGACGCCGTCGCGGTCGCCCAAGTATATGTTGTCCCCCATCCCTATTTCGTCGCCGTAGTACAGCACGGGCGAGCCTGGCAAGGAGAACAACAAAGAATGAAGCAGTTCTATGACACGCCTGTCGTTGTCTACCAGCGGCGCCAGGCGACGGCCGATGCCCATGTTGCGCTTCATACGAGGCTCTTTCGCGTACTCAGCGTACATGTAGTCACGCTCTTCGTCCGTGACCATCTCCAGGGTCAGCTCATCATGGTTGCGCAGGAATATCCCCCAACTAGCACCTTCGGGTACAGGTGGCGTGCGTGCCAGGATCTCTGTTATTGGGTAGCGCTGCTCGCTACGGACCGCCATGAACATGCGAGGCATCAACGGGAAGTGGAAGCACATGTGGCACTCGTCCCCGTCGCCAAAGTACTCGACGACGTCTTCAGGCCATTGGTTGGCTTCAGCCAACAAGACCTTGCCTGGGTACAGTGAGTCCACTTCCTTGCGAAGCCTCTTTAGGTACTGGTGGGTTTCGGGCAGGTTCTCGCAGTTGGTGCCTTCCCGCTCGAACAGGTACGGCACTGCGTCGAGGCGGAAGCCGTCTATGCCGACGTCGAGCCAGTAGCGCACGACGTCGAGCATCGTGCTTGCGACCTCGGGGTTGTCGTAATTGAGGTCAGGTTGGTGGGAGAAGAACCGGTGCCAGAAGTACTGGCCACGCTTGGGGTCCCAGGACCAGTTGGACTTCTCGGTGTCGACAAAAATGATACGTGCGTCTTTGTAACGGTGGTCGTCGTCGCTCCAGACGTACCAGTCGGCCTTCGGGTTGGCCCTGTCTTGGCGCGACTCGACGAACCAGGGGTGCTGGTCGCTCGTGTGGTTCATGACAAGGTCGGCGATCACCCGGATGCCGCGGCGGTGGGCTTCGTCTACCAGGTGGACCACGTCGGCGACCTGGCCGTACTCAGGCAAGACGGTCCAGTAATCGGAGATGTCGTAGCCCCCGTCGCGCAGAGGGGACTGGTAAAAGGGCAACAACCATATGCAGTCAACCCCGAGCCAGGAAATGTAGTCCAGTTTTGCGATGATGCCCGCCAGGTCGCCCGTACCGTCGTTGTTCGAGTCAAAGAAACCTCTCACCAGTACCTCGTAGAACACAGCTCGCTGGTACCAGCGGACGTCCTGGCTGGCAGTGCCAGAAACCGGTGCGGCGCTTCTCATAGCCATTGCCTCCGCTTCGCTCAGGCCTGCTCCCGCACGTCTAAGACGTGGGCGACCCTGTGCCAGGGGTCGAGCCTTACGTACGGGTCTGGCCCCCAGGTGTACTGCTCGCCCGAGAGCTCATCGAAAACGACCAAAAAACGGCCTAGGGGCGCACCGAGAGCTCCCATGTCCAGGTGCAAGACCGACTCCTGGGCGGCGTAGGGGTCGAGCGTGACTACGACGATCACGACGTCACTGCCATCGTCGGAGACCTTCGAGTAGGCCATGATATTGGGGTTGTCCGAGCCGTGGAAGTGGACGTTACGGAACCGGGCAAAAGCTGGGTGCCTACGGCGGGTGCTATTTACGGCAGCCAAAAGTGGGCTGAGCGACCCAGGTACGTTAAAGTCACGTTGCTTTACCTCGTACTTCTCAGAATTGAGGTACTCCTCGTTGTCAGGAGAAGCCGGCGTGTTCTCGTACAGCTCGTAACCGCTGTAGATGCCATATGAGGGCGAAAGCGTCGCTGCCAGGACAAGCCGGATGGCGAACGCCGCCGGTGGCCCGCCACGCAACGGCCCCGACAAGATATCAGGGGTGTTCGGCCAGAAATTGGGCCGCATATAGTCCGCGAGAGGGCCGTGGGCCAGTTCTTCGACATAAGTACGGATGCCCTCGGGCCCGTACTGGGAGGTCCGCCACGTGAAGTACGTGTAGCTTTGAGAGAAGCCAGTCTCCGCCAACCTTGCCATTATCTTGGGCCGCGTGAAGGCCTCTGCCAGGAGGACCACGTCGGGGTAGGCAGCCCTCACTTGCAGGACCAGCCACTCCCAAAAGGCGAAGGGCTTGGTGTGGGGGTTGTCGACCCGGAAGATCCTTACCCCGCGCTCGGCCCAAAAAAACAGGATCTCCTTGCACGCTTCCCATAAAGCAGCCCTGTCAGCTTCAGCCTCTGGCCAGAAATTGAGCGGGTAAATGTCCTGGTACTTTTTGGGTGGGTTCTCCGCGTAAGCTATGGAGCCGTCGGGCCGATGGTAAAACCACTCTGGGTGCTGGCGCACCCAAGGGTGGTCCGGTGAGCACTGCAGGGCATAGTCGAGCGCGACCTCCATGCCGTGCTCGGCCGCGGTGCGCACCAGCATGTCGAAGTCCTCCAGCGTGCCCAGCTCGGGGTGGACCGCCGTGTGGCCACCATCTTCGGAGCCGATAGCCCACGGGCTGCCAGGATCAGTGGGGCCCGCCACCAAGGCCCCGTTTTTCCCCTTTCGGAAAGAACGCCCGATCGGGTGGACGGGCGGCAGGTAAAGCACGTCAAAACCTAGTCCTGCCAGCCGCGGCACCTGAGCAGCACAGTTGCGCAAACCCCCAAAGCTGCGGGGGAACAGCTCGTACCAGGCCCCTATGAGAGCCCTTTGCCTTTCGACCCACAGCGGGGACGGCGGGCTAGCGGTGAGGTCCCTCGCAGGCAGTCTTTGGCTGAGCAGCTGTGCGACAGGAGCAGACAGTGCAGGGCCGAGGCGGGCAGCGACATCCGCCTTGTCGTCTCTTAGGCAGGCCAGGGCCTGCGCTAGCTCTGGCTGGCCGTCCTCGTGCCCGCCGACTTCGGACAGCATGGCCAGAGCCTCGGCTATCTCGACGCTCACGTCCTCGTGGGCCCCCAACTTGACGCTCACCCGGCTTGCCCACGTCGCGTACCGGTCGGTCCAAGCCTCCACGACGATCTCGTGGGCGCCAACTTCGCGAGCGACCAGCGTGCCCTCCCACTCGTCATTGCCCCGGTCGGCCAGTGCAGAACTGTCCACCACCTCCCCCGTGCCGGCCTTTAGCAGCACCGCTCTGGCCGCTAGGAGGTCATGGCCGTCCCGGAAGATATTGGCCCGGACTGGCACTGCCTCGCCCACCACCGCCTTAGCCGGGTAGCCGTGCGGTGCCGAGGGTCTTACGTCCTGGACGATGACTTTGGCAAAAGGCCCTTCGCTGGGCCTGCTAAGGCCGGCTGGGGTAGCTTCGGGGGCTAGCTCTGTCCTGAGCTGCGCAGTCCTCATCTTCTCTAGGCTAGGAGCTTGACAGCGATGTCATGTAGCTTTGCCAGGGTGAAGGCGTTCAGGAGCTTTACTGTAAGAGCCCGGCTCCCCGAAGCACTGGCCCCCCTCCAGGAGCTAGCGCTCAACTTGAGGTGGTCGTGGGACGAGCGCACGCTCGACCTGTTCCGCTGGGTCGACCCCGAGCTATGGGCCGAGCAGCACGACCCGGTCCGCGTGCTCTCGCTCGTCGCTCGTGACCGCCTGGAGGCATTGGCGCAGGACAGTGCGTTCATGTCCTTCCTCGGAGAAGTCCATGCTGACCTGAAGCGCTATCTCGGCGCGCACCGTTGGTTCCAAACCCGCGGGCGCTCGCCTCTGGCCAAAGTCGCTTACTTTTCGCCAGAGTTCGGGATCGCCGAGGCTCTCCCCCAGTACTCGGGGGGCCTGGGGATCCTGGCGGGCGACCACCTGAAAGCGGCCAGCAGCCTGGGCGTACCAATGGTCGGAGTTGGCCTCCTCTACCGCGAAGGTTATTTCCGCCAGCACCTGAACCCGGAAGGCTGGCAAGAGGAACGTTACCCTGTCTTGGACCCGAGCTCCATGGCGCTCAGCCCAGTCAATGGGACCACGATCGCACTTGACATGGCGGGCGAGACCTTGACCGCTCAGATCTGGGCCGCGAACGTCGGCCGGGTCAAGCTGTACCTGCTTGACGCTGACTTGGACGACAACCCCGAAGAGCTGCGCAGCGTTACCGACCGTCTTTACGGTGGCGGCACAGAGCACCGCCTGCGCCAGGAAATCCTGCTCGGGATCGGCGGCGTAAGGGCACTGGAAAGCCTCCAAGAGCACCCTCAGATATTCCATTCGAACGAAGGCCATGCAGGCTTTCTCAGCTTGGAGAGGATCCGCCAGCTGGTCACCAAGGAGGGGCTTTCTTTTGAAGAAGCCATTGAGGCTACCCGGGCAGGCACCATCTTCACCACCCACACCCCGGTGCCAGCAGGGATCGACAGGTTCCCCGCCGAGCTCATGGAGAAGTACTTCAGCTCCTGGGCAAGCGAATGCGCGGTGACGATGCAGGACCTGATGGCCCTCGGCCATGCCCCCGGGGAACCCCCAGACGCTCCCTTCAACATGGCCGTGATGGGCCTACGGCTAGCATCAATGTCAAACGGCGTGTCAGAGCTGCACGGCCGAACAAGCAGGACGATGTTCCAGCACCTGTACCCGAGCGTGCCTGTTGAAGAGGTGCCCATCGGCTCGGTGACCAATGGGGTCCACGGGCGCACGTGGGTGTCCCCGGCAATGAACGACCTTTTCACAAAGTACATAAACCCCTCATGGGAGGACGCTAGCCCTGCTGACTGGGCGCGTATTTCGGAGGCTCGCGACGACGAGCTGTGGAGAGCTCGCGAGCAGGGCAAGGAGGCCCTGGTCGGCTTCGTGCGAACCAGAGCCCGGGCTTCGCTGCTCGACCAGGGAGCTTCACCCATAGACGCAGCTTGGGCCGATGAGATCCTCGACCCGACCATCCTCACGATAGTGTTTGCCCGCCGCTTTGCCTCGTACAAGCGGGCCACCTTATTGTTCTCCCAACCCGACCGGCTACGGGCAATGTTGCTCGACGCCAAGCGGCCCGTGCAGCTTGTCTTTTCTGGCAAGGCCCACCCTGCTGACGACTTGGGCAAAGAGATGATCCGCCAGATCGTCCAGTTCTCGCACGACCCACGCGTGCGCCACCGCGTCGCGTTCATCGAGGACTACGACATGTCCGTGGCCAGGGTGCTGCTCCAGGGGGCCGACGTATGGCTCAACACCCCCCGGAGGCCCATGGAGGCAAGTGGCACTAGCGGGCAAAAGGCTGCGCTGAACGGAGCCCTCAACTGCTCGGTGTCCGACGGCTGGTGGGACGAGATGTTCGACGGCAAAAACGGCTGGCAGATCCCTTCCGCCGAGTCCTATGGCGACCTTGGCAGACGAGACGAGGTCGAGGCCAACAGCCTTTTCGAGATCCTTGAGCGCCAAGTCGTACCGCTTTACTACGACCGGGGCGGCGACCGCTTCCCGCGCGCATGGGTGGTGCGCATCAAAGACTCGCTTAGCAGCCTCGGCTCCCGAGTCCAGGCCTCGAGGATGGTAAGGGACTACGTGGAAAAGATGTACGAGCCGATGGCTAGGCGAGCCGAGGCGCTGAGCGCCAAGGGGTTTTCTCGCGCCAAAGAGCTGGCTGCCTGGAAGCGGCGCGTGCGCGACGCTTGGGACAAGGTGGCCATAGTCTCGGTCGAGAGCAGTTCCCCCGGCATGGTCACCGACCTCGGCAGCACACGCCAAGCCACAGCTCAGGTGTTCACCGGGGACCTAAGCCCCACCGAGATTGCCGTCGAGCTCGTGCACGGCACCGTCGGCAGTGGTGACGAGCTGGTCGACTGGCACGTTGTCCCGATGAAGCTCGCCGGCACGCCGACGGCCGACAAAGACGGCTTGACTACCTGGGAAGGCAGCTTCCGGTGCGACGTTGCCGGACGGCACGGCTTCACCGTGCGCGTCGTCCCATCTCATCCCGACCTCCCCTTCCCGGCGGAGATGGGCTGTACCACCTGGGCGTGAACGGTACTCGACGATGCCCTTGGCCGCTCCGCCAAGGCACAGCCCCGGTTGGGCGCTGGCCAGCACCCTTACGGGCTATTCGTCAGTAGTCTCTTGTCGTGCGTGAGCATGTCGACACCGCCCGGTTGGTGGAGCTGGCCTCTGCGCTCATAGCAGTTGACACTTCAAACCCGCCAGGCAACGAAGCGGGGCTGGCGGGCGTACTGCGAGATGCCCTCGACCCTTGGGGGCCCGTTTGGGCCGAACTAGAGCCAGCCCCCGGTCGGCTGTCGCTCATAGCTCACTTGCCACTGGCAAGCGGGACCAGCCGCCCGACGCTGATCGTGAACGGCCACACCGATGTCGTGCCCGCAGTCCCCGGCACTTGGGCGCACCTCCCGTTTTGCCCTTCGGTCGAAGACGGCCGCCTGTACGGCCGGGGCTCGGCAGACATGAAGGGTGGCGTAGCGGCGGCTATCCAGGCCCTGGCTACGCTTGAGGCAGCAGGCCAAGAACCGGCCTGCAACATAGTGTTCCACTTTGTAGCCGACGAAGAGCGCGGCGGGGCACTTGGTACTCGGGCCCTTTTGGAGGCCGGCTACATTACAGGCGACGCCTGTTTGGTGCCGGAGCCGACGTCGCTCGAGGTCTCTGTAGCCGAGCGTGGGCTACTGCAAGGCCACATCCGTGTGCGGGGCCGTGCTGCCCACGGCAGCCGGCCGCGAGAAGGCATATCGGCCATCGAGCATGCGGCCCATATCGTCCTTGCCCTCCATGCCGCCGACTTTGGCGACCCGGACCACCCACTGCTTGGCAAACCGACGGCCAACATCGGCACCTTGCAGGGGGGCACGGTCGTGAACGTCGTGGCCGAACAAGCTGTCATAGGTTTTGACCGGCGGATCCTGCCAGGAGCGGGCCTCGACGAGGCTATTGCGGTCCTGCGCTCGCGCATAGACAGCACCGGGGTAGACGGCCTTGACTACGAGATCGAGGTGGACGACTTCGGAGAAGGCAGCGAGATGAGCCCGGACCATGACTTCGCTGGCCTTATGAGACGGGCGCTCTACCAAGTGACCGGGCGCCAACCGGGGACCGTCGGCATGACGTTCACGACCGACGCCCGCTTCGTCCGCAACCAGGCCAAGGTCCCGGCCGTTGTCTGTGGGCCGGGCAACATCGCCCAGGCCCACGGGGCCGACGAATGGGCAAGTGTCAGCCAGCTTGTGGACGCCACGGCTGCCTACGCCGAGCTCTACCGCACTTTTGGCGCCCCCGCTCCGACCTGAGCACCCGCCCCAAGTGGGTGACCGCCGTGGCTGCCGGGTCAGACCATTTCGTGCAGCATCTCAGCCAGCAAGGCTGCCTCGCGGGATATCTCGTCGTTACGCGAACCGCCTTCGACAGCAGCCTTGACGGCGTGCCCCTGGCTGCGCACACGCCACCAATAGGCATCGTCCAGCCCAACCGGAGTAGGTTGCTCCACCACGCCCACCGAGCCAAGGAAAGCTTTTTGGCGCTCGGGGTCGGCCGGGTCATTGGCCAGCCGGTCGACGGACGCGAACAGCTCTTCGATCATCCGGTAACGCACCTCGTCGTCATCATCGACTAGACCGTGCACCTGCTCGAAAAGCCCGTCTACTTCCTCTTCGTCCCCTTCTGCGACGGCCAAGTCCGTGCCGTCCCAGCGATGTGCGATGCCAGCCGACTCGACCAGCATGGACAGCTCTGCGCGTTGCTCTGGCAACCACTCGTCCAGCTCGTAAATAACCTCGCCGTTGCCTTCTTCGTCAAGCTCGTCTAGGTCCTCGCCCTCCTCCCCTAGCTCCGACAGGTCCTCGGCACCGTCCTCGGCACGACTGCGGGCTTGCTGCGCACCGCCAGAGCCGGCGGAAGGACCAGGAAGTTCCAAAGGCCGCCCTTTTTGCTTCGCGGCCGCCTCGAAGCGAGCACGCGCACGCTGGGCCTCCGCCTCTACCTCGCCAACGCTCGGAGCTAGCAACCGGCAAAGCACTTCGGCCTGGTGACGGATCTCGTCTTCGAGCGCCTCGTCGGCCCCGAGCGCCCCCAGCAGGCGCCTCGTCACACGGCCCACAGCGGCTAGCTCGTCTTCGTCAAGACCGGGTAGGTAATCGAGCATGAAGACAGCAGCGGAGGCCTCGCCCACGTCGACATCTGCCTGCATGTCTGTCGGGTCATTTCGCAGGCGGTTGGCGGCGTCGTAGAGGTCGCGGGCCACGCGCGCCTCCCTCGTCGAGACCTGGGCGACCGGCTCGTCGCTTTGACCGCTCTCGAGCGGCCCAGGGCCGCCCGTCACCTCAGCGACTATGGCATCGACTTCGGCTTCGTCGTGGGCCAAGACGACAAGCTCCTCCTCCTCGAAACGGTGCCTGATGCCGGCGCTGACCAAGGCCGTGATCAGCCGGCCCCGAGTCTCATCGTCCCATTGGTCGAGGCGGTAACCGACCTCGTCGTCCTCCGGCCCCGACTCGAGCTCGGGCAGCGGGGACGCTACCAGCCTCTCGCCGCAGCTGTGACAACGGCCGCGGCTAGTTACTTCGTACCCGCAGTTGGGGCAGTACCAAACTTTCCGGCTCATGTTCGGTCTCCTCGTGCTCAGGCGTGGCCCCGTTTGGGCAGTACTGGCGCTTCCCGGCCAGAACCACCAGAGCTACGCTCGTGGCCGGCCAAGCTTTGGCCGGGGGCGCTCTGGGGCCCCCCCGCCTTGCCCGAGCCGTTGGCACGGGCAGTGGGGTCGGCTGGTGCGCTCAGTTCTTCGTGGTACTCCTCTTCGACGTTCACCGACCACACGTCGTGGGAAGCACCGAAAAGGTTCTCAACCGTCAGCATGGCGGTGTACATGGAGTGGTCCTGGTTGTTGTAGCGGTGCATCCCGTTGCGCCCGACCGGGTAGACGTTCGGCACCTCGGCTTCGAGCCAGCGACGGATGAGCCCCACGTTGTCTTTGTAGTAAGCGTCGTAGTAAGGGTACGCCTTGGGCATGCGTACCACGTAACCGGCTTCTACGTCACCGAAGCGGGCCAGGCCGAGCTGGTCGAGCTCCCTGCGTGCCAGCTCGACCAGGTCCTCGTCGGCCATCGACCAAGTCTCGTCGCCCTCGAAAACGAAGTACTCGAGGCCCAAACAGGTGCGCCCGTCTTTTACCATGTAGGGAGACCAGCGCCCGAAGTTCTGGACACGGCCCACCTTGACACCTGGGTCATGGACGTACACCCAGTTGTCGGGGAAGCTTGCCGACTCGGGCACCACCAAAGCCACGGTCAGGTGGTCACGGTAGCGCAAGTCGCCGGCTGCGGCCAGTACTTCGGCTGGGGCGGGCGGGCTCATAGCCTTGACCAAGGCTGACAACGGCATGCTGGAGACAACAGCGCTGGCGGGGTGCTCAACGACCTGGCCGTCGCTAATAGCCGTCACCGCGACTGCACGGCCACCTTCGCGAAGGACACCGACGACCGGGGAGCGGAGCAGCACCTCCGAGCCGGCCGAACGCACCAATTGGCAACAGCGCTCCCACATCATGCCTGGCCCAAGGCGCGGGTACTCGAAGCGGTCGATAAGGGTCGTGATCTCCCGCTGGCCCTTCTTCGGGAAAAGCGCGTTTTTTACGGCATTGGTGAGGTTCAGGTTCTTGATCCGTTGAGCGGCCCAGTCAGCTTGAAGCTCGGTGGCTGGGTAGCCCCAGACCTTCTCGGTGTAGGTCTTGAAGAAGTGCCGGTACAGCCGCCAGCCGAAGCGGGCAGCCACCCAGCCTTCAAAGTTTGACTGGTCGGACGGAGGCCGCAACCTGGCCCAGGCGTAGGACGCCCCACAACGGGCCGACTCCAAAAGCCCGAGGTTGCGCAGAGCGTTCAGCGGCTTGAGCGGGTAGTCGTAGAACTTGGCCTTGTAATAAATGCGGCTCATGCGGGGCCTGGCCATAAAGTCCTCTCCGGGCAGCACCTCGTGCCAGAACCCCTCCACCGCCTTCACCTTGGTGAAAAACCGGTGGCCTCCGATGTCAAAGCGCCAACCATCGCGCTCGACGGTCCGGCTTATGCCGCCCACCACGTCGTCGGCCTCCAAGACGGTGCACGACTTGCCCCGCCTGGCCAGCTCGTAGGCGGCCGTGAGCCCGGCCGGCCCCGCGCCTATGACGACGACCTGGTCAGGCTCCCCTCCCCGGGGGACGTGCCTACCAGGTTCGGTAGCAGACGGCAAGCTGGCTCCGAGGAGCGAGCCGGCACCGGGTTCGCTAAAGGGCACCGTCGCGCTCAGCTCCTAAACTGTTCCAAGTTTTCGTACTCGTAGTACCGGGGGTTAGCGGTGATCACCGTCTCGCCGCCGGGGCGCAACATCTCGAACCAGCTGGCCAAGTAGCCACAGCGGCCTCCAAAACCCTTATAGCCGTCACGCCAAACGAGCCAAAGCGTGTTCTCGGGGCTTAACCGGGAGAACACCTCCTGGGCGAATGTCCCAACGTCAGTGTGCCGGACCACAGAAAGGTAGTTGACCCAGTCGACTCGTTGCGGGCCGGTCATGCGCGGGAAAGTGACCTGTGTGACGCCTGGGACCTTCAGCAAGCGGGACACTGCGGGGCCAAGCTGGTCAGGGCAGTAAACAACCATGTCACCAGGCTGTGCTTCCAGGTTCAAAACTTGAGCGACCTGGACAGCCTGGGTACGGGGCTGGGAGTTTTGCAGCTGAGCTGAGAACAGGCCCGCCACGCAGGCCACGGCCAGGATCCCAGACATCACCTTTTTAGAAGCGAAAGTGCTCAGGCCAAGGGCGCACAACAGCACGAACAGCGGGAAGACAACGGCTATGTAGCGGCTGTCGAACGCCGCGCCTGTCACCAACCCCGCGACGACAGCTAGTGACAAAGTCCCCACGGCCAAAAGGCCGACAAGGCGCGAGCGCGGCTGCACCCGCAGCTCGACAACGACGTTGGAGACCTGAGGACCTGGTCTGGCGAACAGAGCGAGCGCCACCAAGCCGAACAACACGTACGTAAGAAGGGCCCCCCAGCCCCCGGGGCCAGCGAAGAAGCTGAACACTTGGAGCAGGTCCACAGGGCCAGGCGCGCCAGACCACGGTGTGCCGGTGTGGAGCACCTGGAAAACGAAGATGGGTGACCAGGGCAACCACACGAGCAAACCCCCGCACATCCCCCAAAAGACCTTGCGCATAGCGCCTGGCACTGCGTTAGGAGCGCTCTGGCCAGTCCTGGCCTCACGCCACCAGCTCCACAGCGCCCATGCACCTCCCACCGCCACGAGGTACAGGTCCCAGTAGTGCGTGTACATGAGCGCAGCGGTCACCGCCCCCACGGCCGCCAAGCGACGCCCGCTCGGCTCTTCCAACGCCCTTGCCAACACCAAGTACCAGGCAACGGCCTCCAATGCCATGAGCGAGTAGGGGCGGGTATCGGTCGCGTAGTAGACCGCCCATGGAGAGCTGGCGGCGAGCAACAGGGCAGCCAAGGCCGTGCTCTTACCGCCCACGCGTTGGCCCGCCGCCCACAAAAGCGGCAAGGTCGCCACGGAGAAGATGCCGGAGAGGGCTCGGACGGCAAAGTCGCCCTGGCCGAAGGCAAGCATCCAGTAGTGCAGCACGACGTAGTACAAAGGCGGCGAACCGTCTTGCATGAGGGCGTGAGGTAGCTGCGACAAGCTCAGCTTGGAAATGTTGACCGAGAGCGCTTCGTCCAGCCATAGCCCCTGGGGAGCAAGGAAGCGCCCGACCGTGCCGGCCAGGACGACCGCTCCAGCCATGACGATGCCGAGCCGCGCCCAGGTGACCTTACCAGGGCCGCTCGGCGATAACCTCCTACGTACGTAGCTGACAGCTAGCCGGCGTTGGCCACTGGGAACGCCAGGACGCGTCGTGACCGCAGTCGCCATCGGCTACACAGTACGCGATGGGTAGCTATTACTGCCCGGCGGGGTCAGCCTGCTCGCTCCGCAGCAGTGCACGCCACGACGACCCGGTTGTCTTTAACCTCGACAAGGCCGTCCTCCACGTCGAAGCGGAGCTCGTCAACTTGGCGCTCGGCTGGGCCTTGGCGCTCGGGCCGGCCTTGCAGGCCACCTGCAGTAGCCTCGAGGACCGGGCCTACGATGCGTAGGGTACCTGGCTCTACCAACCCAACGTAGGGCATGTGGTCAGCCAAAAAGGCAATATCGCCCCCAGAAGTGCGGCAAACCACCATCTGGGCTTGGCCAGAGTACAAAATGCCACTAGGCACTACCAGCTCTACCTGGGTTGTGGCCATGGCGGCTCAGGCCTCTTTCTCCAGCTCGCGCGCCTTGGCCATCGCGCTCTCCGCTCCCCCGACGTTGAAAAACGCCTGCTCAGGCAGCTTGTCCAAGTCCCCGTTGACCAGGGCCTCGAAGGACTCGACCGTCTCGGAGACCGGGACGTAAACGCCTTTCTGCCCAGTGAAAGCCTCAGCGACGAAAAGAGGCTGCGACAAGAAACGCTGGATCTTGCGGGCCCGCAAGACGATAGTGCGGTCTTCCTCGGAGAGCTCGTCCATCCCGAGGATAGCGATGATGTCCTGCAGCTCCCGGTTGCGCTGCAGCACTTGCTGCACCCTGCGGGCGACTTGGTAGTGGCGGTCACCGACGACTTCAGGCGCCAATATGTTGGAAGTGGAGGCCAAGGGGTCGACCGCAGGGTATATGCCTATGGCCGCGATCTCGCGTGCCAACTGGGTCGTGGCGTCCAAGTGCGTGAAGGTCGTGAAGGGGGCCGGGTCGGTGTAGTCGTCTGCAGGGACGTAGACGGCCTGCACAGACGTGATCGAGTGCCCTCGGGTAGAGGTGATCCTCTCTTGCAGCTCGCCCATCTCGTCGGCCAGGGTCGGCTGGTAGCCGACTGCCGAGGGCATCCGCCCGAGCAGGGTCGAAACTTCCGAGCCCGCCTGCACAAAACGAAAGATGTTGTCGATGAAAAGCAGCACGTCTTGGTTGCGCACGTCTCGGAAGTACTCGGCCATGGTGAGGGCAGAAAGACCCACGCGGAGGCGGACCCCCGGAGGTTCGTCCATCTGGCCATAGACCAAGGCTGCCCTTTTCAGCACGCCCGACTCCTTCATCTCGAGCCAGAGGTCGTTGCCTTCACGGGTGCGTTCCCCCACGCCCCCGAACACCGACACACCCCCGTGGTGCTCGGCCACCCGGTGGATCATCTCCAAGATGAGCACTGTCTTGCCCACGCCGGCGCCACCGAACAAGCCGATCTTGCCGCCTTGCACGTACGGCTCAAGCAGGTCGATGACCTTGATGCCTGTCTCGAACATCTCCGACTTTGGTTCCAAGGTGTCGAAGTCGGGCGGCGGCCGGTGTATCTCCCAACGGTCGTCGGCACCGGCCAGCTCGCCGGGGTCAAGCATCTCCCCGACAACGTTGAAAACATGTCCAAGCACGGCGTCGCCCACGGGGACCGTGATACCCCGCCCGGTGTTACGCACAGGCGTGCCTCGTCGCAAGCCGTCCGTCGGCCGCAAGCATATACAACGCACCCGCCCCTCACCGATCTGGAGGGCTACCTCCGCTACAACAGTTGTGCGTTGGCCCCCGAGCTCAATGTCCATCTCGACCGCATGGTTTATGTCTGGCAATGCGTCAGGGGGGAACTCTACGTCGACCACGGGCCCCGCGATGGCGACCACGCGGCCCTCTCGCAAAGCACGGCCCTGCCCTTCAGCAGAGACCGGGCTCTCGTCGGCCCTTACCGTTGCCCCAGTGATGCCTGTGCTCACGTTCACTCCAATTTCTCCGGTCAACTTGCTTCAGGGAAACCCATATCAGGCTCCCCCCCGAGGTCTTGCCCAAGCGTGCCATGACGAAGGGCTTCAGCGCCGCCGACGATCTCCATGATCTCAGTCGTTATGGCATCTTGGCGAGCGCGGTTCATTGCACGGGTGAGAGCCTTCATGAGGTCATCAGCGTTGTCAGTGGCGGCTTGCATCGCCCGCTGCTGGGCTACATGGAAAGACGCAGCCGATTCGAGCAAGGCAGCGTACACCTCTGCCTCAAGCCACAAGGGCAGCAGCTGGCCAACTATCAGCTCGGGTGCGGGCTCGAACTCGAACACCACGGCGCGGCGTTCTCCAGCGTTTTGCGGGACGGGGAGGAGCTGGCGCGTCTCGGTACGCTGGGAGCCGAGCGTCACAAAACGAGTGCTCACCAAAAAGACACGACCTGCCCCGCCTGCGTTCAACGCTTCGATGACCGGGGCCGCTACACGTTTGGCGTCCGCCAAGCTCGGTCGGTCCGTGATGCCCGTGACCGCGTCGTCAAGGGGACGGCCCTGAAAACGAAAATGGCTCTCCACTTTGCGCCCTACGCCGACCACCACCGGGTTTGGGCCGGCTTCCTCCCTCAAGAACTCTTCCGCCGTCCTCACCACGGAGGCATTGAAGGCGCCGCACAGGCCGCGGTCCGCGCCCATCACGACGACGGCGCTTCGGTCCCCGAAAGGGGCAAACAAAAGATGGTGCCTGACCTCGGGAGCGCTTGAGAGGTCCTGGACGACCTCGCGCAGCCTAGCCACGTAGGGTTGAGCCGCTGCGATCGCCTGTTCAGCCCGCACGATCCTCGAAGCGGCGATCAACTGCATGGCGCGCGTGATCTTCTGAGTTGACTGGATGCTCCTTATCCTGCGGCGCAGGGTACGTTCTTGGCTGGCTGCCACTAACGGCTCGCCCCCGTGGCCTCGACGGGCACGGCGCCATCAGCACCGCTCGGCCCGGCCCGTCCCCCCCGCCCGTCATCTCCTTGCCCGGAGCCGGCCACGGGCGCGCTGCCGGCAAAACCTCTCTTTACCACGTTTATCGCCCGGTCCAAGACGTCCCGAGCGGGCAGCTCTTTCGTGGTGCGGATCTGCTCCAAAAGACCGCTCTCGTTCGCACGGAAATGTTGCAACAAGGCAGCCTCGAAAGCGCGCACGTCCTCGAGCGCTATATCGTCTAAAAAGCCGTTTACGCCAGCGTAAATGGCCACCACTTGCTCCTCGACAGGCATAGGCATGTTCTGAGGCTGCTTCAACAGCTCAGTGAGGCGCGCCCCGCGGTCTAGCTGTGCACGCGAGACACGGTCCAGCTCGGACCCAAATGTGGCGAACGCCTGCAGCTCCCTGAACTGGGCCAAGTTGATCTTCAGCGAGCCCGACACTTCCTTCATAGCCTTAACCTGCGCATTGCCACCGACACGCGAGACCGACAGGCCAACGTTCATAGCGGGGCGTACACCGGCGTAAAACAGGTCTGTCTCCAAAAAGACCTGCCCGTCTGTGATCGAGATCACATTGGTCGGTATGTACGCCGAGATGTCACCGGCCTTTGTCTCCACTATCGGCAGAGCCGTGAGCGAGCCACCTCCTAGCTCGTCAGAAAGTTTGGCGGCGCGTTCCAAGAGGCGGCTGTGCAAGTAAAAGACGTCACCAGGGTAAGCCTCACGCCCAGGGGGCCGCCGTAGCAGCAGCGACAGCGCCCGGTAAGCCTCCGCCTGTTTGGAGAGGTCGTCGTAACAAATAAGGGCGTGCTCGCCTTTTTCCATCCAGTGCTGCCCCATAGCACAGCCTGCATAAGGGGCGAGGTACTTGAACGGTGCTGGGTCAGACGCGGGGGAGCTGACAACTACCGTGTAGTCCATGGCGCCGTGCTCACGCAGCACGTCAACTGTCTGGGCGATCGTCGAACCTTTTTGGCCAATTGCGACGTAAATGCATTTAACACCCTGGCCGCGCTGGTTGATTATCGTGTCGACGACCAGTGCCGTCTTGCCAGTCTTGCGGTCCCCGATTATCAGCTCGCGCTGGCCTCGACCGATCGGCGTCATCGAGTCGATGACCTTTATACCCGTCTGGAGCGGCTCTTTCACTGGCTGGCGGGAGACGATGCCGGGTGCCTGCACCTCCATACGCCTGGTTTCGGTGGTAGGCACGGGGCCAAGCCCGTCGAGGGGCCTGCCCAGGGGGTCCACCACGCGTCCGAGCATTGCGTCGCCCACCGGGACCGAAAGTATCTGCCCGGTCGAGCGGACCAACTGGCCTTCTTGGAGGCCGGTGACGTCGCCCAGCACTACAGCCCCTATCGAGTCCTCGTCCAGGTTGAGGGCGAGGGCCATCACCCCGCCTTCTAGCTCGAGCAGCTCGCTGACAGCCACGTTGGGCAAACCGGTGACGCGAGCGATGCCGTCGCCGATGTCGCGGATGCGGCCCACTTCTTCGCTTGTCACGCCTGGTACGAAGCCCTCCAGGTTGCGCCGCAGCACCTCAGCGATCTCGTCAGCACTTATGCTCAGTTCGGCCATCAGTTGAAGGTCCTTTCGCTACGTACTTGTACACCCGCCTCACCGGGGCCCTTGGCTCCTGGCTGGGCGACCGGAGGCGCAAAGAGAAGCTCCTTAGCCCGTTGGAGACGGCGACGGAGGCTGCCGTCGACGACCGTGCCCCCTACGGTGGCCACAAAGCCGCCCAACAGTTCTGGGTTTTGCGTGACCCTTACCTCCACATCGTAGCCCGCCAGCCGGCGCAAGACAGCGGCCAAGCGCTCACGCTGGCATGCGTCGAGCTCGACGGCCGCGCTTACCTCCGCGACACGCCGGTGGCTCTCGGCAGCTACTCGCTGGACGAGCGCCGCCAAGGTCGTCAAGTAGTCCCTCGGACGGCAAATACGGGCTGGGTAGGCCGCCAGCCGGACGCTCTCGGGGCTGACCTTGCTAGAAAGTAGGTCCCACACGAGCCTTTGGCGCACTTGTCCAGGCAGCTCGCTCGCGGTTAGCGCCTCAGCCAAGGGCTCATTGCCCTCGACCACGCGCATGAAACGGAAAAGGTCCTCCTCGATATTGCCCAAGGATGGCCCAGCCGGGACCGTGCCCAAAACGGCCGTCGCGTAACCGTCGGCGCGCTCAAGGGCGCTAAGCCGGCCGAGCGGCCCCTCGTAGCCTGCCACCCTGGCGTCTCGCCGCCCTGCCGCAGCAGCTGCCAACGCACTGACGTCGTCGGCATAATCGCCAGCCGGGCCGTTTTGGGCCGCGAAGCTGAGCAAGCCGGCTACGGGCGCCGAAACTTTGCCAGCTACCAGGTCGTAGACAATGGCCGTCCTGGT
>JBMFUG010000015.1:0-37810 GCA_049966695.1 Acidimicrobiales bacterium | reverse complement strand
CAGCGTGAGCCTGCACGGGAGGGGGTAAGTTCGGACTAAACGGTATTGGGTTTAGTCCCCGCTGGCCCTGGCGGGCCTGCTCACAGCAGGTGAAAATGGTGTCGGCCGCCCGGGCGACGTCGCGTTCCCTTGGTGTGCGCGAACCCGTGGTTTAGTCGGACGCGGGAGCTTCGGGAGCACAGAACTGTTGCCATAGAGCACTAGGGTCAGAACCCACAGCATGAGGCTCCTCCCGGGTGGCCAGGGCTCGCGACGTCGGCAAAGGGGGCCGGGAAGGAACAACAATGGACGTACTGCTCGAGCGCTGTGCCGGGCTCGACGTGCACAAGGACACCGTCGTCGCTTGTGTGCGCACGCCAGGGGAAGGAGGCAAAAGACAAAGCCAAGTAAGGACCTTTGGCACCATGACCGTCGACCTGCTCGCGCTCCGCGACTGGCTCGTCGCCATGGCCGTCACCCGTGTCGGCATGGAGCCGACCGGGGTTTACTGGAAGGCTCCTTTTTATGTCCTAGAAGACGCCGCCGAGTGCTGGGTGCTGAACGCCCGGCACATGCGCAACGTCCCTGGGCGCAAGACCGACGTAGCCGATGCCGAGCGGATCTGCCAATTGGTCGAGCACGGCCTCGTGCGGCCCAGTTTCGTGCCGCCCAAGCCCATTAGGGAGCTTCGGGACCTTACCCGTTACCGCAAGGCCCAGGTAGACGAGCGCGGCAGGGAGGCCCAACGTCTCGACAAGGTGCTCCAAGACGCCGGTATCAAGTTGTCGTCTGTTGCGACCGACATCTTGGGCAAGTCGGGCCGGGACATGCTGGCCGCCTTGGTCAAGGGGACCAAGGGCCCTGAGGTGCTGGCCGAGCTGGCAAGGGGCAGGCTGCGCGCAAAGCTGCCCCTCTTACGCCGTGCGCTCGAAGGGCGTTTTGTCTCCCATCACGCCCTCATCGTGGGCGAGATCCTGGCCAAGCTCGACTACCTGGAGGACATGGCCGGCCGGCTCTCCGAGGAGGTCGACCGCCGCATCGCCCCTTTCGCGGCTGAGGTCGCGTTGCTCAGCACCATCACGGCGGTGAAGCAGCGCACCGCCGAGTGCCTGGTCGCCGAGATCGGGGTGGACATGTCCCGCTTCGGCAGCTCGGCACGCCTCGCCTCTTGGGCCGGCGCCTGTCCCGGCAACCACGAGCCTGCCGGCAAGCGCAGGGGGGCCGCTCGCGCAAGGGCTCCAAGTGGCTCGCTGCTACCCTCGCCGGAACAGCACAAGCGGCCGGGCGCTCCAAGGGCACCTACCTCGGGGCGCAGTACCAACGCCTGAGAGGCCGCATCGGCCACCCCAAGGCACGAAAAGCCGTAGCCCACTCCATCCTGGTCGCCGCCTACCACATCTTGGACAAGAAGGTGCCTTACCAAGACCTCGGCGCTGACTGGTCCCTAAAGCGCCGTCCCGACGCTCACGCCCGGCGCCTCGCCCGCCAGATCGAGGCCCTGGGCTACCGCGTCAGCATCGAACCTGTCGAACAGGCCGTTTGAGCTAACCACAACTGAGGTCCGGGACTACGTCCCGAGCGGGGCTCTGCCCCGCACCTCGGATCCGCGCGCCCACATCAACGAACTACTCATGCAAGTATTTTCCGGTCAGAAAGCCTCTTCGACAACCTCTATAGCGTCTCCGAGCACGCAGGCAACGTCGAAGCGGACTGGCCCAGCACCCCCTTTGGCCTGGTCACCAGCCGTAGCGAACCATCGGGCAGCCAAACGGCGCAGACGCGCTTGCTTCAAAGGGCCAACAGCCTCTGCAGGCAGGCCAAATGAGCCATTGGCCCTGCTCTTCACCTCGCAGAAGATGTACAAACGTTGCCGCCGGGCGACTATGTCCAGCTCACCTTCACGGCATGACCAGTTGCGAGCCAGTACCTCGTAGCCGTGGGACTCGTACCACGCGGCTGCTTTGCCTTCGCCCCATTTGCCGAACAACTGTCTTCGCCCTAAGGACGACCTGCGCCGTGGTGACGCCTCGACGGAGCCCTGCACAGCCCACAGCTCACTACGCCGGTGGGACCAAAACGGCGCAGCCCGTTAAAGCTCCTTGTCAGGAAGCTCCTCGACGTTCACGTCCTTGAAGGTGACGACCCTCACGTTGGAGACAAACCGGGCCGGTCGGTACATGTCCCAGACCCAGGCATCGCTGAGCTTGACCTCGAAATAAGTGCGTGCCCCGTCACCCTTAGCTTCCATCTCGACCTCGTTGGCCAAGTAAAAACGCCGCTCCGTCTCGACCACGTAGCGGAACATGGGCAGCACGGCCCGGTACTCCTGGTAGAGCGCCAGTTCGATCTCCGTCTCGTAACGCTCAAGATCCTCGGCGCTCATCGCGGCCCTCCCAGGTTAATGCGCACAACACCATGCTACGGCCCCCCAAGAGCCCATGAGGGTGCGGGCCCGCTCGGCAAGCCACCGGGGCTTAACGAGCCACGCGCTTTTCTTTGATCTTGGCTGCTTTGCCCGTCCGCTGGCGCAGGTAGTACAGCTTGGCTCGGCGCACGTCACCCTGGCTGACCACCTCTATCTGAGCAATGGCGGGAGAGTGCACGGGCCATGTCCGCTCTACGCCCACCCCAGAGCTCAACTTGCGGACCGTAAAGGTTTCTCGTGCACCAGAGCCCTTGCGCGCGATGACGGCACCCTGGAACGCCTGCAGGCGCTCCTTGTTGCCCTCGACTACTCTCACATGGACACGGACGGTATCGCCCGGGGCGAACTCGGGGATGTCGTTGCGCAGGTTGTCACGGTCGATCAGGTCAGTCGGGCCCACGGAGTCCACAGGTTAGATGATCCAGGCCCCACTCTGCCAGCAGGGCCTCGTCGCTGGGTGAAAGGCCGCCTCTCGCGGCGATGAGATCCGGCCGCCGTTGCAGGGTCCGGGCAATGGCAGCCGCCCTCCTCCAACTTGCAACCCGCTCGTGGTGGCCTGACAACAACACGTCCGGCACGGCCCACCCTCGGAACACTGCTGGCCTCGTGTACTGAGGGTACTCAAGCAGCCCGCTCACAAAGCTTTCTTCTTCCGCGGAAGCGACGTTGCCTATCACCCCGGGGACAAGGCGGCTAACCGCTTCCACCACAGCAATTGCGGCAGCCTCCCCCCCAGCCAGCACGTAATCCCCTACTGACAGCTCGTCATCTACAAGGTGCTCAGCAACCCTTTCGTCGACCCCCTCGTAACGCCCGCACAACAACGAAAAGCCCTCCGCCTTGGCCAGTTCGCCAGCCATTTGCTGGTCAAAGCGCCGGCCGCCCGGCCCGAGCAAGAACAGGGGCCGCACCGGTTGCACCGCTTCAACCGCGGCGAACAGCGGCTCGGGTGCCAGCACCATGCCCGCCCCGCCACCGAACGGGCTGTCGTCGACGCTCCTGTGCGGGCCCTTGGCCCCCGCTCGCAAGTCGTGCACACGGATGTCTACCGCTCCGGAGCGGCGCGCCTTGCCGATCAAGCTGGCGCTGACCCACCCGTCCACCATGTCGGGGAAAATCGTAAAAACCTCTATCTTCATGCCGCTTCGAGGCCAGCCAGGTCCGTAGCGCTCAGAGCTCGAGCAACCCTGGCGGCAGGTCGACAGTCAGCCTCCCGGCCTGTTTGCCTGTCACAAAGCACATGGGCACCAAGGCACCGTTGTCCAGCACTAGCAGGTCGCTGGCGGGGTTCGCCTCAACGGCCACGACGGTGCCGACCGGGGGCCCAGCGCTGTCCCAGACCGTGCAGCCTATCACCTCGTGCACCCACAGGCCCTCCGCCCCCTCGGTGGGCTCAGCTTCGAGGACGACGCCTCGAAGGGCCTCAGCCGCGTCACGGCTGACCATGCCCTCGAACCTAACGAGCCACCGGCTCACCATTGTGCCTCGCTTGCCCGGCAGGGGCCGCGCCAGCTCGACAACGAGCCTTTGTCCACCGGCCTCCAGGACGCTGCCACTTTCCAAGCGCTCCGCTACCGTCGTTACGAGCTCCACCACCACTTCGCCTTTTATGCCGTGGGCACGGACAACCCTGCCCACTTCAAGCAACGGCACCGGCCTTGGTCTAGCCAGCTATGTCCACGAGCACATCGTCGCCCTCACGGGACGCTGCCGCTCGGGTAACGGCCCGCAGAGCCCGGGCGGTCCGCCCGCGCCGGCCGATCACCCTACCGACATCGTTGGGAGCGACTTGGAGCGTGAGGCGCACCGGGCTCCCGTCAGCTACCTCGACGCTCACCTCTTCCGGCTCGTCGACCAACTGGCGGGCAAGGTACAAAAGTACTGCTTTGGCCCTGCCACCAGGGATCCGGTTGAACTCGTCGGTCACTTCGGCTTTGCGCCAGCTTTAGCACCTGAGGGCTCAGTACTAGCGCTGGCCCCACCCCCGGGCCGAGGCTGCTCGCTCATGACGCCAGCGCCGACGAGGATCCGCCGCACACGGTCTGTGGGCTGAGCACCCTCGCTGAGCCATCTGCCCACTCGCTGCGTATTGAGGACGACCCTAGTTGGGTCCTGGAGCGGCTCGTAAGTACCTAGGACCTCGATGAAGCGCCCATCTCGCGGGGACCGGCTGTCCGCCGCCACGACCCTGTAAGTGGGTTGCTTCGTCTTGCCCATCCGCATGAGGCGGAGCCTAACTGCCATTTTGTCGTCCCTCTTCTTTTGATCGGAGCAACGCTCAGTGTACACTTGAGAGCCCGGTCCCTGAAACCAGCGTCTTACGATAGCCGTCGTCAAGTCGGCACTACAGCTCGGGGCGCGCCCCGCCGAGCACGTCAGTGGCGCTTCTTGTGCTTGGCAGTTGCCTTTTTGCCCACTTTTGAAGCCCGCCGAGCGATCCCGGCCATGGCAGGTACTTGGCGCATGTACACCTGGACCTGCTTAAAGCGCTCCAAGAGGTCGTTGACCGCCTGCACCGAAGTCCCCGAACCGGCAGCGATCCGGGCACGGCGAGAGCCGTTGATGATGGCCGGCTCAGCGCGCTCTTGTGGTGTCATCGAGTTGATGATCGCTTCGACAGGCTTCAGCAAGGAGTCGTCTATCTGCGCATTGCGGACCTCTTTGGGGACCATAGGCAACATTCCTACGAGCCCCGAAAGAGGCCCCATCTTTTTCACGGCCTGTAGCTGGCTGAGAAAGTCGTCGAGAGTGAACCGGCCCTCGGCCAGCTTCGCGACCGCGCGTTCGGCCTCCTCATGTTTTATGGCCTGTTCAGCCTTGTCGATGAGGGTAAGCACGTCGCCCATCCCGAGGATGCGGCCAGCCATCCGGTCCGGGTGGAACAACTCGAAGTCCTCGATCTTTTCTCCGGAAGACACGAACGCGATAGGCCGGCCCACGACCTCCTTGACCGATAGCGCTGCCCCTCCCCTGGCGTCACCGTCAACTTTCGTCAAGATGACCGCGTCAAGCGACAACGTTTTGTGAAAGGCCTCCGCCGTGGCCACTGCGTCCTGGCCCGTCATGGCGTCGATCACCAGGAAGGTGTAGTGCGGTTCGATCGCATCAGAAATCTGGCGCACTTGCTCCATCATCTGCTCGTCGATGTGCAGCCGGCCCGCCGTGTCCACTATCAGGACGTCGCGGCCCACCCGGACTGCTTCGGCCAGTCCCTTTTTGGCCACGGTGACGGGGTCGGACTGCTCCGAGAACACGGGCACGTTCACCTGGCGGCCCAAGACCCGTAGCTGCTCGACTGCCGCCGGCCGCTGGAGGTCGGCAGCTACCATGAGCGGGTTGCGCCCCTGCTGCTTGAACCAACGTGCCAGCTTGGCCGCCATGGTGGTCTTGCCCGCCCCTTGCAAGCCTGCTAGCAGCACGACCGTGGGCGGTCGAGACGCGTAGGTTAGCCGGAGCGCTTGCCCCCCGAGGGCGCGTACAAGCTCCTCATGGACGGCCTTCACCACCTGCTGGCCCGGGGTGAGGCTCTTGGCAAGCTCGCTGCCAACCAGCTCGGCGCGCAGACGGCCCACGATGTCCCTGACGACCAGCAAGTTGACGTCCGCTTGCAGGAGCGCCAAGCGGATCTCTCGCAAGGCTTCGTCCACGTCCGCGTCTGAAAGGCGGCCCTTGCCTCGCAAACGGGTGAATATGGCCTCGAAATGGTCAGACAGGGACTCGAACATGACGCTCGCCATGCTACCCGGCCAGCACCAGAGGCTGCCCCCGGCGGGGCCGAGGTAGGTGCCAAGCTCGACGGCAAACGCGCCAAGCCGAAGGCTGGCCCAGGCGGCGCACGAGCACGGGCGACCGTCAGGCCCGAGCAGCCGTCAGGCGTTGCTACCAGGCGCACAAGTTGCCCGGCTGTCGTAGCCTGCCCTTATGAGCAACCTAGTGGTAGCCCAAGCCAGCCTGGCCAGTCCGGCACTTTCGCCAACCCGTACCGCACTTTCGGCCTTCTTGGTGCCGCGGCGCCGTCGGCGCGGCGCTGGTCGGCCAAGCCCGTCGCCAGTTCAGAGCCCATGGCGTACCAGAGCCTTATTGCATAGCCAATGCCAATGCCGCATATGGCTCCCATGACAAGCCAGCCCCCCGGGCGACAGCTACCCCGGCAAGAAGCCAAGAGCTACCCACTACCGACCGGCCTGGCAAAGCAAAGGGCCGTCCGAGAGATGTTCGACACGATCGCCAGTCGTTACGACCTACTGAACGCCGTGATGTCGCTTGGCTTAGACGGCACGTGGAGGCGACGGTGCCTAGAGCACCTCGACCTGCCCCGAGGTTCCAAGGTGCTGGACGTAGCCTGTGGCACTGGCGACCTGTGGCGCGGTCTCGAGCAACGAGGCATGCGAGCAGTGGGCATCGACATGTCGGTCGGGATGCTTTCCCGGGCGCGCAACGCCACCAGGTTGGTCCTCGGTGACGCTCTGGCCTCACCCTTGCGGCCCGCCAGCTTTGACGGCGCAGTCAGCGGCTTTGCCTTGCGCAACGTCGTGGACCTGGGCGCTCTTTTTGACGAGCTGGCCCGGGTGGTCCGTCCAGGGGGCCGTATCTCGCTCCTCGACCTAGGTGAGCCCGAACAACTTTTGGTGCGCCTCGGCCACGGGCTGTGGAGCAAGCACATAGTCCCGAGGCTGGGCGCCCTTTTGTCCAACGCCAGCGCCTACGAGTACCTGCCCCACAGCTTGGCCTACTTGCCACCAGCAGGCGAAATGGCCCGGCTCTTGTCCAAAGCGGGCTTCACGGGCACCGAGCACGTCCCCCTCTCCGGTGGCATAAGCCAGCTTTACGTGGCAACGAGGGCCCGGGCAACGGTGGCCTTATGACGTCTCCCACCGAGACAGGGCTGGCTGGGCGGCGCGATGGCGGCGTACCAAGAACCCGCCCGCTGGCGACGGACGCTGTGCTGGGTGCAGCGCGTGCTCTGCGGTCGACGACGGTCGAGGTGGCCCCTGAGCTGCTCCCGGACCTAGTGGCAGTAGCGGGAGCCACGGACAGGCGGCTGTGGCAGCACGACGGCGACGCTCTGCTCGGCATCGGAGAAGCGCTCCGCATCCCTCTGGACGGCGGCCTCGCAACACGCCAGGGCCTCCTTCTGGTCGACCGGTCACTGTCTGAGATCAGCTGCGACGACCCGCTTTGCCTACCAGGCACTGGGCCAGTCGCGATGGGTGCCCTTCCTTACGACCCCGCTGAGCCCGGTCACCTCTGCGTGCCTCGCCTTTTGGTCGGCCGACGAACTGGCCGGGCGTGGGCAACGCTAACCGAGCCCGCACGAGCGAGCACCCACGGCGGCAGACAAGCCCGAGCCGTACAGCGGTCCCTGGCGGCTCTGCACCAGACGACCGCCGGTAACGAGGAGCCTCCGGACGCCTTTAGCCTCTCTGCCACCTTGCCCCACAAGCGATGGCGCGAGATCGTTGCCAACGCAGTTGAAGAGGCTAACGCAGGCAGGCTCACAAAGGTCGTCGTGGCGCGCCGTGTCGACGTAACAGCCAACCGGGCTTTCTCATTGGGGCAAGCTCTAAGGCGCCTAGCGGCCCTCTACCCCTCGTGCGCAGTGTTCCACATAGAGGGGTTCATCGGGGCCAGCCCGGAAACCTTGGTCCAGCGTCGCGGCCTCGACATTTTTAGCTTCCCCTTGGCCGGGACAGTGGCACGCAGCGGTGACCAGGCGACCGACGACGCTCTCGTCGAAGCGCTTTTGGCCTCAGCCAAGGAGCGCTTGGAGCACAAAGTCGTGGTCGATGCGATCGCCAGCACGCTCAGGCCTTGGTGCGCCAGCCTGGAAGTGCCGGCACAACCCTCCGTGGTGCCGTTGCGCAACGTCTGCCACCTGGGGACGCTCCTCCATGGCGTACTGCCCCCCACTGGTGCGTTGACCAGCCTAGAGGTCGCTGCTGCTCTACAGCCGACGCCTGCCGTCGGGGGCATCCCTCAGGCAACGGCCTTGGCCTGGCAGCGGGCCAACGAAGGGTTCTCGCGAGGGCTGTACGCAGGCCCAGTGGGGTGGACAGACTCGCGCGGCGACGGTGCTTGGGCGGTCGGCGTCCGAAGCGCTGACATCTCTGGGCGGCGGGCCTCGCTATACGCCGGAGCCGGCGTGGTAGCCGGTTCTGACCCCGAAGCCGAGCTGGCCGAAACCCAGCTCAAGCTGCAGGCCCTACTGGCGGCCCTCGTCCGCCCCTGACACTGCCCGGCGCACGGCACCCCACAGGCGTTGGTGCACTTGAGCGTTGACAGCGCGCTCGCTCCGCACCACCAGGACTCTCGGGCCGCTCGCCCGCTCGACGCCAAGTTGGCGGGAAAGCTCGCCAACGTCACGTACTTCTGTTGCGACGGCACCGTAAGCGCGTGCGACAGCCAGCAGGTCCGTCCCATGAGGAGATCCCCACAGCCTCTCAAAGCGCTCGGTCGGCTCCGCCGCCTGCGGCAAGAAGCTAAAAATCCCTCCGCCGTCGTTGTCCACGACGACCACTCTCAGGTCAAGACCGGCCTTGGCAGCGTGGGCTAGCGAACCGGCATCGTACAAGAACGCGAGATCTCCCAGGAGCACCGTCACGTCGCCTTCAGGTCTCGCAGCGCACACGCCCATGGCTGTCGACAGCACACCATCGATGCCGTTCGTCCCCCGGTTGAAGAACACCTCCAGCCCATGGCGCGGCCGCGACCACCACTCGGCTTCTCGTACCGGCATCGAGGCAGACACCACCAGGCTGGCGCCGGCTGGGAGGCTACCTACCAGTTGCCTAGCGAGCTGTGGCTCGGTCAACCCGCCTTCCGCGGCCAAGGTGGCGTCAACGGCTTCTTGGGCAGCAGCCTCGGCCGAGCGCCAAGCGGCCGACCACAACGAGGGCTCCTCTTGTGCCCCGGTCGGCCCTAGGCGAGCCGCCACAGCTCGGCACAGAGCAGACGGGCTCGTTACCACCACCTCGCGCGGCAGCCGGTCGGGAGCCGCCCACGTCCCCCAGCGGTCCACCAGCACCTGGGTGCAGGTGAGAGAAGCCAACCACTCAGCCAGCACTCGCGAAACGGGCGGGGCACCGAGACGCAGCACGACGTCGGGGACAAGGCGGCCAGCCAAAGGAGTGCGCAGCAGGGCGTCTGCCGCCCCGATGGCCCCTGGCAGGCGGCACCCGCTCGCAAGCTCCGCTATCACCGGCCAACCTGCCGCTTGGGACAACGCCCACACCGCTTCGGGCTCACCAGCTCCAAGACCAGCCACGATCATGCCCTTTTGCCCCCCGGCCGCCACAAGCTCCACGACTTCTTCTGGAGGATCCAGCTCTACCGGCAAGCGGCGCGTGTGCCATGGCGCACCACCGGGACGGCCGGCCAGCTCCGGCTCGCTCAGCAGTTCCCCCGCAGACCCGACGAGCGGCTCGCGAAAGGCCAGGTTCAGGTGCACCGGCCCAGGCCGGGCTGTACCCCCGAGAGCCTCAGCCACCGACCGGCAAGCCACCGAACGCCACGCGCCCAAAAAAGCCAGGTCCGGTACCCCAGGGCTGGCCGACCAACGCAGCGAGCTGCCGTAGAGGTCTTCTTGGCTCACCGTCTGAGAAGCTCCGACGTCGTGCAGCTCTGGGGGCCGGTCGGCCGTAACGGCAAGCAAAGGCACGCCAGCGTGGTGCGCCTCTAGGACGGCGGGAAGAAGCTCGGCTGCCGCCGTACCGCTCGTAGTCACGACCGGTGCCGGTACCCCGGTCGCAAGCCCGAGACCAAGGGCAAAAAACCCTGCTGCTCGTTCGTCCAATAAGACGTGGGCTCGCAGTTGCCCGTCCGCAGCCGCCTTGTCCAGCGCCAAAAGCAAAGGCGTTGAACGCGACCCTGGGCAAAGTACCACGTCCCGGACGCCGCTGCGGGCCCACTCGTCCACCAGCACTGCGGCAAACGCTGCCTGGACGTCTTGTGGGCGTAGCCCGCTCGTCATGCGCAAAGAGCCCTCATGACGGCATTATCACATAGTGCCTACCCGTCTCGTGCTCCTGCACGGTTTCACGCAGACGGCCAGCTCCTGGGGACCGCTAGCACGGCTGCTCGATGGCCGTTTTGACTTGGTCATGCCCGATGCGCCCGGCCACGGTAGCCGCTCGCACGTCCGAGCGGACCTGTGGCAAACGGCCGACCTCTTGGCTGGCCTTACGGCCGGCCCCACCCCTGGCGCCACGAGCGGCCGGGCAACCTGGGTCGGCTATTCGATGGGCGGGCGCATGGCCTTGCACGTCGCCCTAGCCCATCCTGAAGCAGTAGACCGTCTCGTCTTGATAAGCACCAACCCAGGCATCCAGGACGCCGAAGCGCGCCAAAAACGCCGCGCCTCAGATGAAGCCCTGGCACGGCGCATCGAAGCAGAGGGCTTAAGCGCTTTCCTCGACTGGTGGTTGGCACAGCCACTGTTCGCCACCCTGGCGCCATCTGCCGCAGGCTTGGGTGAAAGGTTAGCCAACACCGAGGAAGGGCTAGCTTCAAGCCTCCGCTTGGCCGGGTTGGGCAGCCAAGAACCGCTTTGGCACAGGCTTGGGGAGCTCGGCGAACGCGGCCTCCCGGTGCTCCTCGTGGCTGGCGAGCTTGACTCCGCCTACCGTAGCCATGCCGAGCACATGGCCGCCGTCATCGGGCCGAGCGCACGCCTAGAGGTTGTCCAAGGCGCTGGTCACGCTTGCCACCTGGAACGCCCCGCACAACTGGCAGCCGCCATAGCATCCTTCACCGCCACGGCTCCTCCCGGCACCGCAGGCCACTTATAGCACGAGCCCGACTGCCAAAAGCACCCCCAGCGCCAGTTGGGCCCGCCCGGTGGCCCCAAGCACGGGCACCAAGGCTGGCCCCTCGGCACCAGACAGCACAGCCCTAAGGGGCAGTACCATGGCAGGCAACGACACTAGGCCCAGCAGCGCCCAGGGCCGTATGGTGCCGGTTGCAAGCACTGCGGCCATTGCCCCTCCCATGCAGGCAACGTAAAAGCCACGGGTGAGCACCGGGCCTAGCCGGACCGCGAGAGTCAGTTTTCCCGCAGCTCGGTCCCCGGGGATATCACGCAAGTTGTTCACAAGGAGCAGTGCCACGGCCATCAGGCCCACTGGCACGGCTACCAGCACTTCTAAAGCCGACAAGCGCCCGGTCTGGACGTACGCGGTGCCGGTAGTGGCCACCAGCCCGAAGAACACGAACACGAACAGCTCCCCCATCCCCAAGTACCCGTAAGGGCGCGGGCCGCCGGTATAGAACCAAGCTGCCAGGACGCTAGCCGCCCCGACGCCGAGCAACCACCAACCGGCTACTGCGGCCAGCACAAAACCAGCTGCCCCAGCAACCCCGAACGCCGCCATGGCCGCCGTGCGGACAGCCGAGGGAGTCACAAGACCGGAGCCGACAAGCCGCAGCGGCCCCACCCGGCCCTTGTCAGAACCGCGCACCCCGTCGCTGTAGTCGTTGGCGTAATTGACGCCGACTTGCAGCGCTAGCGCGACGACCCCGGCCAGCACGGCGCGCCACCAGACCACCAGCCCATAGGCGCCAGCTGCCCCCGTACCGACCAGCACGGGGACCACCGACGCGGGCAGGGTCCTTGGGCGTGCCCCGTGCAACCAGGGGTGTCGCAGCTGTCCTGTTTGTCCCATCACCGCTGGCAAACTAGCCAATATGCCCGACCTCGTCGCATTAGACCTACCAGCCGGCCCTCAGTTCGTACAAGCGCTGACAGCCGTGTGGGGTGCAGGCGATGCTGCCGCGCCCATTGACCAGCGCCTTCCCCTACCAGCGCGCGAGCGCGTCCTCGCCATGCTGAAGCCCGCCTGGGTGCAGACGCCATCTGGACGGACCCGGCTTCGTGGCGCAGCTCCGGTTGAAGAAGGTGACGCGTTGGTCATGACGACGAGCGGCAGCGAGGGCGAGCCCAAGGGCGTGGTACTTACCCATTCGGCAGTAGCCGCCTCTGCCAAGGCGACCAGTGCTCGCCTCGGAGCCGACCCCGCCCGGCACCGCTGGCTGGCCTGCCTGCCTTTGTCTCACGTAGGAGGCTTGGCCGTAGTTACGCGGGCTATTTTGACCGGGGCCCCACTTAGCGTGCTGGAGCGCTTCGACGAAACAGCCGTCATGGCCGAGGCCGGGCCAGAAGTGCTGGTGTCCCTCGTGCCCGCGGCTCTCCGGCGTACGGACCCGGCTCGTTTTTACAAGATCCTGCTTGGAGGGTCCGCTGCTCCGCCGGACCTGCCGCCCAACGTCGTGACCACCTACGGCATGACTGAAACAGGCAGCGGGGTTGTGTACGACGGCGTAGCGCTCGACGGAGCCGAAGTGCGGGTCACCGACGGCCAGGTGCACCTGCGGGGGCCTATGCTGTTGCGCTGCTACCGGGACGGTTCCGTCCCCCTCGACAAGGACGGTTGGCTACCTACGGGAGATGCGGGGGAGGTCGACGCGAACGGGCGCCTGAAGGTAATGGGCAGGCTCTCAGATCTCATCATCACTGGTGGGGAAAACGTCTGGCCGGTTGCCATTGAAAGAGTCATCCGCCAGCACAAAGGCGTCGCGGAGGTTGCCGTTTCCAGCCGCCCCGACCGCGAGTGGGGGGAACGCGTGGTCGCCTGTGTAGTGCCCGCCGACGCGGCAAACCCGCCTCGGCTGGAGGAGCTTCGCGCGTTGGTCAAAGAGCAGGTGGCCCCCTTCGCCGCCCCCCGCGAGCTGGTGCTTGTAGAGTCGCTGCCGAAGACGTCCCTGGGCAAGCTGCGCCGCCGAGCCTTACGAGCGATGCTCGCCGGGGGCCTGGGGCAACGAGGCGCTCAGCTTGACGCCCTGGGGCGCTAAGACGACTTAGCCCGTCGCTAGCCGACTGAGGGGCACCTCGGCCTTCACGCGATCTTCATCAAAGGACCAAGGCCAGCCCAAAACCTTCGGCGAAAGTTCAGGTAGCTGATCCGGCTACCTGACAAGGGAGGCATATGAGCAACTTTAAGCAGTCGGGCTTTAGCCAGTCGCGCTCAGCGCAGCACCATAAGCACTGGCGCTCCCTGGTCGGCGCAGCGACCGTCGCCACGCTAGCGACCGTTGCGGCCACGTTGGCCTCGCAAGTCCCCGCGGCGTTCGCCCTCAGTACTTCGGCCAACCTGGCGCAGCCAGGCAGTTTGGCCTCAGTGCAGGCGCGCAGCGCCAACCTCATCTCGCGCCGCGTCGCTTCGCTGCAGGCAGCTATTAAAGTGCTGAGCAGCGTAAACTTTCTCGGCACCGACGGCACGGCCCTGGTGAACGAGATGCAAGGAGACATAAACGGCCTGGAGGCGTTGGGCACCACGATCTCCGCCGCCACGACCGTCCAGCAGGCAGAGGCGGACCAGGCGCTCATCTTCACACAGTTCCGTGTTTACCGGCTGGTCCTGCCCGTAGCCCACGACGTCCGCCTCGCCGACCAGGTGGCCAATGTCGACGTGCCTGCCATAAACCAGGGCCTGAGCAGCCTGCAAGCGCTGGGAGGCACCCCCAGCGGCGCCGTTATCGAGGCGTACGTCGCCAGTGGCCAAGCACAAGTGCAAGTCGCGCTCAATGCGGTAGCTGGGCTTTCTGCCAAGCTGCTGGCGTACACACCAGCCGAACTGAACGCAGACAACAGCCTGCTCTACCCCGCTGAGGTGAGCATTGCAGCGGCAGGACGCGCCATCGCGATAGCTCGCCGGTACCTAGCGCTTGCACAGCGCTACGCACAAGCTCACCCCGCGACCACCACCACGACATCGACCACCACGACAACGACGGTGCCGCCCCTCGCGCCTGGGAGGCGCCGCCATCTTCGTTTGTGCCGTTTACGCCTCGGCCTCATGGCCCCCATGTCCGTCGTGTTGGCCGGACGGGAGGCGTTCGTGCTCAGCGCAAGCTGTAAGTTGCGACCCGTACAAGCGGTGCGCGTGCGCGTCGAGGTCACCGTGCGAGGGCACCTGGAGCTCACCTGGAGCCGGCACTTCCGGCTAGGCCAGCCGATGGGCCACAACCTTGTGGAACTGCAGGTAACAGGCCACGAGTGGCTCCCCTGGGACGGCAAGGCTTACCGTGCGGCCTCGGCAGCCATGTCCCGCTAGAGCAGCTTGGCCAGCGCCTCCAACCTAGGCGCACTTTGAGCTTAAATAGTGAGACGCGGCTTCAAGAGGCACAAAATCCACCAATAGGCCCTCGAGAAAAGGCAACATCGTAAGCGTGCTCGCTACCAGTCCCCGGGTACCGCTTAGGAAGATGCGCCGCCTCGTTGTAGCTCCCGGCATGGTACTGCAGCTGTTGGTCATGTCGACCGGGCCGCGGCACTGTGCCGGGATAGATCTCGCGTCGGGGGTCCTTGTAAGAGCTTGGTGCCCGGAAGAAGTCGACCGGCGTTTGAGGCCCTATGACGTTGTCAGCGTCACAGTGGCAGCAGGCACCGACTTGGTACCCGACCCCTCCGAGCCCGAGGCGTTGGCCACGACAGCAGCACCCGTGCTGACAGGCAGGCTGACGGGCCGGCGAGCACGCAGGCTGATCAGCCCGCTCCTGCACCCAGAGCACCAACCTCTGCTCGGCACGCACAGTCCCGCCGTGGCTTTTTGGGAACGCAGCAGGGACAACCCTTCGATCGCTCTTGTCCGGCCAGAGCGCCCGCTGGTAGCGGCGGTCGAGGCCGGGCGCCTGTGGTGCCGTTTCCCATGGCTCGGGCGGGAGCATGCGCTCATATGCACAGACCCACGCCTAGCGGCGTCGCTTAGACGTTCAGGAAAGCGCTGGGCCATGTTGCGGAGCGGCACAATCTTCGTGGTGGCCCTTGCGCCTCCTGTTGACGGCCACTGCCACAAGGTTGTGGAGGCAGTGGTGCCGCCTCGCTAGGCGAGCAAAAGCCTGAGCTGGGCAGCCCCAAGGAGCATGCGGGCAGCAGGCACTAAAGGTGGCGTGCCCGCTGGCTGTTTAGCCGTACTTAGCAGCTAGGTCCTCCGCCATCGCCCAGCCGAAGGCGATGAGCACGTCATGGCGCTTGGGGTCCAGGGGTGCCATCAGCGCCCTAACCTCGGGGTCGACCTTGCTCGGGTCCTCAGGCTCGTAATCAAGCACCCCACAGGGCGAACCGTCGCCCTGGACTATAAAGCTGCGGTCGTCTACCCGGCCTTCGGCACCGAAGCGTTTGGCCAACCGACGCGACCACGCTCTCTCCTCGCCCGAGACCTTGTAACCAGGACGAGGGCAGATGTCTCTTAGGCCAGAGAACGCGCCAAAAGCTCCTGGGTCGCGCATCCTGGTACCGACAAGGACGTCCTCGTCCGGGAAGGCAAGGACGGCCTTTCGGAACTGGTCGGCCAAGAGGGCTTCCAAGATGGCGTCCTGCCCCGGTCCCCGCTTCACAGAAACGAGGCCCCACAGCACGCAGGGCGTGCCGCCAATGCGTTCCAGCGTGCAGAAAGAGAACCCCACCAGACGGCCCTCGTCGTGCACCTGGGTTATCAGCACCCACTCGTCTCTTTGCTTAGACAAAAGCCCGATGTCGAACCCAGCAGGGCCGTCCGCCACGAGGTCAGCCATCTCGGCCAGTTCACCGTCCGACAGTGCCGTGCAATCTTTGGTCTCGACCTCGAACGTCATGTAGCTGCTCACTCCTCGTTCAAATAGTGCCGGCTCCAGGAGCCATTGCCCGTTTGCGCTACCTGACAGCTGTCTTGTCTGGCGGGCCGGTCAGCTGTACGTCTGTCCAAGCCAAGTCTGTGGCACAGGGGCATAGGTCACCTCTCGTCGCACTAGGCCCATCTTTAAGGTTAGACGCTCTGCGAGGCTCCGTTCCACAAACAGGCAGGTCCAAGCAGGACCCGGAGCTCAGCGAGCAGCCCAGGGCTGGTGGAGACGTTGAACTTCGGTGCCAGGCGCACGACCTTGGAGCCAACGTGCAGGTACACGGGCGAGGCACCAGCATGCTCGCCCAACAGTTCTGCTAGCCGCTCGGCACGCCCGTCATCTAGCGCGTGGACCGGCACGACCACGTGCAACGGCTCGGCACCCTCCTCCGAGAGAGACAGACGTCGAAGCTCCGAGCAGATGAGCTTTGGCACCTCGTCACGCACGTCAACACGCCCCTTCACGCAAACGACAGCGTCGTCCGACAGGTACGGGCCTATTTCTTGCATGGCTCGTGGGAAGACGAAGACGTCGATGGACGACTCCAAGTCCTCAAGCACAAACGTCGCCATGAGCTCGCCTCTTTTCGTGTACCTGCGTGACAGCCCGGTCACAACGCCGCCGACCCAACGCTCGGACGGCCGACCAGACGGCGCCCACTGACCGCCGTTGCCAGCTGTGGCCCCGTTGCCCTCGTTGGCCGCGACCGCCGGACCGCCTGGTCCGGCACCGCCACCCGAGGCCTCCTCTTTCAGGTCAAGGATCGTGCAGTCGGTCGCTCGGCGCAGCGCCGCCTCCCGCCCGGTCAAGGGGTGGTCGCTTACGTAGAGCCCGAGCATCTCCTTTTCGAACGACAGCTTGGTGTGCTTGTCGAACTCTTGGTCTGGGACCGGCACCCGGGAGTCGTCGAAGACTACCGAAGTGCCCCCGGTGTCACCGAAAAGGCTCATCACGCCCAGCTCTTCCTTTTTGCGCCGAGCGAGCGAGCGGTCGATGACCTGCTCGTAGACCAAGTACAGCCCTTGACGAGGGTGCCCGAGGGAGTCAAATGCCCCAGCCTTTATGAGCGACTCGACGGTGCGCTTGTTGAGCACCAACGGGTCTACCCGGTTGCAAAAGTCGTAGAAGTCCTTGAAGGGACCGCCCTTGGTGCGTTCAGCCACTATCCGCTCCACCTGGCCTTCCCCGACGTTGCGGATAGCAGACAGCCCAAAGGGGATGGCACGACGTGCAGCGCCCTCACCCTGGCCCTGCGTAATAGCTGCACTCGTTCCTCCCTGCCCGTCGGTGCCCTCGCCACCGCGGCTTACAGCTGTGAAGTCTGAAGCAGACAGATTGATGTCAGGGACCAGTACGTCGATCCCCATGGCCCGGCACTCCGCCAGGTAGACAGCCATCTTGTCTTTGTCGTCCTTCACACTGGTAAGCAGGCAGGCCATGTACTCGACCGGGTAGTTGGCCTTGAGCCATGCAGTCCAATACGCGACGAGGCCGTAGCCGAACGCGTGGCTCTTGTTAAAGGCGTAATCAGCAAAGGGCTCGATGATGTCGAACAAAGCAGTCCCGATCGCCTCGCCGTAGCCGGTGCGCACGCAGCCGGCCACGAATTTCTCGCGCTCCTTGGCCATGATCTCGCGCACTTTTTTGCCCGCCGCTTTGCGCAGGTTCTCGGCTTCCTCCAGGCTGTAGCCAGCAAAGCGCTGCGCCACTTGCAACATGGACTCTTGGTAGATCATGAGGCCATAGGTATCTGCCAGCACTTCTGCCAGGTCTGGGTGCAAGTAGGTTACCGGCTTGCGGCCGTTCTTGCGGTCGGCGTAGTCGTAGTGCATGTTGGCAGCCATCGGCCCAGGCCTGTACAAGGCGACCAAGGCCGCAACGTCACCAATTCCAGTTGGCGCTAGGGAGCGCACGAGCGCCCGCATGTTGGCGCCTTCAAGCTGGAACACCCCTACCGTGTCACCCCGCTGGAGCAGCTCGTAAGTCGCAGGGTCGTCGAGGGGGACATGGTCGATGTCGGGTCGCTTGCCTGAGGTCTGCTCGATCAGGTCCAGCGCCCGCTCTATGACAGAAAGGTTGCGCAGGCCCAGGAAGTCCATCTTGAGCAGGCCAAGCTCTTCGACCGCGTGCATTTCGTACTGGGTGACGATCGGGGCGTCCTCCGGCCTGCCCCCGGGCTCGGGCTTGCGCTGCACAGGGAGGTGCTCGGTGAGCGGGTCGGCCGAGATCACGACTGCCGCAGCATGGATGCCGTCCTGGCGGCGCAGCCCCTCTAAGCCCTTCGCCACGTCCACTACCCGTTTTACGTCGGGGTCCGCCTCGTACATCTCACGGAGCTCGGCTGCCGCCTTGTAACCGTCGGCATGTTTTGGGACCTCCTCGAAGCAAGCCCAAAGAGGCGTGTCGCGGCCCATTACAAGCGGTGGCATCGCCTTGGCTATGCGGTCTCCCAATGCGTACGGGTAACCGAGGACCCGGGCGGCGTCACGCACAGCAGCACGAGCCTTGATGGTAGAGAAGGTCACGATCTGGGCCACGTGGTCCCAGCCCCAGCGCTCAGAGGCATAACGGATCATCTCGCCCCGGTAACGCTCGTCAAAGTCCATGTCGATGTCGGGCATCTGTTTGCGGCCAGGGTTCAAGAACCTTTCGAACATCAAGCCGTAACGCAAGGGGTCAAGGTCGACGATGTGCAGGCAGTAAGCGACGCAGCTACCGGCCGAGCTGCCCCGCCCTGGCCCGACCCGGATACGTTGCTCACGGGCGTGGCGGATCAAGTCCCAGACGATCAGGAAGTAATCGCTGAAACCCATGGACGCTATGACACCCAGCTCATAGTCGAGGCGCTTGGAAACGTGGGCCGGCAGGGGGCTGCCGTAACGCTCTTGCGCACCAGCGAACGTTAGGTGCCGGAGATAGGCGTCTGAACTGGCGAACCCCTCCGGTCGAGGGAACACGGGCAACTTGGGCTTGCCCAGCTCGATCGTGACATTTGCCCGCTCGGCGACCCACAGCGTGTTGTCACAAGCCTCGGGGTACTGCGAGAACACAGACCGCATTTCCGCGGCTGATTTCAGGTAGTGCTCCGAGCCTTCGAAGCGGAACCTCTTGGGGTCGTCCATGGTCGAGCCGGTCTGGACGCACAACAGGGCGTCGTGGGCCAGGTGGTCCTCGCGACGCGTGTAATGGCTGTCGTTCGTGGCCAGCAGGGGGGCCCCTAGGTGGCGGGCGATCTCGACCAATTGTGGGTTTGTCTTGTGCTGCTCCGCCAGGCCGTGGTCTTGTAGCTCTACAAAGAGGTTGTCCCGTCCGAATATGTCCTGCAAGCGGCCGGCCAGTTGCGTGGCACACTCCACGTCTCCACGCAGGAGCGCCTGGTTGACGACCCCCCCCAGGCAACCGGTGCCAGCGATAACTCCCTCGTGGTAGTCCTCCAGTAGCTCCCAGTCACAACGAGGCTTATACCAGTAGCCAGACAAATAGGCTTCAGAGGACAGCTTCAGCAGGTTCCTGTAACCGACATCGCTCTCCGCCAGCAGCGTCAGGTGGTAGTAGAGCTTTTCACCTCGCTCGCCTTCGCCACCGGTGTCGTCCAACCTTCCGCGTCGGAGGGGCCTTTCGAAGCGGCTTCCCCCGGCCATATAAGCCTCTATGCCGATGATGGGCTTAATGCCGGCGGCATGGGCGGCCTTGTAAAAATCAAGGGCGCCGTACATGTTGCCGTGGTCAGTGATGGCTATCGCTGGCTGGCCGTCAGCAGCGGCCCGGGCGATAACTTCGTCGACACGGGCAGCACCGTCCAGCATCGAGAACTCAGTATGGAGGTGCAAGTGGACGAACGACGCAGCCACTAGCCACCTCCCTCCTCGGCCACTTGTCCACAGGAACCTGTGCTCAACTTGTGGACAGGATCACATCAGTGTTGTTCCAAATAATTTACCGCACCACGTAACCCTTTGCCAGCTGCCACAGGCACACTTGGCCGCTCGGCCAGCTGGGCGCTACAAGGCCCTCGGCGCGCCTAGGCGGCTCCGCCGGCACGGCACAGCTAGGCCGGCTTGCAACAAGTCAAGCGGCTTACAGGTACGTCCCAGGCATGTGGTGCTCTTCCTGCTCGCCCCTGTCAGGCTGGCCGCTTGGAAGGCCCCGGCGACGTGCCTCTGCTTCCATCTGGGCACGCTGGGCCATCTGCTGGGCGAACAATGTCGCTTGGATGCCATGGAACAAACCCTCAAGCCACCCCACTAGCTGTGCCTGCGCCACCCGCAGCTCTGCGTCTGTCGGCAGGCGCTCTGGGTGGAACGGAGGAGCCATACGCGCCAGTTCTGCGCTCAGGTCCGGCGAAAGCCCCTCCTGCAGCTCTGTCAGGGAAGTGTCGTAGATCTCGCGCAACCTGGCCCGGCTAGCGTCATCGAGAGGGGCTTGGCGGACCTCTTCGAGGAGCTGGCGGATCATAGACCCGATACGCATGACTTTGGCAGGCTGCTCGACTGTTTCGGCGCCGTTGCCCCGGTCCGCAGCCTGCTCCCCAGCCTCGGCACGCGGAGGTGCTGATTGTACGACGATCAGGTGAGGCACCTCGGCGTTGGGGTCTTTTTCTGGCGGGATGTTGGTCACACACCCATCTTGGCGCATCTGTGCGGCCCGCCTGTAAAAGTCGCCTACCGAGTTAGCCGGGCTAGCTACAAGCGTGCTCAGGCCAACCTGCCCGCCCCCGCAGGGGCCCCAGAGAAGGCCCCCTGCAGCGGCGACAACGTGGACGTCAGCCGGACGCGCCCCCTGCGCCGGCCTTCAGCACCCAGCGCGCCTCCCAGGTACCACGGTGGCCAGGCACGACCACGAACTCAACTTCCGCTCCCACTGCGACATCGCGCGAGCCGTCCGCGATCTGGGTGCAATGGAAGGGGTAAAGCTCGCCCTCGTGCGAGCTTACCTCGCCCAGCCCAACGCCGGGGTCAAAGCGCTCGACCTTTCCCTTCTTGTGGCACACCGTTCTGCCCCTGGTCGCTCAAGCGACGATCTTGCTGATCGGCAGCTCAATGATGTCGGAGGCACCGGCGTCTTTCAGTTCTGGTATCAGCTTGTTGATCGACTCTTTCGCCACCACGGTCTCGACCGCATAGCTCCCGCCGCCGAACAATTGCGACACCGTCGGGCTACGCATAGCCGGCAACAGCGATATCACCTTGTCGAGGTCGTCGGCGTTCACGTTCAGCTTGACCAGCACCTTCCCGCGGGCCATGAGCGCCCCCTGCAACAGCGTGCTGATGTGCTCCATCGCCCGGCGCCGCTCCGGGTCAGCATAGGAGGAGGGGCAAGCCACCAGCTCGGTAAACGACACCAAGACGGTCTCGATCACCCGTAAACCGGCTGCTTTCAACGCCCGGCCCGTTTCGGTCAGCTCCACAACTGCGTCAGCTATTTCTGGGACCTTCGCCTCGGTGGCGCCGTAAGAAAGCACGACGTCCGCCTTGACGCCGTTGTCAGAAAAAAAGCGCTCAGTGAGCGCCGGGTACTCAGTTGAGACCCGGACGCCCGCGGGCATGTCCCTGACCGACCTCCAAGGCGAGCTCTCGGCAACGGCCACGACGATCCGGATAGGCTCTGATGTTGCCTTTGAGTACCTGAGCTGGCCAAGGGACACTACCTGAGCGCCTGTCTCCTCGATCCAGTCACGCCCGGTTATGCCAATGTCGAATATCCCTGAAGCCACGTAGCGGGGGATCTCTTGGGGCCGGAGGATCCGCACTTCAGAGATACGGTGGTCCTTCACCGTGGCCCTGTAGTCGACTTCGGAGCTGCGCGACACGGCGAGGTCGGCAGCTTCGAACAGTTCGAGCGTAGCTCGCTCAAGTGAGCCCTTTGGTAGTACGAGGCGCAACATGCGCAAAGACCCTACACGCTCGGGGTGCCATCGCTGCACCGGCCTTCGTGCGCCCTTGGCACAGCAGCACCGGCTCCGAGGGTGCGCGTGCCACCACAGCAGCGCCAGCACGACGTCAGCGCTGGCGGCACGAGCGCGCCAGCACTAGCCAGGTCGCTCACCCTCCAACAGCTCGAGGGCGTGAGGCAACAGGTCGACCACTGCGGCCAAGCATTCCAAGGCTCCCTCAGCAGAACCGGGCAGGTTGATCACTAGCGCCCCGCCGCGCACGCCGGCGATGCCTCGCGACAGCGGGGCCAACGGCCCAGAGCGCCGCATGGCTTCCGCTAACCCAGGAGCCAGGCGCTCGACGACCTCCGCTGTGCCCTCGGGCGTAAGGTCACGTGCCCCAAAGCCTGTGCCTCCCGTCGTCACGATCAGGCCCGTGAAAGCCCCCGCCATGCGGGTCAGGTCGCCGGCCACGGAGGCGACCCCGTCCGGCGCCTGGCCGACCTCGACCACGTCAAAACCGGCTTCGGTTAGTGCCTTGACCACAGCCGGGCCGCTTTCGTCCTCACGTTCGCCGCGCACCACCGCGTCCGACACGGTCAGGACCTTGGCTTGGTGCTTCATCGCCCCATTACCGAAAGTGCAGCCTGGCGGATCGCGTGCGCTGCGGCCACCCGGTCATCATGGCCGAAGATGGCGTTGCCGGCAACAAGCAACCTGGCCCCTGCCTCTGTCACAACGGGCGCAGTGCTCGGGTCTATGCCCCCGTCCACCTCGAGCACAACAGGTAGGTCAGCAGCGTCTATGGCCCGACGAGCCGCTGCTATTTTCGGGACCACCTCTTTCATGAAACCTTGCCCGCCAAAACCGGGGTGGACCGTCATGACCAAAAGCAGGTCTACCTGGCCAAGCCAGGGCTCGCATTGCTCGAAAGGTGTCTCAGGGTTTACTGCCAGCCCCACGTCTAAGCCCAGCTCGCGCATCTGGGCGATGAGCTCGCCCGTCCTGCCGATCTCGACATGGACAGTGCACCCGCTAGCACCGGCCTTTTGGAACGCGCCCAAGTACTGCTCTGGGTTGTCCATCATCAAGTGGCAATCGAGGTAAAGGTCGGTGTGCCGGCGGATCCAGCGCACCACTGGCGGCCCCACCGTCAAGTTGGGGACAAAATGCCCGTCCATCACGTCTACGTGCAGCACGTCTGCCTCGGGCGTCACGGCGTTGATCTCGTCGCCTAGGCGAGTGAAATCGGCCGAGAGGATCGACGGGGCTATCCGTAGCGCACGCCAGAGGGCTCGCGCTGGCACATCGAAGCTTGGTCTCAACGCACCCGCTCGGCTAGCTGAGCTGGCCCGGCTGTCAGCATGTGGCATCCCGCTCGAACCTAGTGCCTTGTCGGCCTACGCAGCACCAGCAAGTACATCCCGTCTGTCCCCGCCGCTTGGGGCAGTACCAAAGCCCCTCGCCCAAGTGCGCTCCATGGAGGCCCAGGCATGCCTGCCGGCTCCCAACCGGGCAGGGCCCCGGCAGCCCAGGCGTCTATGCCTACCGTCTCCTCCCTCGTCATAGTGCACACGCTGTAGGCCAACAGCCCACCGGGGCGCACAAGGGGGGCAGCTGCCTGCACAAGCCGGCGTTGGAGCCCCGCCAATCGCTCGATGTCCTCGGGCCGCACACGCCAACGAGCGTCCGGCCGGCGGCGCAGCGCTCCGAGGCCGCTGCAAGGGGCGTCCACGAGGGCCCCGTCAAAGCTCTCCTCGCGCAACGGCGCCCTTGTACCATCGGCCACTATCGCGGCGACGTTGGCCAGCCCCAAGCTGGCAGCGTTGGCGGCCACGAGCGCTGAGCGGGCCGGCACCAGGTCAGCTGCCACAACCAGCCGAGCCCCACCGGCCAGGGCGGTCGCCTTCCCACCGGGGCCTGCGCACAGGTCGAGCACCTTGGCCTGTGAGCCCGAGGAGGCCAACAACCCTCCCACGTGGCGAGCGACGGCCTGGCTTGCAGGGTCCTGCACGTAACCGTCGTGCCGGACGACAGGCCTGCCAGGCACGTTCATCTGGCGCATCGCGGCCAGGGCCGGTCCTGGCCCAAGGTCTCGGCTGAGACGCTCGACCACCCAGTCCGGGTAGCTCAGCTCAGTCGGGCCGTCTGGCCACTGGAGCGGGCCCCTCTCGACCAACAGGGCCACCTTGCGCAGCACGGCGTTGGCCAAGCCCCTAGCCCGAGGGGGAGCTTCGGCTACCGTCGCCCAGACGGCTGCGTGGGGCGGCACTCTCATGAACGCGAGCTGGTAGGCACCGGCCCTCAGTACCGCTCTTACCTGCGGCTCGACCTCTCGCCGGACGAACTGTGCCACCAGCCAGTCGCAGGCCCGGCGCATACGCAAGGTGCCGTACACGACCTCAGTGGCAAAGTGGCGGTCCCGCTCGTCAAGGCCGCTGCGGCTCAGCAGCTTTGACAGCTCCGCGTTAGCCTTTGCCCCTTCCTCTACCGCCACCAAAGCCAAGACAGCCACCCCTCGTGCGGTTGTGACGCCCTGTACAGCCACCCTCGGTGAAGCTTTCACCCTCCTAGGCGCTCGCCTGGCGCCGTACGTGCCCCCCGCTCCCAGGCTTGGGCGTCCATGGGGGCTTTACCCTCAACCTGGACCCTTGTCAAAAGCAAGTGCCCGCTGCCGGTGCCGACGAGCGTCCCTCGCAGCTCTCCGGGCAAAAGCTCGACGGTGCTCGCGACCGCTCGCGCTTTTAGCACTAGCAGGCGCCTGCCCCTCCAGGTCGTCCAGGCGCGTCCCACGCGGACCACCCGTTCACAGTTCTCCGCTGGCTGTGAGAAGTCAAGCCGAAGTTCGGCTGGCTCGACCTTGGGTGCGTACGTTGGCACGCCAGACTGGGGCTCGGGGGTGCCCAGGCCGTCTGCCAGCAAACGCAGCAGCAGGTCGGTGCCCATCTGGCCCAAGCGAAAACGCAGCTCTTCGGCTGTCTCCTCGGGCCCGATGCTTGTCAGTGCCCTAGCGTACACCGGGCCGGTGTCAAGCCCTTCGTCGAGGGCCATGATGCTCACCCCAGTCTCTGAGTCGCCGGCTAGCAGCGCCCGCTCAACCGGCGCGGCCCCCCTCCAGCGCGGCAGGAGCGAAAAGTGCACGTTGACCATGGGCAGCTCTGCCAAGACGTCCGGCTTGACAAGCCGCCCGTAAGCTACGACGACCCCGAGCTCTGCCCTCGAGCCAAGCGCATCTTCCGGCCTGTGCACGACGCGGATGCCAAGTTCGGTCGCTACGAGCTTCACGGGGCTCGGGGCCAAGGGCCCACGCCGCTGCCGACGGGCATCAGGTCTCGTCACGACCACGCGCACGTCGTGGCCCGCCGCGTGCAAAGCGCGCAGCGCGCGCGCTGAAACTTCCGGGGTACCCAAAAAAGCCAGCTTCACCCGAGGCTTACGGGCTTGACCGGGGCACCTGTCATAGCTCCCCATGGCCCGTTACGGCCTCTGCCCGTCTCCTTAGCTCCTTCATGGCCGCTTTGCGTTGGTCTTCGTCCAGCAGCTCCAGTAACAAACGTCCGTCGAGGTGGTCCAGCTCATGCTGGAACAACCTGGCCTCTAGCTCGTCTGCCTCGATCGACACTTCTCGGCCGTCGAGATCGTAGCCCTTTATATGGACCTGCTTGGGCCTGACGATGTGAAAGTACAGGCCCGGCACCGAAAGACAGCCCTCTTCGAACTCCCATTCTCCTTGCGCCTCGTCTATGACGGGGTTGACCATAGTGCGCGGGCCGCTGTCCCCTATCTCGTAGACGAACAACCTGCGCCCCACCCCGACCTGCGGCGCGGCCAAGCCCAGGCCTTTCGCCTCCATCATCGTCGCGTACATGTCGTCAACTAGCTGCACGACGCGCCCGTCGATGTCAGTCACCTCCTCGGCGCGACGCTTCAAAATGGGGTCACCAAAAACCCGGATCCGGTACGGGGCCATATGCCACCTATTGTACCGGCCCAGGCGCAAGGCCCTCCGAGCTAGGCGCTTTGGATCTTTATCTCTATGTCGACGCCGGCAGGCAGCTCTATGCGCTGTAGCGAGTCGACTGTCTTCGAGCTGTGCTCGACTATGTCCAAAAGGCGCTTGTGCACCCGCATCTCGAAGTGCTCGCGGCTGTCCTTGTACTTGTGCGGGCTGCGGATGACAGTAAAGCGCCTGATCTCCGTAGGTAGAGGCACCGGGCCGCGCACTTTGGCCTGGGTACGAAGGACGGTCTCCACGATCTTTTTCGTGGACTGGTCTATGACCTCATGGTCGTAAGCCTTGAGGCGGATACGTATGCGCTGCCTGGCGCCGTCAACCACGAGATCCTCTCCCCTACTTCAGGATCTTCGTGACGCGCCCGGCACCAACCGTCCGGCCGCCCTCGCGGATGGCGAAGCGCAGGCCCTCTTCCATGGCAATGGGCTTGCCCAGCTCGACGGTCATCACGACGTTGTCGCCGGGCATGACCATTTCGGTCCCCTCTGGGAGGGTGATCGTCCCTGTTACGTCTGTCGTGCGGAAATAGAACTGCGGCCGGTAATTGGTGAAAAACGGCTTGTGCCGGCCGCCCTCTTCTTTTTTGAGCACGTAGACGTTCGCTTCGAAATTAGTGTGCGGCGTGATCGACCCTGGCTTGCAAAGCACCTGGCCACGCTCGACCTCTTCCTTCTTGGTGCCCCGGAGCAGGACCCCGATGTTGTCACCCGCCTGGCCCTGGTCGAGGATCTTGTGGAACATCTCAACGCCAGTGCACACGGTCTTGGCAGTGGGACGCAAACCTACTATCTCGACTGGGTCGTTGACCTTGATGACACCACGCTCCACCTTGCCGGTAGCCACGGTGCCGCGCCCGGAGATGGTGAACACGTCCTCGACGGGCATCTGGAACGGCTTGTCTATCTCGCGCACCGGCTCAGGGATGAAGCTGTCGACCGCCTCCATCAGCTTCAGCACCTGCTCCTCCGCCTCGGGGTCGCCCTCGAGCGCCTTCAGGGCCGACACGCGCACAACTGGGGTGTCGTCGCCAGGGAACTCGTAGCTGCTAAGCAGCTCGCGCACCTCGAGCTCGACCAAGTCGAGCAGCTCCTCGTCGTCCATCATGTCCACCTTGTTCAGCGCGACGACGATCGAGGGCACGTTGACCTGGCGCGCCAGCAGCACGTGCTCGCGTGTTTGGGGCATGGGGCCGTCCGGCGCCGAGACGACCAAGATCGCCCCGTCGACCTGCGCTGCCCCAGTGATCATGTTCTTGATGTAGTCGGCGTGACCTGGCATGTCGACATGTGCGTAGTGGCGGTTGGCAGTCTGGTACTCGACATGAGCGATGTTGATCGTGATACCGCGCTGCTTTTCCTCCGGTGCCTTGTCGATCTGCTCAAAAGCCACGTAGGAGTTGTGCTGGGGATCTCGCTCAGCCAGGATCTTCGTGATCGCCGCTGTGAGGGTGGTCTTGCCGTGGTCGATGTGCCCCATCGTCCCTACGTTGAGGTGGGGCTTAGTGCGCTCGAACTTTTGCTTGGCCATTAAAGTGCTCCTGTGCAGATCGGGCCTCCGTCCGGAGGCGGTCTAGTACCCTAGCAGGTGGCGAGGCGGCTCGGCGGCCCAGCGCGACCACCGGTCAGGGCCACCAGTGCAAGGCGTTGGCCCCAAGGCACCGGCTGGGACGCAAGACCCCGTGCCTTATTCACCACGCACCCTCGCCACTATCTCCCTGGCCACCTGTTCGGGAACTTCCTGGTAACTACTGAACTGCATCGTATAGGTGGCACGGCCCTGAGTGCGGCTACGGAGGTCGGTAGCGTAACCGAACATCTCAGCCAAGGGCACCTCGGCCCGCACCACCTGGTTGTTGCCTCGTTGGTCCATGCCCTCTACCCGGCCCCGCCGGGAAGAGAGGTCGCCCATGACGTCTCCAAGGTACTCCTCTGGGGTGACGACCTCGACCGCCATGACCGGCTCCAGCAGGACGGGGTCCGCCCGCCGGCAGGCCTCTTTGAAGCACATAGACGCGGCGATCTTGAAGGCCATCTCGGAGCTGTCGACCTCGTGGTAAGAGCCAAAGACAAGGGTGGCACGCAGGTCGACTACTGGGTAACCAGCGAGCACGCCAGACTGCATGGCGTCTTGGATGCCTGTGTCAACAGCGGGGATGTACTCCTTGGGGATCACGCCCCCGGTGATCTTGTCCACGAACTCGTAGCCGCTCCCTGGGCCGGTCGGCTCCAAGTTCAGCACCACGTGCCCGTACTGGCCACGGCCCCCTGTTTGGCGCACGTAGCGGTGCTCCACCTTCTCAACGGCTCGACGGATCGTCTCTCGGTAGGCCACCTGGGGCTTGCCCACGTTTGCGTCCACCCGGAACTCCCGCAGCATCCGGTCGACGAGCACCTCGAGGTGCAGCTCGCCCATGCCACCGATGACCGTCTGGCCCGTCTCCTCGTCGGAGTGGACCTGAAAGGTCGGGTCTTCCTCAGACAACGCCTGCAGGGCACGCGAGAGCTTGTCTTGGTCTGCTTTGGTCTTCGGTTCGACGGCCACATGGATGACCGGCTCGGGGAAGTCAAGCGATTCGAGGACGATAGGGGCGCTCGGGTCGCACAGCGTGTCGCCCGTGGTCGTGTCTCGCATCCCCACCAGCGCGACGATGTCGCCGGCGTAGGCGACGCTGCGAGGCTCGCGGTGGTTGGCGTGCATCTGCAGCACTCGGCCTATGCGCTCCTTGCGGTCCTTGGTGGAGTTGAGCACGCTGTCACCCTGGCTGACCATGCCGGAGTAGACGCGTACGAAGGTCAGCTTGCCGAGGTGCTGGTCGGCCATGATCTTGAAGGCCAGTGCGGCAAAGGGCTCTTTGTCGTCGGCTCGCCTCTCCAGTTCGGTGCCCCGCTTCGGGTCAGTGCCCCTGGTCGGCGGCACGTCGAGCGGGCTTGGCAGGTAAGCGACTACAGCGTCGAGCAAAGGCTGCACGCCTTTGTTCTTGAAAGCCGACCCGCAAAGCACCGGCACGACATGACCGGAGATCGTCGCCCGGCGGAGGGCCACACGCAGGTCCTCAGCGGTTATCTCTTCGTCGGAAAGGAACTTCTCGGTGATCGAGTCATCGAAAGTGGAAAGGGTGTCGACCAGTTCGCTGCGGGCGTGCACAGCCTCGTCCACCAGCTGGCCAGGTATGTCGACGATGCTCCATGACTCTCCACGTGGAGAGCTTTCGTCCCATATGAGAGCCTTCATTTGCAGCAGGTCGACCACGCCTACGAAGTTGCTCTCGGACCCGATCGGCAGTTCTACTACGGCAACGGTGGCGCCCAGGCGTTCTTTGATCATGTCAACGGAACGGGCAAAATTGGCCCCGATCCGGTCCATTTTGTTTATGAAGCAGATACGCGGGACGTGGTACTTGTCAGCCTGGCGCCAGACAGTCTCGGTCTGTGGCTCCACCCCCGCCACCGCGTCGAAAATAGCAATTGCCCCGTCTAGGACCCTGAGGCTTCGCTCAACTTCCACCGTGAAATCCACGTGGCCGGGCGTGTCGATGATATTGATGCGGTGGTCGTCCCAATGACAAGTAGTAGCAGCGGACGTGATCGTAATGCCCCGCTCTTGCTCCTGGGGCATCCAGTCCATGGTGGCGTTGCCCTCGTGTACCTCGCCCATCTTGTAGTTGACGCCGGTGTAGTACAAGATGCGTTCCGTCGTCGTGGTCTTGCCCGCGTCGATGTGGGCCATGATCCCGATGTTGCGGGTCCGGGCCAAAGGGTACTCTCGCTTGTCGGCAACGTCAGGCATCATTTTTTTCTTTCATGGTCAACCAACATGTCTTCGTGCTACCTAGGGCCACCGCTCATTGCGGTGCACAGGCTTGTGCCTGGCGCAGCCTGGGGCACTACGGGCTGTCTGGCTACCTGGCCCCTACCACCGGTAGTGCGAGAAGGCTCGGTTGGCCTCTGCCATCTTGTGCATGTCCTCACGACGCTTGACCGCAGCCCCAACGCCGTTGGCTGCGTCGAGCAGCTCGGCAGCAAGGCGGTCTGCCATCGTCTTCTCACGGCGCTGGCGAGCGTAACCGACCAGCCACCGCACCGATAAGGTGGTCGCCCGCTTGGGACGCACGTCCACGGGGACCTGGTAAGTCGCACCACCGACGCGCCGGCTCTTTACCTCCAACTGTGGGCGTGTGTTGTCGACAGCCCGCTTCAGTGTACCGAGCGGCTCAGCATCGGTGCGTTCCCTCACAGTGTCGAGGGCACTGTAGACGATCCGTTCAGCTAAACCACGCTTGCCGCGTGAAAGCACTTTATTGACCACCTGGGTGACCAGCACCGAGTGGTAGACCGGGTCAGGCAACAGATCCCGCTTGGGTGCAGCGCCTTTGCGTGGCATGCCTTTAACCTCCTAAGCCTTCTTGGCCCCATAACGGCTACGCGCCTGCTTACGGTCTCTCACGCCGGCAGTGTCCAAAGTGCCCCTGATGACCTTGTAACGGACGCCAGGCAAGTCCCTCACGCGCCCGCCCCTCACCAAGACGATGGAGTGCTCTTGGAGGTTATGGCCCACGCCGGGTATGTAAGCGGTGATCTCCACCCCGCTCGACAGCCTGACCCGGGCCACTTTGCGCAAAGCCGAGTTGGGCTTCTTAGGGGTATTGGTGTAGACGCGCGTACAAACACCACGCCGCTGAGGCGCACCGCGTAACGCGGGGGTCTTGGTCTTGCTCGTTTTTTGTTCACGGCCCTTACGGACCAACTGCGCGATAGTGGGCACTGGACCTCTCGTCAGAAGGCTCTTGCTCCGCCCCTGTACTGGGCGCGCGTACCGACAGCTTACGGCCCCGTGGGACAAGGTGACATGTTAGCACGCTCGTCGCTCGGTGGTGAACTCGGGCCTGCAGCCCCGCCTCAGCGCACTACCCGGGCCGAACCTCCAGCTGCCAGGCGCTTCACTTCAGCAAGCGTCGCCATTGAAGTGTCCCCCGGAGTGGTCATGGCCAGGGCACCGTGGGCAACGCCGTAACGCAGCGCTTCCTGCATGGGCAAGCCGGCGAGCACCCCGTATATGAGCCCAGAAGCGAAGCCGTCGCCACCTCCTACCCGGTCCAAGATCTCGATGTCTTCGGGTATGTCAGTAGAAAAAACTTCGCCTCGCCACCAACAAATCCCACCCCAGTGGTTGCGGCTCGCCGAACGCACCTCTCGAAGGCTTGTGGCCAAGAGCTTGACCCCGGGGAACTCAGAGGCGACCTTAGCCAACATGGCCCCGTAGCTAGCCGTGTCCAGCTTCGAGTACGACGCGTCCGTACCGGCTATCTCGAAACCAAGCGCTGCGGTGAAGTCCTCCTCGTTGCCGAAGACCACGTCCGACATGCCGACCAGGCGCCGGTTCACCTCCACCGCACGCTGCGCCCCGCCGGAGGCCTGCCACAAAGACGGCCGGAAGTTCAAGTCGTACGAGACGACAGTGCCCTGCTCGCGGGCAGCAGCCATAGCCTCCTCGACCACGGCGGCTGTCGTCTCCGACAGCGCGGCGAAGATGCCCCCAGTGTGCAGCCAACGTGCACCTTCGTCCCCAAACAGCGCCCTCCAGTCGACCTCGCCAGGGCGCATCTGGCTGGCAGCGCTGTTGCCCCTGTCCGAACAGCCGAGGGCTGCCCTCACCCCGAAGCCCCGCTCGGTGAAATTGAGCCCGTTGCGCACGGTGCGCCCAATGCCGTCATAAGGAACCCAGCTCAAGTACGAAGTGCTGACCCCACCTTGTAGGACAAGGTCCTCTATGAGCCGGCCAACTGGGTTGTCAGCCAACGCGGTAACGACCGCGCTGCGCAGGCCAAAGCACCGGCGCAGCGCCCTGGCAACGTTGTACTCGCCGCCTCCTTCCCAAACTTTGAAACTGCGAGCCGTAGCAATGCGCCCCTCTCCGGGGTCGAGGCGCAACATCACCTCACCAAGTGCCACCAAGTCCCAACGGCACTCGCTAGCAGGGCGCAAAGCCAATGCTTCAGCCACGGCCTCGGACCTCCGCGACGATAGCCACGGCTTGGGCAGCCAGCGCTTGCACCTCGCCGAAGTTGCCCTCGGCGAGCAGCCGGGGTGCGACCATCCAACTGCCGCCACAGGCCACAACCTGAGGGACCGCCAGATAGCTAGCCAGGTTGGCCGCGTTTACCCCTCCGGTCGGCACAAAGCGCACATCCGCGAACGGCCCGGCCAGCGCCTTCAAGAAGCCGGTACCTCCTGATGCCTCGGCAGGGAAGAACTTGAGCAGGCTGGCTCCAAGCCTCAGTGCGGCTTGGACTTCGGTGGGCGTGCAAACACCTGGCATGGCCAGTACACCCCTCTCCTGGCACACACGCACCACTGCCGGGTCCGTGCCAGGAGAGACGACAAAGCGCGCCCCCGCCTCGATGACCCGGGCGGCGTCCTCTTCGCTACGCACTGTGCCCGCTCCTATGAAAGCGTCCGGGTAGGCTTCGGTCAGGACCCCGATGGCCTCCAGGCCCGCCGGCGTGCGCAGCGTCACCTCTGCCGCTGGGAGGCCACCGGCTAAAAGCGCCTCGAACAGTGGCCGGGCCAGCTCCACGCTCGGGAGCTCCACCACGGGCACCACGCCGAGCTCGCGCACCCGCGCGGTGACTTCTTCGACTGAAGGGCTCACAGCACTGGTCGCACGCTGTCCATTAGTCACATCTGCTCCCTTCTCCCGGTCCTCACAGAGCTTACGCTCGCCCCGACAACGCCATCGACTCGCACCAGCCCGCTGGGTCTAGCCCTCCTGGCAACCGCAGGCGTTGGCTGTGGCCCGCTGGCTATAGCCCCTGTGATGACCTCTGGCGGGCTGGCCAGGCGAGATAACCTAGCGACGTGCCAAGCACCCAAGCAAGAGCTAGAAATACCCCGGTGAAAGAATCGCAGCACAGGCCACGGGGCAGGGGCCTCTTCCTGACCGCTACCGAGGGCTACTTGTGAAGATCACCGGTGCCAAAGTCGTGGTTTGTTCGCCGGGGCGCAACTACGTCACCTTGTTAGTCTCGACAGACGAGGGCCTGACCGGCATAGGCGACGCCACCTTGAACGGCCGGGAGCTCGCGGTGGCGTCCTACCTCCGCGACCACGTCTGCCCGTTGCTCATCGGCCGGGACCCCCTGCAAACCGAAGGCACCTGGCAGTACCTTTACCGTGGGGCATATTGGCGGCGCGGGCCGGTCACTATGACTGCCATAGGGGCGGTCGACGTGGCCCTCTGGGACATAAAGGCCAAACTGGCCCGTTTGCCTCTGTACCAGCTCCTTGGGGGTGCGTCTCGCAGCTCTGTACTGGTCTACGGCCACGCGAGCGGCCAAGACGTCCCAGAGCTAATGGACGACATTTCTCGGCTGGTCGAAGAAGGCTACAAGGCGCTGCGAGTGCAGGTGGGCAGTCCCGCGGCCACCTACGGGGTACACCATGGCACAGGCCCCTACGAACCCGCAGCCGGCAGCTACCCGGTAGAGCAGATCTGGGACACGTCCTCCTACTTGGCGGCAGTGCCTCCCATGCTCGAGGCCGTACGGGGACGCTTTGGTCCCGGCTTGCACCTGCTCCACGACGCTCATCACCGTCTTACGCCGCTCGAGGCGGCCCAGCTGGGACGCTCGGTCGAGCCCTACAAGCTTTGGTGGCTCGAGGACCCGACGCCAAGCGAGGACCAGGCGGCATTTCGCCTGGTCCGAGAGCACACGGTGACGCCGCTAGCGGTCGGTGAGATCTTCAACTCCATATGGGACTGCCAGACGCTCATCTCTGAGCGGCTCATAGACTTCGTGCGTGCCTCAGTCGCCCACGCGGGCGGCATCACCCATTTGCGGCGCATCCTGTCTTTCGCGGAGCTCTACGGGGTGCGCAGCGGGTGCCACGGAGCAAGCGACCTCTCGCCAGTAGCCCTAGCAGCCATGCTCCACCTGGACCTGGCGGTGCCCAACTTTGGCATCCAGGAGCACATGGGCCACCCGGGGCCGTGGCAGGACGTCTTCCACGTGTCCTACCGGTTTTCTGATGGCTCGATGCACCCCGGCGACGCGCCCGGCTTGGGCGTCGAGCTAGACGAGGAAACAGCCTCCAGGTACCCTTACGAACCCCGCTACCTGCCCGTCGCCCGTTTGGCAGACGGTACTGTCCACGACTGGTGAGCCGTGACCAGCCAAGGTGGGAAATGGCCTGTTAACGGGCCCTGCCTGACCACGGGCCCCTTTACCGCTTTGCCCTGGTGCCCCGGCCCTGGCAAGGACCGCGCGACGCGCCTATGCAGCGGCCCCGGCTACCAGGCTCGTCCCCTTAGGGGGCGCACCTGAACCCTGGGCGCCTGCGTCCCCAAAGCCAGCCACAGTGCCGTTGGCGCTTATAAGCCAGTAACCTCCGCCGTCAGGGGTGACGACTATAGCCCGGACAGGCCGGGGGGAGATGTCGACCCCAGAGCCGTAAAACGTCGCGTCCCCATAGGCAAAGACACCTCCGTCGGACGAGACCAGCCAATAGCCTCGACCGTCAGGAGCGCCAGCCATGGCTACTACCGGCGAAGACAGCTTCAGCCCACTAGCCTCGGGTGAACCGTAGGCCTTGGCGTCCCCGTAGGCGTAGACGGCCCCAGCCGAGGTGACGAGCCAGTAGCCCAGGCCGTCAGGAGCGCCAGCCATGGCCACGACCTGGCCCACAGGATGAGGGGGGCCACCCAGGTAGCGAGCCTGGCCGTAGGCGTAGACGGCCCCAGCCGAGGTGACGAGCCAATAGCCCAGGCCGTCAGGAACGGCAGCCATGGCCACGACCTGGCCCCGCGGGTGCTTCGGCCAGCCGTAAATGACAGCACCACCCGAGCCGAGCACCTGCGCCCGGTTCGTGACGGCCCAGTAGGCACCGGCCGGCCCAGCGACGCTGGCCGAAGTCCTGGCAGTATTGACCAAGGCGAAGCTAGCCACCTGGGAGAGCCCGGCTACGCGCGCCACCACCACGTAGCCACAGGCCTGCATCCCGGCCGAAAAGGCAGGAGCTGTGGCAACCCCGTCAGAGTTGGTCCTAACGGTAACGCTCTGGCCCGCCCCAGCGAACACGCCGCTTGGCCCCGACAGGGGCGCGCTGAAGCTGACCGAGGCCCCGACCACTGGGTGGCCCTGATCGTCTGTCACGGTGACGGCAAGGGGTACTGCGAAGTCGGCCCCGAACGGGGCCTCCTGGCCCGAGCCGGCCCCGGGGGTTACCGCATAGGGGGCCGAGGCCAGGTCGGCCAAGGTGAACTCGGCCACGGTCGCGCCGGTGACTGTCGCTGTCACATAGAAGCTGCCAGCCGTCGTACCGGCTTCAAGGACAGGCGAAGTGGCCTGGCCCTCGGCGTTTGTCGTCTCCTGGGCAGATGTCCCTCCGCCGACGAAGGTGGCCCCCGCCCCGTCCTCGGCCACGACCGCAAAGTTCACGTCCGCACCGGCAACAGGGTCCCCGTAGGCATCGGTCACGGTCACCTGGAGGGGCTGGGCAAAAGCCGTCCCGACAGTGGCCGACTGCCCTCCGCCAGAGGTGGCCTGGACGGTAGCCGGCACGCCAACAGTCGTGTTGGCCAAGCTGAAGGTCGCCTCGGCCGAAGTGACCGAAGCCGAAGCTACGACCGTGTAAGCGCCGACCAGGCTGTTGGCGTACAGGGTGGGGGCGGTGGCATCGCCGGACTGGTCCGTAGCCACGCTTGCTACGTTGACGTCCCCGTTGAAGCTGGCCGACGGGCCAGAAGTCGGGGTGCTGAAGGTGACCGCTATGCCGGCCGCGGGACAGCTCCCTGTGGGGGTGTTCTCCAGCACCTGAGCCACCAGGTCGGTGCCAAAGGCCTCACCCGTTTCGGCCGACTGCGGCGTACCTGCTACGGCCGAGATCGTGTAAGACGTGACAGTGCCGCTGCAGGTGCTCACGCCAGCAGCCGACGCGGCCGGAGAAGAGACAACCGCGGTGGCCCCAGTTGCTAAAGCAACCAAGGGTAGGGCCATGGCCAGAGCGCGCGGGAGACAACTCGCGAGAGGGCCAGCCGTCACGCGGCACCACCGCCACTAGCTCCCCCGGGGAAGAACCCGCCCCGCAAGCCACCGAAGCCACCGGTGCACCCCGCGGAAGTGGGCTGGCTTACCGACAGGCTCCGTGCCGTGACGACGCCAATGTCGTTGGTAGTGCCAATGGCTGTGGCGCACTCACCGACTTTTAGTGACTTGGCACTGACATGCTCGAACTTCGAGTACTTGGTAGAAGGCCCGACACTGATCTTCGCTGTCCCGGCGCTTGCAGACGTGCTCCTGCCTGACGACAACACCCGAGCCGGCCGCAGGGTTATCGTGCGCCCTGCCACAGACACGACTTTGCCAGTAGCGGAGGCAAAGTTGGCCGGTCGCGTGACGGTCGTCCGGGGCCGGTAGCTAGCCGGGCCCAACGTGAACCCACCTGGCCGTGCTGACCCGCCCCCGCGGAAGGCCCCCACAAAACTGCAGCTGCCGTTCGTGGACGAGAAAATCGTCACAGAAGTAGCCGCCACCGTCCCGGCGGGGCCCTTCGTGCCGACAGCGGACACGCACACCCCTGCGGTCACCGACTTGAGCCCGCTAGCGACCGTCTCGGTGATGGTCGTCTTTGACGTCAGGTCTACGGTTGTTTGAGTCGCCGTTTGCTGGTCTTGCACCTCTAACATGTCCCCAGAAATGCTGGCTATCGTGCCGAACGCCGCCGGCGCAAAACTGGGGGCACCGGAACCGGCTGCCCCAGTGGCACCAGAGCGGGCCTTGGTCACAGGCTTGGTGGCAGCGGGCTTCTTAGCCCTGTGCTTTGTCGTGCTCGCACTAGCAGCCGACCCTGTGCAGGCTACGACCAAAAGTGAAATAGCTGCCGCCGCGCTCAGCGCCACCAGGTGGTAACGGGGCTTTTGCCACCCATCACCGTGTGCTCCATAATTGCTCATCTTTGTGCTACCTCCTCGATCTGACAAAGTCTTACCCGCGTTAGCTTCTCGGTCCAGTACAGCGCTCACTCGCTTCGCAAAGCCTCGATCGGCGCCAACCGGGCGGCACGAGACGCCGGGTAAACACCGAAGGTCACGCCAATGGCAATAGCCACAACTATCGACCCAACGGTCGCGCTGCCTGATATTACAATATGGTTCGAAATGAAATGAGGGATTATCAGAGCGCCGGCTATGCCCAGAGCGGCGCCCGCCAGCCCTCCCGCCAGCCCGAGCACCGACGCTTCCACCAGGAACTGGCGCCTGATAACCCGCGGTGTCGCCCCAAGGGCCTTCCGCAGCCCGATCTCCCGGACCCGCTCAGTGACCGAAACGAGCATGATGTTCATCACGCCTATGCCGCCGACCAACAAGGATATAGCCGCGATGCCCGCCAGCAGCACGGTCAGGGTGTTGTCAACTGAAGTGGCCGTCGCTAGCAAAGATGACTGAGTAGTGATAGTGAAATCTGCTTCTGAGGGGTTTGTTATCCCGTGCAACGCCAAGAGCTCGTCTGTCGCCTCTTCGTAGGCGGCCCCCATGGTCGAGCGGCTGGCGGCCTCTAGGTAAATAGCGCTGACCGTGGACGAACCGAAAAGCTCGTCTTGAGCCGTTGTAATGGGGACGACTGCCAAGTCGTCCTCGTTGGTGGACGAAGAGCTGCCCGCGCTGGCAAGTACCCCGATCACTGAAAATGGGATGTTGTCAATGTCAACTGTCTGGCCTACCGGCGAGAAAAGGCCAAGCTCCTGGGCCGTCGTCTGGCCGAGGACGACCACGTTGGCCCCATCGGTCAGGTCCGCTTGGGTAAAAAACGGGGTCTTCCGGCATGAATGTGGGTCCCTTGTGGGGAACATCTGTTCGTCGTGAAGGGGCGCCG
>JBMFUG010000014.1:0-40275 GCA_049966695.1 Acidimicrobiales bacterium | reverse complement strand
CACGACGAGCATCGAAGCGTCAAGCGACCAGTTGGCAACCGCAGAGAGCAAACAAAGGGCCCATACTCGCCCGGAGGGGCGAAAGGTCTCCATCTCGCGGGTGGCTTCGACTGCTGCGGCTAAGTGGTGGCGGGCACCCTCGGGCAGCACACGGCCTACCAAAGGAGACGCTCTAGCTACCGTCCTGCTCAAAAAGCGTGTGTACCGGAAGAGCTGTGCCGCGGTCAGCGCTCCCGCGAGGATGAAAGCCATTGCTGGGAGCAGCTTGAACTCGAGCCCGGGCCCGACCACAAGGGAGCCAGCCACGGCTACTGCGGCTAGGCCGGCTGATGCCAATGCCCCGGCAGACAGCTCAGCCCATATGCCGAGGACCCTGCTTGCCCCTAACAACTGGTACTGGCGGAACGCGTACCCCTCAGCGAACAAGGTGCCGGCCGGCAGGGACTGGGCGACAGCATTAGATGCCATGGTGACAGGGACGAGGTCCTTTGCCCGGACGTCTAGGCCGCCCTCACGCAAGATCCGCGACTGCAACCACGACAGCGCAGTGATAGAGCCGGCCTCCGCTGCCACCCCCAGGACCAACCAGTGCCAGTGAAGGCGGTCGAAGGTCGCTGCGACGGCCCCGAGCTTCCCGGCTCGCCGCAGCACGAAGATAGCAGCGCCTCCAAGCACCACGACCTCCAGCAGGGCACGTCCAAGCGACAGCCGCCGCCGTCGGTCGCGTCCGGCAACTTCTGGCCCCGTCGGAGCGTTGGCAAAGCCTGGGGCGCCACGGAGCGCCACGGCGCCCCGATGGGCCGTCGAGATGTCGTCAAGGCTGCTGAGCGCCGCGTCGGGGCTGTCACTTGCAACGTCTTTTTGGGCCCGGGAGCGCACGACTGCAGGCTAGTTCCACCGGGCAGGTGACCCGCGCCTAACCTGATATTTGGGGAAGAAGTGGCCATCTTGTGGCTCCCGCCCACAACGGCGCCGGGCGGTGTGAGAAGATGGATTATCCGTTTCTCTTGGTTTTCTGCGTTGTGACCCTTATCGCGAAGCCAACCTCAAGGTTGGCGCGCCACGGTCGAGCCAATGGTGTGGAGCATCACCACTTCGAACTGCCACGCCTGCGCGTCCTTGCCCGGCGAGCCGTGCCCCAGATCGTGGAAGCGACGCTTGTCCCACTTGCGCTGTTTTACGTGGGGCTCATGGGGCTGGGGCCAAAGGGTGCGATATTTATGGCGTTGGCCTGGAGCTATGTCGCCGTGCTGCGGAGGCTGTGGCGCCGAGAGCGGCTCCCTGGAGTGCTGCTGCTTGGTACTGCCGGCCTGACAGCCCGCTCGTTGGTCGCGTTCGCCAGCCACGGCAGCCTGTTCGTGTACTTCTTGCAGCCTTCGCTTGCCACTGCGCTCTTGGGCGGGGCCTTCTTGTTGTCAGTGCCATTGGGCCGGCCTCTAGCCGAGAAGCTGGCCCAGGACTTCGTCCCGTTGCCCCCGTCGTTTTTCAAGCGACCGAAAGTCCGCCAGCTCTTCGTCCGGATCAGCTTGTTGTGGGCTTTGGTCAGCCTGGCCAATGCGGCAGGGACGATCGTGCTGCTGTTGAGCTGGCACAGCGGGGCCTACGCGCTTGCGCGCACCGGCTTTTCGAGTGCCCTTACCCTGGGCGGGGTGGTGGTGTCCTCTTGGTGGTTCCGGCGCGGGCTGCGGCTCCATCAAGAAGCCTTGCCTGCGCTCGAGCTGTCTTAGGGCCTAAAGCGCGGCTCGCCAGCCCAGTTCTTCCCACGTCCAGGCAAGCCCCACAAGCCCAGGCCCCGTGTGCGCGACCATGACTGGGCTGAACGCACTTGAAAAGGCCGTCACCAAGCGGTCTGGCCCGACCTGCCGGCGGACTTGGTCGAGCAGTCGGCCCGCTGCCGATGCTTCGAGCGAGTGCATTGCCGCAACATGCAGGACGTCACCTTTTCTGCTGTGCGCAGTCGCGCTGCGAGCCCAAAGCTCGACTATGCGGTCTAGGGCCTGCTGGTGGCCGCGAGCGGGACGAAGGGGTCGCACCACGGAGGCCCGGAACTCGAACATCGGGTGCAGACCAAGCCACCGAGCCCCCCAAGCGGCAGCTCCCGGTACTCGCCCGCTGCGGGCCAGGTGGTCGAGCCTCGGGAGCGTAGCGACGAGGCGAGTTGCTTCGGCCGCCTTTTTTGCTGCAGCTACGACTGCCGCCAATGGCAAGCCCGCCCGTGCGGCCCTGGCCGCTGCTAGGACGACAAGGCCCTGCGCCCCCGCTGCTGTCCCCGTGTCGACTACCGCAGTTCGTCCCGCGCTCTTTTGCGTCAAAGAGGCGGCCAACAAAGCTGACTGGTGAGAGCTGCTCATCTTGCGGGACACGGTGAGCACCACAGCTCCGTCGCCGTCGTCAGCCTGGTCGATGACGTTGGCCAGCTCTCCAGGTGCCGGGCCGGAAGTGCTCAAGCCCTCCCCCAGCCTGGCGACTACCTCGGCGAGGCTAAGGTCCCCGTCGCGGTACTGGTGCATGCCGATCGTGATCCACATCGGGACCACCCGCACTCCCCAGGCAGTTGCCAGCTCGGCCGGGAGCGAGCAGGCACTATCGGTGACCACACCTACGCTCAGTTGCCTTCCTCCTGGACCGAAGCCTGCAGGGGCTTAGCTCGGCTATCGCGGTCGAAGAGCAACCGGCACAGGTAGACCGTGGCTTTGTCACCAACAGCGGGAGTATTGCCCATAAGGCGCTTCGCGAGCAGTGGCACGAGCACGCCAAGGGCGGCGTAAAGGCCCCGCTGGCCGTGGTAACGCTGGCACACTGGCGTGAGCACCCCGTAGGCAGCCAGGCACCCGAGGGAGGTCTCACCGGCCAGCTTGCCGGCAACGAGGCCAGCTAGAAGGGTCGCCGTGCCGGCAGGCGCCAGCACTAGAAGTGCTCCTAGCGCAGGGGACAGGCCACGGCCTCCTGCCCCTTTCAGAAAAGGTGACCAATTGTGGCCAGCTACAGCAGCAGCCGCTGCCAAAGCTCCTGCGACAGGCCCATCGTTGCGCGCCAGGGAAGGGCCAAGTGCACCCTTGGCAACTTCGAGCACCCCTGCAATAGCGAGCGGGCCCATGCCAGCGACTTCGAACAGCCCGGTGCCTGAGACCGTCCCGGTACCGACGGTCCGCAGGTCAACGCCTTTTACGCGCCGGGCCATTAGGTTCGAAAAGGGCACAGCGCCGGCAAAAAAGCCAGTAGCTGCAACGAGCACTGGTCGGAGCTTTTTGGTGTTCGTTGTGCGCACTGGGCGGTCCTAACTGCGTCGGCTGGTTGGCACCGGGGCGGTCCTTGGGCACTGTAGTGCGCGCAGGGCACCTCGGGCCTACGTGCAGACGTCATTGGAGCCCATCGAGCGGGTAACCTGGGACAAGACCGCGAAGTCGGTAGCTTGGGCAGTAGCGCCGCCTACGAGGACTAGCCGTGGCACTAACCGGGCAGAGCTACTGTCTAGCTGGCTCAAGGTCTGCACCAGCCCTTCTGGGCAGTGCCATGGGAGCCTCCCGGGCAATGCCACAGGGTGTGCGTGGCAACCTCGGGTGGTTTTCCGGAGAGCGGTGGTGTTAATGCGACAGGAGGGGGCACTGGTGCCGTACCCTGTGACGAGAGATATGGAGCACAGATGACACCCCTTCTCATCGTGCTGGCGGTTGGCTTTGTCGTGGTCCTTGTAGGCCACTTTGGGCGGCAGTTCTGGGCGCGGGCGCGCACCATGGACCGCCACCGGCATGCCCTCGACACCTTGGCGGGCATCACTCGGCACGCAGACGTAGAGAGCCCGAGCCCTGACCTCGAGTACCAGGCCCACGTACGGGTGGTCGGGCCGGGCGGCCAGCCCGGTGCCAGCGGCCCTCCCGTGCTCCCGCCTCCGCGGGCTATGACCACCCTTGGGGCAGGCCGGTCGTCGCCTTTCCGCCGACCGTCGCGCATGGCTCGCTCGGCTACGGCAATGGAAGCAGTGGGGACGGCCGGGTCTTCGGCGCGCGACGCGACCACTCGGTTGGTGCGCAGTGCTCCCCCACCCTCACAACTTGCCCCCTCGGCACATCGGCCGGTGGGCCAGCATGCTGGCCCAGCCGGAGAGGGAAGCTCGTCTTACGTAACGGCCGCTTTGTCGCCGCGTGGGCCAGAACCACCAGCGAGCGCCAATGGTGCTGCCGGAGCAGACCTCCTTGGGGCCGCTCAACCTGGTGTTGCTGACCAGGCTTTGGCCGCTAACCGCGCCACTGGGCCAGTGCCGTTGTCGGAGCCGCAGGTTTACTACTTCGACGACCTTGCCCCTCGCTACGAGGAGCCATTGCAGGCCAAGCGCCGTTCACGGTGGCGGGCCAACCGGCAGCTGGAGAGCGTTGGCCAAGTCGGCAACGAACAGCCTCCCGGCAACGAACAGCCTCCCGATGACGACAGGACTCGGCCCATCGACCTGGCTGCGATCGGTGCAGCAGGGCGCGCGGCGCCTCGCTCAAGAGATGAGCACCGCCAGGCCGCCGTGGCTCGCTGGCTGGCCGTTGGGGCCGCTGCTGCAGCAGCCGCGGCCATTGGTGTAACGCTCGCAGTCAGGCAGTCGTCGTCTCCCTCCAACGGCGGCTCCTCCCTGGCTGCTGGGCTGCCCTCTTTGACGGCTCGCCCACCCCAGAGCGCCCCGGCCCGCGGCTCCCGGAGCCAGCCGACGCACCCCTCGGCGAGCATGCCGACGACAACGCCGCCCACTACCGTTGCCCCGCCCAAGCCGGCTGTCCTGCTGTCGGCTTCCCAGGGCACTGTCACGTACCAGTTGCGCTCAGCCACCGCCTCTATCGTGATCGAGGCGACCGGTCGTTGCTGGGTCGAAGTCCGGGTCGGTAGCCCTGCTGGCAGCATCGTCACTGAGGAAACGCTTGTGGCTGGCCAATCGGCGAGGGTGACTGGGCCGGCCTGGGTCCGCCTTGGCAACCCGCCCGCGGTCTCTGTGCTTGTCGACGGCACAGCTATAGCGGTCCCTGGGGCGACCCAGGCAGTGCCGCTGGACTTGCGCTTCACCGTGGGCTGAAGTCGCTGGGGCCTGGGCCCCCTCAGGAGGCTGGGCTCACCCAGGTTGTGACTAGGTTACGTGCCGCTCCCGCCTCGTCGACCCGCTCCACCGGTGTCGTGCGTGGTGCGGCTGAGGCAGTGGAGGGGCCCTCTTTGGCAATAGCGACAAGGGCCTCGGCCAAGGCAGCCACGGTCTCGGGGCTTTCTGTCTCGGTTGGCTCTATCATCAGCGCTTCTGGCACTACGAGGGGGAAGTAGACGGTAGGCGGGTGAAAACCCTCTTCCAGCAATCGCTTGGCTATGTCCACAGCGTGCAGGCCGCCCGGCCCCGCCGGTGCCCTGGCGGAAACAACGACCTCGTGCATCGGCGGCCGGTCGTAGGGTACCGCATAGGTGCCTCGCAGCTTGGACAGCAGCCAGTTGGCGTTTAACACCGCGACCTCAGAGACGCGCCGTAGCCCGTCTGAGCCGCTGGCGAGCACGTAAGCCCAGGCGCGCACCATTGCTAGGGCATTGCCGTGCCAGCTGTGCACGCGACCGATGGAACGAGCCGGCATCTCCCATTGAAAGACCCCGTCGTCGCGGCGTGACGGCAGTGGGCCTGGCAAGAAGGGGGCGAGAGCCTCGGTCACAGCCACTGGTCCTGCGCCCGGCCCTCCCCCTCCATGGGGCACGGCAAAGGTCTTGTGGAGGTTCATGTGGACGACGTCAAAGCCCATGTCGCCCGGACGGGCCACGCCTAGCACAGCGTTCAGGTTGGCACCGTCGTAGTACATGAGGCCGCCGTGAGCGTGGACTGCTTGTGCCAGGGAGGCGACCTCGGTCTCGAACAACCCGAGCGTGTTCGGATTCGTGAGCATCATGCCTGCCACGTCGTCGTCCAGGTACTGGCGCAGCGTGGCAAGCTCGACAATTCCTTGAGGGCCGGAGGGCACTGTGACTGCCTGGTACCCCGCCAAGGTAACCGACGCTGGGTTGGTGCCATGGGCAGAGTCAGGTATTAGGACCTTTCTAGGAGACCGCCCATGGTCGCGGTGGTAAGCCCTCATCATTAGCAGGCCTGTCAGCTCACCGGCAGCGCCGGCTGGCGGCTGGAGCGTCACCGCGCTCATGCCCGTTACCCGGCAAAGAGCGTCGGCCAGCGACCATAGCAACTCGAGCCAACCCTGCACGTAGGCCACTGGGGCCGCAGGGTGGACAGCGGTAAAACCCGGCAAAGCGGCGGCTTCGTCGCAGACCTTTGGGTTGTACTTCATCGTGCACGAACCGAGGGGGTACGCCCCGAGGTCGACAGAGTACTGCCGGTGGGCCAGACGTGTCACGTGAGCAACGAGGTCGCGTTCCGATACCTCAGGTAGCTCTACGGGCGCCGGCCGCAGCTCGTCCGGCGGTACAAGTTGCTCGGCGGGCCACTCCGGCATGCCGGTCGCCCGGAAGGACGCCGCTTTGCGCCCTGGCACCGAGAACTCGAAGATGGTCGGCTCGGGAGCACGACCGACGAGCGGTGCAGACGAAGCCCGTCCGCCCGGAGCTGGGTAAGGCGTACTGCGCGCTTGGTCGCTGTCGCCGGGTGGCATCACTCTACGGCCGTCCCGGTTTTCCTGGCGCCTTCGGCCCAGCTTTTTGCCTCGCTGGCTGGGCGCGACGCCTGGTGAGGGCGTCGGCGAGTGCTCCAAGGCCGTTTCACGGCGCTTATGACCTTGCTCATGGCCTTGGCGTAGGCATCTACCTGTGCCCGGGTGCGCTTTTCGGTTACAGCGACAAGCAGCCCTTGGCGCCCTTCAGCCGAAACTGGGAGCCCCGCTAGGAAGCCTTCTTCAGCCATCCGTTCGATGACAGCCTCGGGAGGTACTGGCAGCTCCACGGCGAACTCTCGCACCACGGGCGCACTTACGAGAGGTCGTACACCTGGGATCGCAAGGAGGGACTCCCTCGCATAGCGGGTGCCGCGTGCACAGCGCAAGGCCAGCTCGCGCAGCCCGTGGGGCCCGAGCCAGGACAACTGGACCATGGCTGCTATCGCCACCAACGTTTGGTTCGTGCATATGTTGGAGGAGGCTTTCTCGCGCCGGATGTCCTGTTCACGGGCGCGCAGGGTAGTCACGTAGGCGGTCTTGCCTTGCCGGTCAGCGCCGCGGCCCACCAGCCGGCCGGGGAGGCGCCTCACGTAGGCCTGGCCCACGGCGAACATCCCCAGGTAGGGGCCGCCAAAAGCCAATGGGGTGCCAAGGGGTTGGCCTTCGGCCACGGCCACGTCCGCACCCTGTTCGCCTGGGGACCGTAAAAGGCCCGCTGCCACGGGGTCGAACGCACAGACCAACAGCGCGCCCGTGGCACCCGCAGCTGAGCGGGCTGGTGCGATGGGATCTATGCAACCGAGGTAGTTCGGTGAAGCAACGACGACGGCTCCAGGCGCGCTTTCGCTGGCGGGCTTGACGTTGAAGCCTGGAGCTGAGCTGGTGGGGCGCGCGGCGGATCTGAGACTGGCTAAAGCACCCGACCAGTCCGTTTGCCCGTCACGAAGTGCGATGTCGACGATCTGTGCGCCGGTGCCAGCTGTGAGCGTGCGCAGGACATCTCGCCACCGAGGGTTGACGCCCTGGCTCAGCCATACGGTCCGCCGTCCGGTGGCCGCAGCAGCCAAGTTGACCGCCTCGACCAGGGCCGTGGCCCCATCGTACAAAGAAGCGTTGGCGACAGGCAGCCCAGCCAAACGCGATACCAAGGTCTGGTACTCGAACAGCGCCTGGAGCACACCCTGCGCAACCTCTGGCTGGTAGGGGGTGTAGGCGGTCACGAACTCCGACCGGCTCGCAAGCGCGCGGGTCACAGCTGGCACATCGTGGTCGTAGGCACCTCCGCCGGCGAAGCAGACTAGCTCCTCAGCCGAGCGGTTCTTCCTCGCCAGGCGGGCCATCTCGCTGGCCACGTCGGGTTCTGCCAAACCGGGTGGGATGTCCAAGCCGCCTGCCAGCCGTAGTGCCTCTGGCACGCAGGCAAAAAGGTCGTCGACGCTCGACAGGCCCAGGTCGGACAGCATGCGGGCAATGTCGCCGCTCGTGTGGGGGACGTAGCTGGGCATGTTCAGTGCCTTACGAACGGGAGCTTCGTTACGTGCCCGGCCAGCCGTTTGCCTCGCGCCTCGATTTCGACAGCGGTGCCTTCGTCCAGGTCGGGAGAAAGGAACGCCATCGCTATGCCACGCCCGAGCACAGGTGAGTAATTGCCGCTCGTCAGCTCTGCGACGACCTTGCCGCCTACGAGCACGGCGTAACCAGCCCGCAGCGGTTGACGGCCCTCCCCGACGATGCCCATAAGCCTGCGGGTTGGCCTGTGGCTGCCTGCTGACCTGTACATAGCCGTCAAAGCGTCGAGGCCCCGGAAGCCGCCCGGCTTGTCCCAGGCGACGACCCATGCCAACCCTGCATCGATGGGCGTGATACCAGGGCCGAGCTCGTGGCCGTGCAAGGGCAGCCCAGCCTCAAGCCGCAGGGTGTCACGGGCACCGAGGCCAGCAGGGACCGCCCCGGCAGAGCACAAGGCGTCCCAGAGGTCTTTGGCCGAGCTCCCTGGGACGGCTAGCTCGATGCCGTCTTCACCTGTATAGCCCGTACCTGCTGCGACCACTTCGTCACCGCCCCAGGTGGCCAGCTGTACCGCAAAGCGAGCGACCTGCGCTGCGGGTGGCAGCACCCTGGCCACTATTGCGCGCGCCATGGGCCCCTGCACGGCGATGACCGCCCGTGTTGCCGTCACGTCCTCGCCGCCCAGAGCGTCGAGAGCTCGCTGCGTGTTCGAGGCGTTGGGCATTACATCGAAACGGTCTTCTCCGACCCACCAAACAATGAGGTCGTCCACGACGGAGCCGTCGTCGTCAAGCAGGTGAGTGTACTGGGCACGACCTGGCCCGATCTTGGCCAGGTCGTTCGTGAGAGCACGCTGTAGCGCTTGGTACGCGCCCTCCCCCACCAAGCGGACGGTCCCGAGATGGCTTACGTCGAAGATCACGCAGTGCCGCCTGCAGGCCATGTGCTCCGCCAGCGTCCCTCGCTCGTACTCGAGCGGCATTTCCCAGCCCCCGAACGGCACCATACGAGCCCCAAGGGCTCGGTGCTGAGCGTCAAGGGGGCTCCGGCGGAGGGCCTTTGCAGCTGTGAGCGTGGCTACACCGGGACCGCCCGACGGCTCGACTTGGCCCGCGCTCACAACTGGTCAGCCTACAGCCTGGGGCAGCAGCCTTCGGCCAAGATGACGAGGACTACCGCTCTAGGCGGGCGTAGGCACTGTCAAAGCCCAACTGGCGCGTCAGTGTGCTAGCGGGAGGTACCGCCGCCACCAGCCGCTAGCGAAGAAGCAGCCGTGGGCACGCTGTGCCCGCCAGACGAAGCGCCAGTCTCCTCAGACGAGCCAGCTCCGCCCGCCGCCAGCTCGGTGATGGCGGCGTCGACTTCGGAGACGATCTTGTTCATGCCGACGACGATGCTGAGCACCCCCTGGCCGCCCCGCAGCAAGTCGAACAGCTCTTCGCCGGTACGAGCGAGCACGCTGGCGTCGTCCCCGATGACCAGGCTGGTGCTAGCCACGTCCCCAGAAGCGCGAAGGCACTCTATGGCCTTACGAGTGGAGCGTAGGGAAACGCCAGCGTCGAGCAAGCGTTTGATCACCTTCAACTGGAGCAGATCTGAGTACGAGTAGATGCGCTGGCTGCCGCTCCCCTTGGCATCGCTGATCGAAGGGCGTAACAGGTCCGTACGGGCCCAGTAGTCCAGCTGACGGTATGTGATCCCGATTATGTTGCAAACTTGGGGCCCACGGAAGCCGCTCGTAGTGGCGGCTGGGCCGTGCCGGTCCTGTTGTGACACCATCTTGGCCTCCTGGCAGCACTGCTGTGAACACAAAGGTAGTTACAGTAGTGTCGCTGATCCTAGTCGCAATTGCAATTGCCGCCCGCCCACAGGAGAAGACGGCGAAACGCTCGGGCGAGGCAAAGTCACCTGTCGAAGTCTTCGGGGCGCACCCCTTCGATGAAGTTCTTGAACTGTTCGACCAGTTCCTCGCTGTCGGGCTGCTCTTCGAGCGGTTCGGGCTGGGTGAGGACGATCCCCTCCGCGTCCAGGAGGGCTTCGTCTGCGTAGATGGTCACGCCCATACGCACGGCGAGGGCTATCGCGTCGGAGGGCCGTGCGGATATCCCATAAGTCGAGCCTGCGTGGCGCAGGTGCAACTCTGCATAGAACGTCCGCTCCTTCAGCTCAGTGATGACCACGTAATCGAGCACGGCCCCAAGCTCGTTCAAGATGTCTCGCATGAGGTCGTGGGTCATCGGCCTTTTCGTGACGATGCCCTGAAGAGCTGCGGCAATCGCTTCGGCCTCTGGCCTGCCTATGTAGATGGGCAGGGTGCGGTTGCCTTTGGCCTCCTGCAGCAGCAGGATCGGTGCATTGGTCGGTAGCTCGACGCGGACTGCTGATAGGTGCATCTCGACCATAAGAAAACGTTACTGCCGCAACGTTGCGAGTGGTGCCTCGTGCGCCAAGTATGTCGGCCCTTGAGCCCTGGCTTGGCCAGCCGGCTAGCTTCGCACGAGCCATGCCGCCTCGTCCCAAGCAGCTTGAGACCTTGGTTGCAGGCCAGCCGGCGGTAACTGGGCTAGCCCATGTTGTTCAGAGCAGCGCTGAGCAAGGCCGCACGGAGGCGCCCGCCTAGCTCGGCTAGTTCGTCGGCTGTTTCGGCTGCGAGCCGCCGGGCTTCGGGGTTGCGTTGCTTGATGAGCGGCATGACCACCTGCTGTACGATGCCGGCCTCGCGTTCCGCTGCGCTCTTATAGGCGCGCAGGTGCCGGGCTTCGACCCCATGGCGCGCAAAGGCCCCCGCCAGTTGGGCGACCGTGAGCGCTTCTTGGCTGTAGTAGGAAGTACCGCCGATGACGCGTGCTGAGATCAACCCGTAGAGTTCTAAGTCGTGGACGGCGCCCACTTCTACCCCGGCAGCCTTGGCCAGTTCGTCTAGCGTGAGCTCGTCTCCTGGGTCATAGCCCCGGGCCCCTGGCAGGGCTGCTGAGGCACGGTTACCGGAGGCGTCCACGTCGGCTGGCCCCGTATTGGCGGACTTGCCGGGGCTAGGCTGCGCCGACTTGTCTCGCCGTCCCGGTGCCCGCCTGCGTCTGGCAGGCTCTGGCGCTGCAGAGGCTTGGGGCGTGGCGAGCTCATTGCGGCCGGCCTCTTCGTGCTGGTCTACAGCCATGGCGGCTGCCCTTTCGTCCATGGCGACCTCTGTGCGCCTGCGGTCGGCACTTGTACCACCAGCTGCCCAGTTTCGGCTGCCCGAGCTGGTCAACCGGCGCCGCCCGCTGTAGGTACTGTAACCGCCGAGGTCGCCGTAAGAGGGCTCGACGTCGAACAGTTGGCCGGTGCCAGTGCCCCTCACCTGTGAGACAAGGCCAAGTTCGGCACCGCTTGGGACTTGGTGGGGACGGCCGGCGGGGCCGCTGCCAGCACCGGCCTCGCCGTTGGGGGCCTCGGTCGGAGCTGTCAAGCTGAGTGCCGCACCGGCGGTGGCCTGTTGCCGGCCGGAGGGCACGCTTGGCTGCGACGTCCCGCCGGTGCCGCTTTCTTCTTCGTCTTCGACCCTTTCCAGCTGGCCCTTGATGACCTTGAGCGGCAAGAACGAGTCGCGCTGCTGGCGCAGTACCCAGCGGAGGCGCTCGATGTCGTCCTCGTAGAACTTGCGGTAACCCGAAGGGGTCCGTTCGGGGTCTACCAGCCCTTGGCTTTCAAGGAAACGGATCTTGGAGATCGTGACGTCGGGGAACTCGTCTTGGAGCAGCGACAGGACTTCTCCGATCGAAAGGTGGGACCGGTTGGCCACGCGCTTGTGCCCTCCGTCTCGCTCTTAGCCGGCAATGCTTGCCGGGGCCAAGAAGACCAGCCGGAACCTGCCTACTTGCAGCTCGTCGCCACTGGTCAAAATGGCCTTGTCGATGCGTTCGCGGTTCAGGTAGGTGCCGTTCAAGGAACCGACGTCGTAAGCCCAGTAAGTACCCTGCTGCCTACGCACTTCGGCGTGGCGGCGGGAAACTGTGATGTCGTCTAGGAGAATGTCACTTTCGGGATGGCGCCCGATCGTGGTCACTGCGTCGTCCCCCGGGCCGAGCACGTAACGAGAGCCCGCGTTTGGGCCCCTGGTGACCACGAGCACAGCCCCTCCGGGCGGGACGTCGGCTAGGGCAGCCTCGTGCGCGTGCTCGGCCTCGGATACCTCCAGGTCGCTCTGGAGCGGTAGCGCCCTTGTGGCTGGCTCGTCCATGGCACCCGGCTCTAGCGCGGAGCCGCATGACGAGCAAAAGTTGGCGCCAGGAGGGTTACGGTGACCGCAACGGTTGCAGTACAAGTTTTCAAGCCTCGATGAGCCCACGGTACGCTTCGGGGCCCAGAAGTGACTCTAGGGCGTCCATGGAGACTGGCTCTATGACGCAGATCCAACCTTCGCCATATGGGTCGTCATTGACACGTTGGGGAGCGTCAGCCAGTTCGCTGTTCACCTCTACCACCGTGCCGTCCACAGGGGCGTAGACGTCCGACACAGACTTGGTGGATTCTAGCTCGCAGAGCGTCTCGCCTGCCTTGGCGGTGGCGCCAGGCGTAGGTAGGTCCGCATAGACGATATCGCCCAGGGCGTCTTGGGCATAGTCCGTGATGCCAACCCGCACGCGGCCACCTTCGATGCGTACCCACTCATGGTCCGACGTGTAGCGCAGATCTGAAGGAACGTTCACGACCCCGACCATACCGTTCGCGAGCGGTCACCGAAAGCTGGCGCGCCGTTGGGCTGGCTAGCTGGCACCGCTTTGCCAGTCCTGCTGTAGCAGTGGTCGCTCGTGAAGGCCAGACGAGGAGCTTGACCACGCGCCCTACGAGCTGCGGAGCACCCCGCGGACGTCCCGAGCAAAATTCTCGACCAGTCGTCGAGCACCCGCGTCGCTGTCTGCGTCAGCCCAGATATGGGTCAAAGCCTCCTCAGGGTCGGGGACGACCAGTGCCCACCCGTCGTCGTAGATGACCTTCACGCCGTCTACGAGCACCAAGGGCCTGTCCTTGGCGAGCTCCTTGACAGAACGCATCACAAGGCCCCTTTTTTCCCACGGGGTCGCTACCGCCTCGTGCGCGGTGCGCACCTCGGGGAGCCTGGCAACGATATCTGACAACCGCAGGCCGCGACGGGCGAGGAACCCGAGAGCGTGCACCAGGGCTGCCACGGCGTCATAGGCGGGCAAAAAGCCCGGGAAGATGTAGCCACCCTCCTGGCCTGCAGCGAAGTCGGCACCTGCGTGGCTTGCTACATCCATTACGTGCGCGTTCGACAGCTTGGTCCACACGAGCGGCACGCAAGCCCGCTGGCATGCTTTTTCTGCCGCCCGCACAGCCGACACCGGCAGTGCGACCCTGCGTGCACTGGGCGCGCCATGTGCGCCACCCGGCCCAAGGGCCAAGTCAAGCAACACCAGCAGCGCTTGTGGGTCGGTAAGGACATGACCGTGGTCGTCGACTAGGGTCAGGTTTTCCCCGTCTGGCCCGATCACCGCCCCAAGGTGCGCGCCTGTCGCCCGCACCAGCGACGGCACTTGCCCGGCATGCTCCCAGCGGTCGAAAATCTGCCCTTGGCCGGGGGGACGGTACGGGTTTACCGAGACCACCTCGGCACCGAGCCGGCTCAGCACTGCCGGCATGACGAGGGAGGCTGCGCCGTAGGAGAAGTCGACAACGACCCGCAAGCTGGCAGCCCTTATGGTCGCGACGTCCACGCGTCCCACTAGCTCCTGTGCGTAGGCCTCGGTCACTTCTGCTGGGTAGGTGACATCGCCGATGTCTGCGCCGAGGGAGCGCCGGAAGTCCTCTCGGTAGAAAACGCGCTCGACTTCGCGCTGGACCGGCTCTGCGATGTCGCTGCCCTCGGCGTTCAGGAGCCTTATAACGACAGAGCCGACTTCGTCATAAAGCAGGCCGACCGTAAGGCCGCCAACGGGACCTGCTTTGCGTGCCGAAAAACGTGCTACGGGCACAGTCGTCACGTCCAGGTCGGATACGTGCACGCCGGACGCGTTCAGACCGGCCACCAGGGCTCTTTTCAACATGCGCGCAGCGGTGCTCCCGTCGTGGGATACCACCACCCGGGCACCTTTTTGCATGGTCGTCGCGTAGGCCATGGCCAGGCGCACGGCCAGCTCTGGTGATATGTCGACGTTGGCCAGGCCGCTCACCCCACGGCGCCCGAAGAGGCTTCGCGCGCGACGCACTTGGGAAACTATGGACGAACTGACGACTGCCCCGTGCTCGACGGTCTTGAACGGGTACACCTTTAGACCGGGACGCACAAGCGCATGTTCTCCGACGCTGCACTGGTCGCCTATGACCGTCCCTTCCTCGACGCGCGCTCCTCGGCGCAGGTCACTGCCACGGCCTATAGCACAACCCTGCAACCTCACCCCCGGGCCCAAGAACGTGTTGTCGTGGACGACGCAGCTTCCCAGGTGGGCGTCTGGCCCGACTCTGACATTGGGGCCGAGCACTGTGTGCTCCCCTATGACAGCCCCGGCGCCTACTTCACAGTAATCACCGATGACAGCTGGGCCTATTACGTCGGCCGTCTCGTCAAGGCGCACCCCTTTGCCCACCCATATGCCGTGTTGCAGGTACGAGCCCGGCACCTGGACGTCCACGCGCCTGTCCAAGATGTCCCTGTGGGCGCTCATGTAGGCTTCGAGCGTGCCGACGTCCTGCCAATAGCCGTTCACTTGGCAGCCGTAAAAGCCGGCACTTTGCTCGACGAGAAGCGGGAAGACATCGGACGAGAAGTCCACCGCCCCAGGAGGGATGAAGTCGAAGATCTCGGGCTCGAAGAGGTAGATGCCGGTGTTCACGGTGTCGGAGAACACCTCTCCCCAAGAAGGCTTCTCCAAAAAACGCTCCACCGAGCCGTCCTGGCGCGTCACGACGACACCGAACTCGAGGGGGTTGGCCACCGATTTCACGGCGACCGTGGCGAGCGCGCCTTTGTCCCTGTGGAACTTCACGACCTCCGAGAGGTCGATGTCGGTCAAGACGTCGCCCGATATGACGAGAAAAGTGCCCGCCAGCTTTTCCATGGCGTTACGGACGCAGCCTGCTGTCCCCAATGGTGAGCCCTCCGTCACATAAGCGATGTCAACGCCGAGCTCTAGCCCGTTGCCGAAGTAGCTGCGCACGGCTTCGGCTTGGCGCCCTACGGTGACCACGATGTCCGTCAGGCCATGTTGGCGCAGCAGGGAGACGACGCGCTCCATCAATGGCCTGTTCACCATGGGCAGCATGGGTTTGGGCTGGGTGCTGGTGAGAGGGCGCAGCCGGGTGCCCTCACCGCCTGCCATTACGAGAGCCCTCAAGCCTGGCCCTGTCGTCGTCGGGCGGAGCGCAGCGCTGCCAGGCCCTGAGGTAGGTACATGAAAAAGGCCGACCAGCCGAGGGCCAGTCCCCACGCAGCTGCCACCCAGGCAGCCCATAGCGCAGTGCTGTGCCAGTAGAACGCTGCGTGGCCCAAGAAGAACAACGGTAAGGCCACCATCATCCCGAAGGTGCCCGCTTTGCCCACCAAGCTCACTTCAAGTCTCTTGCCACCTGCCGCGGCGAGCACCCCAGCTGCCAGCAGTACAAGCGCTTCCCTGGCCAGTGCAAGCCCGACCAACCATGGGGGCGCAGCCCCGACTGCCAGCGCTCCGGTCGTGGCCGACAGCACCAACAACCGGTCGACCACAGGGTCAGCCACCTTGCCAAGCGCGCTCACTTGGTGGAAATGGCGGGCGATGTAGCCGTCCAGGCCGTCGGTGACGCCTAAGCCGCCCAGCAAGAAAGCGGCGGCCAGCCTCCCCTCGCCGTGCGGTTCCGTGAGCAAGGCTACGAACACCGGCAAGCATGCCAGGCGGAGCGCCGTCAACATGTTGGGGACGGTGACGACGCGCTCTAAGCGTTGGTCGGTTTTTTGCTGGCTCACGTCGTCTTTCGTCGAAAGGAGCACCGTCGCGAGCATAAAGCGCGAACGGCTGCGGGCGCCTGGCCTCAGGCCTTGCCCAAGCGAGCCGCGTCCACAATGAGCAAGACGACGGCTATGACTAGGTAGCTACGCAACGACCACATGGCGAGAACTCGTGCCCGAGACCACGGTGGCCGGGCCAAGAGCGCGAGCGGCGGCATCCGCCAGGTTTCTCTTCGCGGCTGGTGCCCAGCCGACGCCTGTCGGCGCCGCTGGCGCTGCGGGCTCACTAGGTAGACGCCACCCGCTCCAGCTAGCCCAGCCGCCAGGAGGCCGGCCAGGACGATGCTCATCTGGCCGACGTTGATGCTGGGGAAGGCAGTGGTGGCCACCAAGACGAGGGACATCATGAGCAGGACGCCGATTATGAGCACGGCGAGAGCGTTGAGCCAGGGACGGTTCACCCAAGGGCCCAAGACTTCGGGGTCGTTGCACAACATGAGGAGGAACACCGATGCTGAGGGCAAAAGGACGCCCGCGAGCGCCTGGACGCCGAGCGTGATGAGGCCTAGAGGGGCCTGTGGGATAAGGACGATCCCCGCGGCGAGCGCCACAAGGACGGCAAAGCTCGCGTAAAACCCTGGCGCCTCACGGAGGCTGCGGTGCAGGGAGTGCCGTGCCCCGAAGAAGTCCCCAACGGCATAGGAAGTCCCTAGGGTGACAGCAGCGGCACCTATAACCGAAGCGTTTAGCAGCACGACAGCGTAAAGGGCGCCGGCAGCGTGACCAAGCTCATGGCTTAGCGCAGTTGCTACCGCACCAGCATTGCTGAAGGCGCCGAAGTACTTGGTGTGGGCGAACGCGAACGCGCACGTTATGACCATGGCGCCCGCACCTACCACAGTCACGATGCTGCCAAGGACGGTGTCAGCGCGCTCATAGTTGATGTAGCGCGGAGTGATGCGCTTGTCGACGATGTTCGACTGCTGAAAGAAAAGCTGCCAAGGCGCGACGGTCGTACCGACGACGGAGATGATGAGGAGTGCTGACGTCGAGTTGAAGCCACCTTTTACGCCGGGGACAAAACCGTTCAAGAACGGCGCCACGTGGGGATGGCTGAAAACCGCCAGTGGGACCACGAGGAAGTTGGCGAGGACGAAAATGAACATGAAGCGTTCCCACCGCCGGAAGCTGCCTGTAGTTGTTATCGCTACTAGGGCTAGGGCTGCCAGTGGCACTGACTCGTACTTGCTTACGCCGAAGTAGCCAAGTGCGAGGTCGACGCCTATGAACTCGGTGACGATCGTGAGGAAGTCGAGGACCAACAGGTCACCGATGGAGAACCAACCCCAAAAGCGCCCGAAACGCTCTTTTATGAGGCGCGCGTGGCCGACGCCGGTCACCGCCCCGAGGCGCACGACCATTTCTTGGTTGACGATGAGGACTGGGATTAGCAGGGGCAGCACCCAAAGGAGACTGGTCCCGTAGTTTTGGCCTGCCTGCGAGTACGTGGCCACCCCACCGGCATCGTTGTCCCCCACCATGACGATGATCCCAGGGCCCACGATGGCCGCCAGCGTGAGCAGCCGGCGGCCCCAGGTGCGCCGGGCAGCAGTGTCATGTTGGCGGATGGTGCCGAGGGCTCCACGGATGTCCCCAACGTGTGCTTCGTCGAGGACGGCCGTCGCTCCCGGCGCGACGGGCTGTGTGTCGTTGGCCATTGCCGACGGACCTCCCGGGCTCTTGGTTGACGCTTGGCTTTCGGTGGCGCCCGCGCTAGCCCAAGGGGTCAACCGGCCTTGCCTGGGACGTCCCCAGTGCCCACGAAGGCTTTCTACGAGCCGGTCGAGACCTGTACCAACACGAACGCCGTGGTTTGGTGAGGTGACCCTCTATCGGCGCTCAGCGCTGCTCCTTCGTTTGCCCTACCTTGCTGTCGCACCTCAGGGGTGCACGCCCAGCGGGCGACCGGGCACACCAGCAACCGCCGCCACGTACACGTGGCACTGGCCACTAGCGCGCACCCCTTCTCGTCCAAGCTTTGGCACTGCTCGGCGTAGGCCTACAAACTGCAAGCCAGCCGCTTCGGTCCGCCCCTTAGCCCGGGGGGGACTGTCCTGGCCTTGGGCATCTCTCGATGCGTGGGGTCAGCGGCCTTTGTCCGGACAGACGCCTCACCTAACGAGGTGCAACTGCCTTACAGCCCCAATAGTAGCAGCTCGTCGCTGCCCTTCGCGCCTTGGGCCAAGCGGCCGTGCCCTTGGCAAGCCGAGCCTCCTGTGCACTGCCCCAACGCTGGGTTGCCCTGCTGACCGCCGGTCCTAGTCGGGGGCAGTCATCCCGTACTGTCGTCGCCAGCCTTGGGGCAACAGGAGCTCAAGCACGTCGTCAACGGTTATCTGGCCGAGCATCCGGCCCTCCTCGTCGACGACGGGTGCCACTGCCAAGTTGTAGTCGGTCATCGTGCGGACTACCTCGTGGATGTCGGAGTCGGGCGACAACGTCGCAGGTTCAGGTCGAGCCACGCTGGTGACGCGGGCGTCCGGCTTGGCCCGCAGCAAGTCCACGACGAGCGCTGTGCCGGCCAAGGAGCCCTGCGCGTCCGTTAGGAAGACCACTCCGGCTGCCTCCGGCGGCGCCGAGCTCGCCTTCACCGAGCTCAGCGCATCGGCGACAGTGGACGTGGCAGCGACGGACACGAAGTCAGGGTTCATAAGGCCGCCGGCTGTTTCGGGGTTGTAGCTCAGCAAGCCACGTAGCTTTGACTGCGTAGCTTGCGGCAGCTGCTGAAGTATGGGGACACGCCGCTCTTGGTCCAGTTCGGTCAGAAGGTCGACGGCGTCGTCGGGGGCCATCTTGGCCAGCAGCTTGGCCGCTTCTTCGTCTGAGCGCTCTTTTAGGAACTCGACCTGGTGGTCTACGTCGAGCTCTTCGAACACGTCGGCCTCGAGCTCCGCGTCCGCCCCGACTGCCCTCATGATCTCTTCGCCCTCGTCGTGCGAAGCGGCCTCTACTAGGTCCGCCAGTTTGGCGGGGTGCATACGGCGCAGCCTGCGAAAGCGGATCTGGAGCCGAGCAGCTGGCACGTGCGCCACGAAGGGCTCTAAATCAGCCCAATCGACCACGCGACCGGGCCTGACCCGCCGCCGCAGCCTGTGAGGCAAAAGCTTGCGGAGCAGGGCCTTGGAGGTGGGGTCCACCCCAAAGACCCGCCAGGTGCCCTCGACGTTGGCCAGCTCGATCTCGTTGGCACGTACAAGGCGCGCTCGCTCGACGTGGATGAGGTGGCGCGACCGCACGTCCCGGGCTAGCAGCACTTCGCCTGGCCGGCGCTCGAAAAACCCCAGTTCAGCGGGCGCTACAGCTAGGTCCGCTCCGTCGTTGCTCAACCCGGCCACGTCGTGGGCGTGCACAAAGCGCTCCCTGCCGTTAGCACTTACAACCAGGCCGGACACTTCTGGGTGGTCACCGGCGGCTAGGCGGGCGATGACGTCTGTCAGTTTGCCAGCCTGGTGCCCGTCTGGGCCTCTCACGGGAGAGCCAAGTAGGCACGACAGGTGGAGCAGCGGGCCAGTCGACGGACGGGAACGGCCACGTGAGCGGCGGCCGGCTTTGGTACTTGGAGGCTGGCCCTCGGAAGGACGCGGCACGCTAGTAGCCTATCGTGAAAGTTGCGTGCTCGTCATGCCGGGAGCACCGCTTGTGCCTACCAGGAGGGCAGGGCTATGTCCGCACTTCGTTTCGGGCTCTTGGGCACTGGGTACTGGGCCCTTCACGCCCATGGCCCTGCGCTTGTCGCTTCGCCGCACGCTGAGCTCGTAGGCGTTTGGGGACGTGACCCTTTTCGAGCGGCACAGGCAGCACGTCAGCTCGGGGCAACCAGCTACAAAAGCCCAGCGGACCTTTTTGCTGCCGTCGACGCCGTGGCCTTCGCCCTACCCCCGGACGTGCAAGCCTCGCTGGCGCTGGAGGCTGCAAGGGCAGGCTTGCACCTGCTTCTGGAAAAGCCGCTTTCTTTGGACTTGCGAGCAGCTGAGGCGCTTGTCAAGGCGGTGGACGAGGCTCGTGTAGCGACGGTTGTGTTTTTCACCCAACGTTTCAACCCGGCAAGCGAAGCCTGGTTGTCCGAGGCGGCGCAGGACGGGCCATGGCATAGCGGCCACCTGGTCCACTACGCGAACATCTTCCAGCCCGGCAACGCCTTCGGTGCGTCGCCTTGGCGCAAAGCCCGGGGAGCACTGTGGGACATCGGCCCCCATGCCCTCTCGCTCGTGCTGCCGGTCATGGGCCCGGTCAGTTCAGTGGCTGCCCGACGGGGCCCGGTGGGGAGCGACACCGTGCACCTGGTCCTTGCTCACGGAGGGCCAAGCGGGAGCCCGGCGGCGGGCACCCCGGTCGCAGTGAGCACTGTATCGGTGAGCCTTACGGTGCCTCCTGCCGCCACTGCCAACATGTTGTCTCTCTATGGGGAAAAGGGCGTCCGGACGCGACCAGACAACCCCTATAGCACCGAAGACGCTCTGGCCGGCGCGATCCATGACCTGTCTGAAATGGTGTCGACCGGCCAACGCGCCCATCGTTGTGACGTACGTTTCGGCCTCGAGGTCGTGCGAGCTTTAGCTGCAGCTGAGCGCGCTCTGGACTTGCCGGGCGCAGAGCTATAGACGGCTGCCGCCAGCGCGAGGTCTGAGGGCTGGTTTAAAACGGCCGCTCCCCCAGCACCAGCCAGGCGTGCCGATGTGCCGCAGCTGCTGTGGCCTAATGGCCGGACAATTAGGGCCGAAGGTCCCGAGCTAACCGCAGCCGCCGAGCCTGCTTAACGCCACGCGGCCGACAAAACCGCTGGTGGGGACGCAATGTTGGTTGGGGCGATGTCACCCACAGAGCTAGCGCGGCTGGGAGGCACGGCTGGGCGTTTACAGCTTGCCGAACTGGGTAGCCATATACTTAGAGCGGGCAGGGTCCCACGAGGGTCGCTGCGCGTGGTTTCCCCGGCGCCAGTTAGCCGGCCGCTCGGGGCGATGTCCCGGATGTCCGCCGGGACCTACCAGCACCAACCCCCCAACTGCAACTGAGAGGAGAAAGCGTGACCAAGTACGTGTTCGACTTCGCCGAAGGCAACAAGGACATGAAGGACCTGCTGGGGGGCAAGGGTGCCAACCTGGCCGAGATGACCAACCTTGGCCTGCCCGTACCACCAGGTTTTACTATCACCACGGAGGCTTGCAGGGCCTACCTGGCCAGTGGTTCCCTGCCGGCAGGCCTGAACGAAGAGGTCAGCGACCACTTGGCTCGGCTCGAAGCAAAGATGGGCAGGCGCTTGGGCGACCCTGACGACCCGTTGCTCGTGTCGGTGCGCAGCGGGGCCAAGTTCTCTATGCCCGGCATGATGGACACGGTCCTCGACGTCGGCTTGAACGACCGCTCTGTCATCGGTTTGGCCAAACAAGCAGGTGACGAGCGCTTTGCCTGGGACTCGTACCGCCGCCTTATCCAGATGTTCGGCAAGACGGTGATGGGCGTGCAGGGCGAGCTGTTCGAGCACGCATTGTCCGAGCTGAAAGCAGCCAAGAACGCCAAGAGCGACCTTGACCTCACGGCGTCGGACTTCCAGGAGCTGGTTGGCACCTACCGCGAGATCGTGAAGAAAGAGACGGGCCAGGATTTCCCGACCGAGCCGCGCCAGCAGCTTGACATGGCCATCTTGGCCGTTTTCCACTCGTGGAACTCTGAGCGGGCCCGCATATACCGCCGCCAAGAGCGCATCCCGGAAGACTTGGGCACAGCCGTGAACGTCGTGGCTATGGTGTTCGGCAACATCGGCCTCGATTCGGGCACAGGCGTTGCTTTCACTCGCGACCCGGCCAGTGGCAGCCGTGGCATTTACGGCGACTACCTGCAAAACGCTCAGGGCGAGGACGTGGTCGCAGGTATACGCAACACCCTGCAGCTCCAAGAGCTCGAGCAGATCGACCCGGCCGCCTACCGTGAGCTGCTCGGGATCATGGACAAGCTTGAGCACCACTACCGCGACCTGATGGACATCGAGTTCACGATCGAGCGCAACAAGCTGTGGATGCTCCAGTGCAGGGTGGGCAAGCGCACGTCGGCAGCCGCCTTCCGGATCGCTGCCCAACTTGTGGACGAGGGAGTTATCGACCTGGACGAGGCCCTCTCACGGGTAAGCGGAGCCGGGCTGGCGGAGCTCATGTTCCCCCGCTTCGACGAGTCCCACGGAGGCAAGCGCGTCACCAAGGGCATGGGCGCCAGCCCGGGTGCTGCCGTTGGGAAAGCTGTTTTCGACTCAGCTACGGCTGCAGAATGGGCGGCTCGTGGCGAGGCAGTCATACTGGTGCGGCCCGAGACCAACCCTGACGACTTGCCTGGGATGGTGGCTGCCAAGGGCATCCTGACAAGCAGAGGCGGGCGTACTTCGCACGCTGCGGTCGTGGCCCGGGGCATGGGCAAAACATGCGTCGTCGCTGCTCACGAGCTTGACGTTGACGTGAAGGCCCGCCGCTTCACTGCTCCCGACGGCTCCGTTGTGTCCGAGGGCGACGTCATCTCGATCGACGGCAAGAGCGGCGCCGTCTACCGGGGTGAGGTACCTGTCGTGCCCTCCCCTGTCGTGCGATATTTCGAGGGGACCTTCGACTTGGCCAATGCCGAGGCGGACGAGCGTGAGCTCGTTGCAGCCGTCGACCGGCTGCTAAAGCATGCGGACGCCCGTCGGCGCATGCAGGTCCGGGCCAACGCCGACATGCCTGAAGACGCCCGGCGTGCCCGCGCCTTTGGTGCTCAGGGCATCGGCCTGTGCCGGACCGAGCACATGTTCTTGGGTGAGCGCCGGCTGCTGGTAGAGCGGCTAATACTGGCTGACGACGAAGCCGAGCAACAGGCAGCTCTGGACGCGCTGCTACCCCTCCAGCGGGGCGACTTCGTCGAGATACTTGAGGCCATGGACGGCCTGCCTGTGACCGTGCGGCTCATCGACCCGCCACTGCACGAGTTCTTGCCGGACTTGACCGAGCTCTCCGTCAAGGTTGCGCTAGCCAAGGCAGCCGGCCAGCCTACAGAGGCTGACGAGCGGCTTCTTGGGGCTGTGAGGCGGCTCCACGAGGCCAACCCGATGCTTGGCCTGCGTGGTGTGCGCCTGGGCCTGGTCATACCTGGCCTCGTCAAGCTGCAGGTGCGTGCCCTGGCCGAGGCCGCTGCTCAGCGGGTCAAGGACGGCGGCCACCCGATCGCCGAGGTAATGGTGCCCGTGGTAGGCGCAGTACAAGAGCTCGAGCTTGTAAGAGAGCAAGCCGAAGCAGTCATAGACGCTGTGGCCAAGGAGACCGGCACCCACCTCGAAAAGATCATCGGCACGATGATCGAGCTGCCTCGCGCCTGCCTCACTGCAGGCCAGATCGCCGAATCGGCCGACTTCTTCTCGTTTGGGACGAACGACCTGACCCAGACCACCTGGGGCTTTTCTCGGGACGACTGCGAAGCCTCGTTCTTCCCGAAGTACATGGAGCTAGGGATCTTCGGCACGTCACCGTTCGAGACCCTCGACCGCGACGGTGTCGGTGCCTTGGTGCGCATGGCTACGGAAGCCGGCAAGTCCGTCAACCCGAAGATCGAGGTGGGCGTGTGCGGCGAGCACGGTGGCGACCCCGAAAGCATCCACTTCTTCAATGGGGTCGGTCTCGATTACGTGTCATGCTCCCCCTTCCGGGTGCCCGTTGCCCGGCTCGAAGCCGGCCGAGCGGCACTGTCGGAGACCGGCGCTGACGCTGGCGCAGCCTCCCGGTAGCGCATCGCTTCGCTCGGGCGGCCGGTCCGCCAGTTAGGAGCAACCAGGCACCTGCGGGCAGCCCGCTTTTTTAGGGGCGGGCCTGCCCCAGGTGCCTGGTTTTTTTTCGTGGGGCTGGGCACCGCCACCAACATCCGGACGGGCTCGGACGCTGTCAAGTACCCCCTACCATGTTGCGGCTCGTCAGCACCGGTGGAGCCGCTCCAGCCTCGAGGTAGCGCTCGACAATTTCGGCGGTGAGAGCCTGGGCTACCAGCACTCCGGCCAGTGTAGAAATGCCGCTCACGCCCAGTCCGGGCCGGGGCTCTAACACGGTGTCAGAGTAGGGAGCACACGTATCGATGAACATGTCAGCCACCTCGAAGAGCTTTTTCCCTGTGGGGTGGCGGGGAGCAGCACGCCGGCTGTGCTCTAAAGAGGTAATGGCCACGACTGGAAGGTGCCGCCTTCGGGCTTCGAGCGCCATTTCCACAGGGGCCCCGTTGCACCCGGAGTGCGAGACGACCACGAAGGCGTCCATCCCCCTGAGACCAGCTCGCTCGAGCAGGGCGTGCGCTGCTTCTGGCCGCCTCTCTAACCCACCGTCCAAGAGCTGGTCCTTGGTGGCCCAACCCGAGAGCACTAGATCTTCCAGTGCCAGCTCGCGAACAGGTTCCAGCCCACCTGCCCTGCCAGCGAGTTCCAGGGCGACGGCGCGCGAATGGCCCGTACCGAACACGTAAACAACTCCCCCGGCCAGCAGCCCACGAGCCAGCAGGCGGCTCGCCTGCGATATCGCGGGCAGCTGGCTGTCCGCGAGCCGGCGAAGTAGCGCCCGGGCCGCAGAAAGGAACCCTTCAGCTCCGCGCTCCGTCAATGTGCTCCTGCTTCCTACGAGGTCGGTGGCCCTCGAACGCATCGGGTGTCACCTCTGGCGGCCCCTTTGGGCCCATTTCGGGTGGCAGCGGCCTTTGCAACTGGGCTACAAACTTGTAACGGTCGCCCCGGTAGAAAGACCGCACGTACTCTACCGGCTGGCCGTCTCTGTCCCGGCTGTGGCGGGACAATAGCAACATCGGGTAGCCGACTGTAGTATCCAACAGGGCAGCTTCTCTGGGGGGTGCAGGTACGGTCTCGATGGTTTCTTCAGCCACCGCTAGTTGTACTCCGTAACCTGTGTCCAGCAAGGCATAGAGAGACTCTGAGTCGCCGAGCCGACGTGCGAGGCCGGGGAACCGAGAAGCTGGTAAGTGGGTGGTCTCAATGGCCATAGGTTCGTCACTGGCGGTACGTAGGCGCTCGATCCGCAGCACTCGGGCTCCCCGGCGCAGCTCGAGGCGACTAGCCAGCTCCTCGTTCGCAGGCACGTAACCAACGGACAGTAGACGCGAGCGCGGTGCCAAGCCCTGTCGGCGCATGTCCTCTGTGTAACTCGTGAGCTGGAGGGGCTGGGCCATTTTCGGGGCGGCAGCGAACGTACCGCTTCCCTGGACGCTCACTAGGTGGCCCTCGATCGTAAGCTCCCGTAGAGCCTGGCGGACTGTGGTCCTGCTAGCCCCGAAGCGCTCGGCCAGGGTACGCTCAGGCGGCAGCGGCTCACCAGGTGCCAACTTTGCCAGCATCTCCGACAAGTGGCCCTTCACGAGGTAGTACTTCGGGTAGTGCTTCGGCCCAGTCCCTGCGAGCTGCTGCCTCGCAGAGGTGGCGTAGCCATCATGCCTGCTAGCTCCCATTGGTCCGGTCCTTGCTGGTAGGTTCCCCTGCCGAGTACATGTTATTGACAACGGTGGCGGCGTGTGCCAAAGTAAATGGTCTAGACCACATTGGTCTAGACCATATCAACTTAGAGGTACCTACCGACGGCCTCATCGGAAATAGGCCCGAGTGGACCTCAGCACAAGGAGCGCCCAGTGATAAAACACCTAATCGCGCCCACCGCTCTCGCCCTCGCCGTTGCGACCGGGGCGAGCGGCGGGTTCCCCGCCACAGCTTCTGCTTCGGGAAATACCCTCACGGTCTGGCTGATGACTGGTGACACCCAGCCGGCCGTGTACAACGCTGTCAACGCCGCGTTTGCCAAAGAGTACCCGGGGTGGTCCGTTAATGTAGAAATTCAGCAATGGAGCGGCATCAGCGCCAAGGTGATCTCAGCGTTGGCGGGCAGCACGCCGCCAGACGTGATGGAACTTGGCAACACCGACGTGGCCGAGTTCGCCGCCTCCGGTGGTTTGACGAACCTTGCCGGGCTGAAGAGCCAGTTCCAGAACTCGGCCTACTGGCTTTCCGGGCTTGAGGGCCCAGCAGAGTACAAGGGCGGCTTGTACGCCGTGCCGGAGCTAGCCGGCGACCGGGTAGTCGTCTACAACAAGTCAATGTTCCGGGCCGCAGGTATCACAAAGCCACCGGCGACGATCGACCAGTTGCTTGCCGATGGGGCTGCGTTGAAGGACCACTTCTCCAATGTGAAAGATTTCTCGGCTCTTTACCTGCCGGGTGAAGAGTGGTACGCAGCGGTGCCGGTCCTGTGGGCCTACGGCGGCCAGATCGCCGTACAACAGGGCGGCAAGTGGGTGGGCGACCTAGCCTCGAAAGCGTCCATGACCGGGCTGCACGAGTACCAAATAATCCAGAACTACCTGTCGACGCCTGCCTCGCGCGACACCAACGAGGTGAACCCTTCGGATGCCGAGGTGTTCGCCAGCGGCAAGGCCGCCATGTTCGTGGACGGCACCTGGACGCTCAGCCAGATCGTCTCGGACAATAAGGCGATGGCCGGCAACATCGGGACCTTCCCCTTCCCCGGCCCGGTGGCCGGCAAGCAGGCGCCCGTCTTCCTGGGTGGCTCAGACTTGGGCATTGCCAAGAACAGCCCCAACCAGGCTCAGGCCCTGGCCTGGGTCAAGCTGTACACCGGGACGATGGGCCAGACGCTCCAAAGCAAGGTCATCGGCTTTATCCCGAACGCCAGCAACCTCGTCGGCACGGTGAAGGTGAGCCCCAACGTGGCCACCTACTTCAAGGCCGCCTCGGTCAGCAACTTCACCCCACCTGTGCCTGGCTGGGCAACCGTTGAAGCAGACAACGTGATGCAGGACCTGTTCGCCCAGCTCGCCGAGGGCAAGCAGAGCGTTGCGTCTATCGCTAAGTCCTATGATAGCAGGCTCGACACCCTGCTGAACGCCGAGTAGGGACATGGCAGCGCCGACCGTCCCGGGTTTGGCCCCAGGTCGTACGGAACACGTAGCCGTCGCCTCGCCGCCCCACCGTCGACGCGCGGCCAACCACGGCTGGCGTCGCTCTTTGCGGCGCCAGCTCTTCCCTCTCTTGCTCCTGCTCCCGGCCCTGGGGCTGATCGGCCTTATGACTGCCTACCCGCTGGGCAGGCTGGTCGCCACCTCGTTCCAGGAACTTGGCCCTTTGCAGTTGATCGGCCACAAGGTGCTCTGGGACGGCTTGGCGAACTACCGCACGCTGTTCACGAGCAGCGACCTAGGTACTTCGGTCTTGCAGACCGTCTTTTTCGTGCTGGCCTGCGTCGGCTTGACCATGGCGGTCGGCACTGGAGCCGCGTTACTGTTACGCCGGGTCGGCAACGCGCTGCGCGTCGCAGTGTCGGTCTGCATGTTGCTCGCATGGTCGATGCCCACCTCTGCCGCCGCGATCGTGTGGACGTGGCTGTTCCAAAGTGAATGGGGAGTCGTCAACTACGTACTAACCTCGATCGGCTTGCACTTTGCTAACCACAATTGGTTCGCCAGCACCATCTCCGCTTATGGGATCATTACTGCCAACATCGTGTGGGGCGCTGTGCCCTTTGTTGCCCTCACTATGTACTCAGCGTTCACGCTGGTGCCTCGCGACTTGTTCGAGGCCGCTGCGGTGGACGGGGCCTCCCCCGCCACGACCTTCCGGCAGGTGACAATGCCTATAGTGCGGCCAATTTTCGTGCTCCTAACAGTGCTGTCCGTCATCTGGGACGCGAACGTGTTCAACCAGATCTGGTACCTGACTGAGGGCAACGCCCAGTTGCTAAACGTCATCCCGCTCGGGGTGTGGCAGTACATACAGGCATTCTCCAGCCAGCAGTACGGCCTGGGCGCGGCTATAGCGGTCATCATGATCCTTCTATTGGTGGCGGCGACAGGCTATTACATCCGCATTATGGTCCGCACTGGTGAGGTGCGTGAGGGGGGGAGGGCGTGAGCGCACCCAGCATGATGGCGGGGACGCGTACTGTTCGTTACCGGTCAAGGACTTGGCTATGGAGGGCGGTGGCTGTGGCCTTCGCGATCGTCATGGTCTTTCCTGTTTACTGGATGCTCAACTCCGCCTTCGAGCCGGACAACCGGATCACGTCGCTCACGCCTAGCTTCTTCCCCGTCCACTTTACTGTTTCTAACTTCGTCCACGCCGTCGACCACACCGCCGGTGTTGGTAAGGCGTACTTCTGGGACGACGCCCGCAACAGCGTGGTCGTCGTGACATCTGCCGTCCTGATCACCCTGTTGTTTGCTTTTTTGGCTGCAGCCGCTATAAGCCGTTTTCGCCTAAGAGGAGCGTCTGCCTTCCTTGTGCTGATCCTTGTCGTGCAAATGGTGCCCGGCACTGCGATGGTCATCCCGATATTCCTTTTCCTAAACAACCTTCACCTGACCGACAACTACCTCGGGCTTATCCTTGTGTACGCAGCTAGCACCTTGCCGTTTACAATTTGGGCGTTGCGAGGCTTCGTACGGGGGGTGCCCATAGAGCTAGAGGAGGCGGCAATGGTGGACGGCGCCAGCCGCTTCGGTGCCTTTATGCGGATCCTCTTCCCGCTTGTACTGCCGGGCCTTATATCAACGGGCATTTTTGCCTTTATCACGTCTTGGAACGACTTCTTGATGGCGAACATCCTCATGCAGCAGAACTACCACCAGACGTTGCCTGTGTGGCTGTTCAGCTTCACAACCAACACCGGCACCGATTACGGCGGCCTGATGGCTGGCTGCACCATCATGTCGCTACCGGTCGTCGTTTTCTTCCTACTGGTGCAGCGCCGGCTGGTCTCTGGGCTAACCGCGGGAGCAGTGAAGGGGTGAGAACTTGATGGAAGAGTTGGCCTGGGGCTCAGCTGGCCAGCAAGCGAGGCAGGTACCTGTGGGGCGCTCCGAAGGCGAAGCTCGCCTGGGCAGCGTCATGGCTAGAGAGATGGCCGAGCAGCCGGAGCGTCTGGCGGCTCTTTTGGCTCGCCGCAGCAGCCTTGTGCACGGGGTACGTAAACTAGTCGACCGGCCCGTCATCGGGACTGTGCTTGTAGCGCGCGGCTCGTCGGACAATGCCGCGACCTGCGGTGCTTACATGCTCGAAATGGCCACCGGGCGGCCCGTTGCGTCGACCTCACCGAGCATCCACACCCTTTACCGCGCCAGCGTTGATTTCTCTGGCTACCTGGTCATAGCCGTCAGCCAGTCTGGGCAGACGCCGGAGATAACCGAGGTGGTCGACAGGGCGCGCGCCCGTGGGGCCAAGGCAATAGCTGTGACCAACGACGAGGAGAGCCCTTTGGCAAGCGCAGCAGAACTGGTGGTAACGCTGGGCGCGGGACAAGAACTGGCTGTGCCGGCTACCAAGACCGTTAGCGCGGAGCTGGTGGCCTTTGCAATGATCGCCCAGGCTTTGGGGGAAATAGGCTTCAGCGACGAAGTAGCCGAGGCGTTGCCTGCTCAGGTCGCTGAGCTGCTCGGCGACCCAGGTCCTGCTGAAGCCCTCTCGGAGTGGCTGGTGGGCACCGACCGCTGGGCAACGGTCGCCCGGGGCCTTCTTTACGGCGCTGCCGCGGAAGTGGCTTTAAAAGTCGAAGAGACGACGTCGGTGTTCAGCACTGCTTTCTCCGCTGCCGACTTGCGCCATGGCCCGATAGCGGCGGCCTCTGGTGGGCTTCCAGTACTTGCCATGGTGCACCCCGGGCCAGCCAGCGCCGATGTCCTAGGCATAGCTGATGAGCTGCGCCAACGCGGCGCTCGGGTGCGACTGGCGGGCCCAGTCGCCGGCAGTGACCTCCCCTGGCCCCTGTCCTCAGAAGTAGTGGCTCCCGTGCTGGCAGTCGTCCGGGGCCAGCAGTTGGCGCTGGGGCTCGCACGTCGGCTTGGCCACGACCCGGATTCGCCCCCTGGCTTGTCGAAAGTCACTTCGACATGACAAGTCCTTTTGCGGTGGCGGCTGCGCGCGTGGCTACACCCACAGAGCTGTTGCGACCGGGCTATGTCGTCGTCCGCGACGGCTCGGTAGAGGAGGTAGGCGCAGGTCGGCCACCCGCAGGCCTCCCAGTAGCTGAAGTCGGCGAGCGGTTGGTGGCGCCGGGTTTTGTAGACCAGCATGTCCATGGCGGCGGGGGCTTTGAAGTCAACTGCGCTACGGGAGAAGAGGTAGTGGCGTCGGTGCGGCGCATGGCCCGTTTCCACGCGACCCATGGCACCACTGCATTTTTGGCTACGACCGTCTCTGACAGCCCGGGCGCTTTGCGCACTGCTGTCGAAGGTGTGGCAGCGGCCGTGGCTGGGCACAACAACGGCGGTGCTGACAAGGAAGGACGAGGCGCCGATGTCCTGGGTTGCAACTTGGAAGGCCCGTGGATTTCCCGGTCCAAGGCTGGTGCTCAGTACCCCGGAGCTATCCGGCCGCCTTCGGTCAGAGAACTGGAGGACCTGGTCGCCCGCGCAAATGGCACGCTGCGGATGGTCACCATAGCCCCAGAGGTTGACGGGGCGTTCGAGCTAGTGAAGGTGGCATGTGCCAACGGGGTCGTGGCCTCCGTCGGCCACACCGACGCCGATTACGAAACTGCCAGGGCTGCCTTCGACGCCGGTGCCACTAATGTCACGCACCTGTTCAATGCGATGGGCCAGATCCATCACCGCCGGCCCGGCCCGGTTGTCGCGGCCTTGGAGGACGAACGCGTCTCGTTGGAAATGATCACTGACGGGGTGCACGTCCACCCGGCGCTCATTTCCATGGTCTTCGCAGTGGCCCCGTCCAGGCTTGTCCTCGTCACTGACGCTATAGGTGCGACTGGGAACCCGCCCGGCCGGTACCGACTTGGGCCTCTTGAAGTGGTGGTCACTGGCACCCGTGCCGTGCTGGCGGACCAGCCAGAAACAGTCGCCGGCAGCGTCCTCACGATGGACAGGGCTGTAGCCTTTAGCGTGCAGGTGGCGGGCGTGCCCCTCCTGGCTGCCCTACGGGCCGCCAGTTCGCGTCCCGCCGATGTCATTGGTGCTGCCCGCAAAGGCCGCTTGCAGGCTGGCGCGGATGCAGACATGGTCGTGCTCGATGACGCCCTGAGCGTAGTGGCCACCATGGTGGGCGGCCGTGCCGCCTATGACCCTGGCGGCCTGCTCAGCCCGGAAAGAAGGCCGTGAAAGGCTGTGCTGCTGCGAGGACGGCCGCTTCGTTGAAGCCGCACCTCTGGTTTGGAGGGACCGGGCGTCAGCCCCGTAGGTACAGGCCCTTCGACGGCTGAAAAGCGGTCCGCTCTAGCAGCCTCCCCCGCATAGTGTTCTCAAGTTTTGGGCAGGTGGAACTGCTTACGTGGCCCAAATGGCTGGCCGCCCCCAATGGCGTAAAAAGCGGTGTCGAGCCAAGCAAATGAGCCCGGTGCTGGTATATGAAAACCTGGGTCTGCCCCCCAGTGCTCTAGCATCACGTTGTGGCCGTAGAAACTTACGTTTTCAGCCTCCACCATGACGGCGTGCAAACCAGAGCCGGCCACGCGCAAGTTGGTGGCCTGGACCATGGCGTAGTTCGCAGCTCTCTCCACCCAGACCCCGTGGCTTTTGGGGGCATTGCCACTCGGCGACTGGACGGTGACGTTGGCCAGTTGCAGCGTCGCCGCGTAGCCGGCTCGCCCAGGGGCATCGATATGCAGGCCGGTCGCGCAACCGTCAAAGTCGGCGTTCACCAGGTGGACCTTGTGGGGAGTGCCCGCCGGTGATGCTGAGAGGCTTATCCCTTTGTTGTAGTTGAAAGCAAAGATGTTGCTGAGCTGCGGGTTGTCACAGCGGAACAGCTCAATGGCTGTGCCGTTGGCCAATTGGAAGGCAGCCACTTCGGTGCCCAAGGGGTGCGAATAGGGCCAAAAGTGGACCGTGTCTATGTAGTTGACGTCCTGGGCACGGTCTACCCTCAAGCCGTAACGCACCGGTTGTCCCCACAAACGCCGGACAGAAGCCTGGGCGGCACCGTCCAGGTAGACACCGCAGTAGGGGTTGAACAGCAGCACGTCCTCGACGAGAGCGTTGTTGGCAATGACATGGAGCATGGGAGCACCTACCGGTGGCGGAGCGTCCTTGGGCTGGCCCTTTACGTTAAAGGCCACCCTTCGCACGGCCGCGCCGCTGCCCGCGATCGTCACCGGGCTGAACGTGGCGCCTGCCGCGACTTCGACCCAACTGCCCGCAAAGACGTTGGCCTGCGACCCAGGGGTGTTCCAGCCGGTCCCCTCAAGCGACACGGCTGCCGGGAGCTCCAATGTGGAGGTGACGAGGTACCTGCCAGCGGGGAGGAACACCGTGTTGCCTGTCCCTCGGCCGCCGTCGCCAGAAGCCGCGGCTATGGCCGCAGCCATGGCCGCAGTGTCGTCAGACTTGCCGTCACCAGCTGCGCCGTAATCGACGACATTGAACAACGGGCTTGTTGCGGGCACTTGTGCTACCTCCAGTACGGTCTCGGCCTGTGTTGTCGTCCTGTCCCGTTATAGCCGGGCTGGCCGGGCGCCAGCGGCCGGCGTTCGTGCCACCGGGCTGGCCGGGCGAAGCCAAAAGGCGGCAGCCCCGGCCGTGCTGGCGCACTACCAGCGGTGCAGCAGGCCCTTAGCACGAGGGTGGGCCTGACGGCGGGCGTGAAGGCGGAGCTGGAAAAGGCGGACAGCACCAGCACTGAACACGACCAGGCCGCCTAGGACAGCCGCGAGCAAAAGGTCAACGCCGAGGGGGATCCTCCAGTGCGCGGCAAAGAAACTGACCCTTACTTCTTGCAGGTTCTCCAATATGAACACCAAGACGACCACCAGCAGGACCAGGCCAGCGGCCATGGCCGCCCAAACTGCGCTTGCTCGGGTGAGAGACCGGGCCGCTGGCCTGCCGGACGGACTTAGTACGGTCGCCTCTGTGCCGTCACCCACTGCCTGCCGAGCGTGGGCCAGGTCAGCGCCACTAGGTCCGCTATGGGCTCCTGCGGCGCCTGGGGCGCTCGGCTCTTCAGGCCTCATGGCATAAGTGTACTGCTAACCAGTCGGGTCAGTGTTTTTGCTGGCCGGGTAATTTGGCCACCGCCGGGCAGGCAGTGACTTGCTGTCAGCCGCTTGGCACAACAAAGCCACGCGTGCTTGTCGCGGGCAAACTACCGGGGGCAAGCGGCGGGCCCGTCTCGGACGTTGCCGCCTTGGGCTGGTCGTGCTCGAGCGGTATCACCGCCTTAACCTCTGTGCCGGAGCCCTTCACCGTACGCACCGTGAGCTGGCCTTGTAGGAGGTCTGCCCGTTCGCTCATCCCCAAGAGGCCGAAGTGGCCTGAACGTGGCTCTTGGGCCCCCTGCTGGTCAAAGCCACAGCCGTCGTCTGTTACGACGAGCACTATGTGCCCTGTCTCGAACCTGACCGCCAGCTTCACGTGGTGAGCGTGAGCATGTGCGACGGCGTTGCGGACGGCTTCTTGGGCTATGCGGAACAACCCGAGCTCTATTTCGTCGGGGAGGCGCGCCACTTGTCCTGTTACCGTAAGCTCGGTAGCTGGGCCGGTGTCGTCTTGTTCCACGTCTGCCAACAGGCCGGACAAGGCGGGCACGAGGCCAAGTTGGTCGAGCGCTGGCGCTCGGAGGTCCCTCGCCATGTCTCTTAGGCGTGCTGCAGCGTTCAAGGCTTGGGCCCGTGCTCGCAAGAGGTCCTGGCTCACGGGTGCCGGTACCTCGGGTGCGTTGCTGATGCTTTCCAACCTCCGCGCCATGTGCAAGAAGAGCTGGAGGGGCTCGTCATGGATCTCTCGCGCCAAGCGTTGGCGCTGGTCCTCCTCAGCACGCAGGAGCGAGGCTGCATAAAAAGATGCCCGCTTGCTTTTACTGCGTTCGTCGGTAACGTCCTCCAAGATGACTTGGGCTAAGCGGTCCTGCGTGCCTGCTGGCAAGGGGGCAACGCCGACCCGGTACTCACGGCCGTCCCCGAGGCTTACCACCTGGCTTGTCGCGCCAGTGACCGTAACCCCGGCGCCGAGAAGACGGCTTATCAGCTGGCCCGTGGCACCGTTAGGGAAAAGAGCGCTCGCTGCCTGGTTGGCGTCGCTAACGCGACCCTCGCTGTCGACGACCAAGATGGGGACGCCAGTGGCTTCGAACAACTGGTGGTAACGTGCCTCGGCAGCGAGCCGCTCGGCGGTGGCTTGCTCTTCGCGTGAGCGGGCCAGGTGCTCTGCTTCCACGCGCTGGCCAAGCCATAGCGCAAGTAGGTCGACTAGGACGAGGTTGGCCGCGTCGGCACCCGGGTGCCCCTCGTCTCTAGGTAGTAGCAGGTCTGGCAGCCAAAGCAGAGTTGCCCACAGCGCAGTAGCTGCTGCCCCGGCAAGGCCGTGCCTCAGTGCCGCGTAACCGACGGGCACTATGAGAAGTGCCACGGGGATGCCAGCGGCGAACAGGCCGTTGCCGGGCATGGCTACGTCCACCGCCAAGTGTGCAGCCGCAATGACCACGACCATGGCTTGGACGGCCCAGAACGAGCGCTCCCGCAGCGGCGGGTGCAGCGCTCGCCGCAATATTGCACTTAGGTCCCCTGAGCGGCCGCCTTCAGGCATCTTCGTCGCGAGAGCGCTGGTACTGCTCCATGGCGAACAATGCGGCTTCAGTGCGTGACCCCACACCGAGCTTGGCCAGCACGCTCGACACATAACCTTCGACCGTGCGCACACCGAGCCCCAGTTCCGCAGCGATGCGCTTGTTCGGCAAACCGCGGCTCACCAGGCCCAGTACTTCAAGTTCTCTCGGGGTCAAGGAGGCAGGCGATGGCGCCGAGCCCCTCAGCCGTCGCGCTAAGCGCTTCGATATAGAACTATCGAGCACGAAAATCCCCTGTGACACCGCACGGACAGCTTCAAGAAGCTCACGCGCCGAAGCGGTTTTCAGCACGTACCCGCCGACGCCTGAGTTCAAGGCTTCGTCCACGAACGCGAAGTCGTCATAGGCGCTCAGCACGAGCACACGCAAAGGCGGGTCGCAAGCGGAAGCCCACCGCGCTAAGTCGAGGCCGCTAGTGCCTGGCAGGTTGACGTCCACCAGGGTCACATCGGGGTGGGAGGCTACCAGCACCTCCATGGCCTCTTCGGCACTTCCTGCCTCTGCCACCACTACGATACCTGGCTCGCGGTTGAGCAGCTCGGCGGTCCCCTCTCGCACCAGAGCGTGGTCGTCCACGATGGCGACACGGACGGGCTCTGGGCGGCTGCCTGTCGCCGAGGGCTCGGCCCCAGGAACTACGGTCTCAACGTCCCGAGTGATCTGAGGCTTGGCGGGCGTAGTTCCTCGGTAGTTTCCCGGCTCTGGAAGCCCGACAATAGCTGCATGGGCCAAGTGCTGAGTGACGTGCTGGTCGTCCTGGTTGGAGGGGCGCTCTTGGCAGTTGTGGCTTATGGCGCCCTCACCGTGGGGTTGGCTGTTAGTGCCCTGCTGTCGCGTCCACGGCGCGACCCGCTGTCTACTGAGCTGGACGCCTTTATTGCACAAGTGCTCGGGTCGCGTGGTGCTGACGGTGCTGGTAAGCACCTCCCGCGGGGCTGAAGCGTGCTCGCACGCGCCCTGGCGGCCATTGTCCATGCCTTGACTTAGCCGCTCGCCCCAGTCGTGAGCTGACCTCGTCCCGCTGGCGTGCGAGAGCCCTGTTTTGTGCTGCAAGGTTCTTCTGTCGGCACACATGGCTGGGCGGTCCTGCCTCGTTAGTTATCGGGCCCCTACTGGCGAGGGTAGCTCTTCAGAAGCGGCTGTGCTCGTGGAGGTGGCTTCTATCGCCTGGGCAAGGCGCCGGAGGAAGGCGCGCACCGTCGCCTGTGCCACTCGGTGGAACAATGCCTCGTCCAGTGCGTGACCTGCTCGCCCGAGCGGCGGTTGGTAGCGGCCAAGCAGGCTGAGCTGAGAGCGCTCGGGGTCGAGCGCCGAGACCGAGAGCTTCGCGTCAAGGCGTGGGAACAGCCCGGGAGGCCCCGTGGCCTCCCAGCTGAGGGGTACCACCAGCTCTGTCCCGCGGTCCTCGACCTGGCCCAGCTGGACTAGTACAGACTTGCGGAGCCAGCTGGGCCCGCCTGGCCCGACCCGGACGCGCAGCCGGTCGCCTTCGGCGTGAGCGGCCTCAGCCAAGGGCGGCAACCACGGCCCAGCCCCGGCGAGCCACTTGAGCACAGAGCCAACATCGAGCTCAACCTGGATCGCATCGGCGATCTTGACCGTAGCTTGTGCCAAGCGGTGAGAGCTTGCTGGCACCTCGGTCGTGCCCGACCTCAACGCGCCGTCACGCTTTGCCAGGTCGGCCAGGTTTTCAGCAGAGAGCGCAGTACGAAAAGAGGCTGTGGCGTTGACCCAAGCCTCATGTACGGGGCACACGTCCTGCCACCGGCAGGGGCCGTCGCCCAAAGCGCAACGTTGGCTGTACAAAGGCCCTTCGCCAGCTTCTACTACGTCGAGAAGGCTCAGCTGCTCGGGAGCGCGCGTGAGGCGGTAGCCCCCGTGCTTGCCCGCTTTCGAGGCGGCCAGGCCAGCTCTCAAGAGGTCAGCCAGGATTTGCGAGGCGTAAGCCTTGGGCACAGCCATGTCTCGCACGATTTCACGAATTTTGAGGGACCCAGGGTATGCGTTGGCGAGGGCGAGAGCCGAGCGGACGACATAGTCGCCTCGCTTGCTCAAGGAGAGGTTCACTACTTACGTATAGTAGCGCGCTTGACGTAACGGCTCCTACGGTCTATGCTCCCCGTACTACCTCGTACGTGCTTACCCGGGAGGATGCGATGGCCTTGCTCGAGCAAGAGCAGCCCACGGCTGTTGTAGACCCGGTCGCAGGATCAGTGCGCCTGCGACCAGCTCATCGAAGCGGCCTCCAAGAGCGCTTTGGGGCGACCGACCCTGACAGCAGCTGGGACCTGACAGCACGCTCTTCCCGGTTCGCCAGGTTGGTGAGGAGCCGCCGCTTTCAGTTCATGTTGGTTTTGCCTAACCAGGTCATCTTTTGGACTGTGGTGGTCGTGGGCCTGCTTGGCACTGCCGTCCCAGGGTTGAACTTCGGCACCGCGATCACCTGGTACGTGTGGTTTTGCCTTGTCTTTGTCCTTATGGTGGTGGTGGGCCGGGCCTGGTGCGCCATGTGCCCCTTCGGCGGCTTCGCCGAGTGGGTGCAGCGGCGGGCGCTGTGGCGACGGGCCCAAAAGAGCCTCGGCCTCGGCCTCAAGTTCCCAGAACCGCTAGCGCGCTTTGGCTTTCTAATACCGGTCGCGTCGTTCCTCGTGCTCACTTACATCGAGGAGTTCTTTAACATTGCTGGGCCCGGGACGCCGTCCGACACGTCTTGGATGGTCGTCGGGATAGTGTCTAGCGCATTAGTTATTTTCCTGGTTTTCGAACGGCGGACGTTCTGTCGGTACATCTGCCCGCTTACTACATTGATCGGCACGGTGGGCTCGATGGGCTCGGTGGCCGGGTTCCGCACTCGCGACCGCCAAGTATGCCTGAGCTGCGCTACCAAAGACTGCATGCGAGGCGGCGAAAAAGGTTACGGCTGCCCCTGGTACACCTGGCCTGGCAGTGCGGACTCTAACTTGTACTGTGGCCTTTGCAGCGAGTGCTACAAGAGCTGCCCAGAGGGCAACGTCGGGCTTTTCGTGCAAAAGCCTCTGACTTCTGTCGTAGCCCCTCGACGCAGGCGTGCCGACGTAGCCTGGGGCATTGCGGCGCTCTGGGGCCTTGTGCTCTACCAGCAGGTGAACGCCACCAACGTCTTTGCTGACGCAGACAACTGGCTCAACAAGTACCTTCATTTCCCTCATTACCCAAATCCAGTTGACTATGTGGGCTTCATCGCCTTCGGAGCGTTTGCCACCGCCGGGTTCGCATGGTTGCTGGCCGCCGGTTTTGCTGCGCGCTCGGCGAACTTCGAGCAAGGCGGCAACTTTTTAGACCGGGGGTCGCGTTTTCGAGCGTTTTTTGTCCCGCTCGCATACGGCATGGTCCCCGTGGTGGGAAGCGACTATTTTGCTCGCCAATTACCGAAGTTCCTCCAGCACGCCCCGCGCGTCTTGCCGGCCATAGGTCAGATCGCTGGCTTGTCCTCGGGCAGGTCGTCTATTTACTCCTACTCGCTCATGGCCAACGGCTGGATCGTGGCTGTGCAAGTAGCAGTCATTGCCGTAGGCACGCTAGCCGCTGCTTGGAGCACGTGGAAGATCACCCAACGCGAGCTTGTCCCCACAGGTCGGCACAGTGCTGGCCTGCAGGCAGCGACGCTTGGTTTCGTGCTGGTTTGTGGGGCGGCCGCTGCCGTGCTTTACGTGATGATGCACGCAGCCGATTGAGGAGCGAAGAGCAATGACCCTAACTGTGGCTCCTGGTGCCGGTCCCTCCACCGCCTCCTGCCATGTGAGGATCCTCACCGACCGCTGCGCTGGCTGCCAGGAATGCGTGGTCCGCTGCCCCACCGGAGCGCTCGACATTGACCCGTCTCGCTGGGTCGTCGTAGCCACCGATGAGGCTTGCGTGGGGTGCCGTCAATGCGTTCGGACATGCCCGTTCTCTGCGGTGGTTGTCAGCGGGCCTTTGGTCGTGGCGAAGAGGACCGCACTGCCTCCTGTGCACCCAGTAGAGCTTCAAGGCAGCACTGCCGAGACTCGCAGCGGGTTTGCTTCCTTGGGCGAGGCCCAGCTGGAGGCGGCACGGTGCCTTGTTTGCCCTGACCCGACCTGTGTGCGCGGTTGCCCTGCGCACAATGACATCCCTGGGTTCATTGCGGCCGTCGCGGACGGTGACGTGGAACTGGCGCACCGAGTGCTCCGGCGGACTACCGTGCTGCCCGACGTGTGCTCACGAGTTTGCGACCAGGCCGTGCAGTGCGAAGGGGCTTGCACTTGGTCGCTTGCTGGCGGTACCCCGGTTGCGATCGGTGCGCTGGAGCGCTTTGTCGCAGACCACGGTCCTGTCCCACCGCTGGCCCTGACCTCAACCGCTGGCCGGGGGCTGTCCGTCGGCCTTGTGGGCTCCGGGCCAGCATCTATAGGGGCAGCCTTCGAGCTACTGAGCGCTGGCGCTCAGGTGACGGTCTATGAGGCAGGCGACAAGCCAGGCGGGCTACTGCGATGGGGTATACCCGCCTTCACGCTTCCGCCACAGGTGAGCGAGCGGCCTTGGAGCCAGCTCCAAGAGGCCGGAGCTGAGCTACGTTGCGGCCAGCACGTAGGTCCTCGTGATCTAGACGTGCTCCTACAGCGCCACGATGCCATTGTCCTGGCGCACGGAGCGGGCGTACCTCTGTCCCTGCCTGTCCCGGGCGCGGACCTGGCCGGGGTGGAAGATGCGACCTCTTTTCTCTCCAGGGCTAAGGCCGCCCTGGACGACGGCCGACCGTTAGCAGCCCTGGCCGGGCTGGCGGAGCGGCCCGGTGCTGGCGCGCCTTTGGTGCTCGTCATCGGGGCGGGCAACACCGCCATGGACGTAGCCCGCAGTGCTCGCCGCCTAGGGGCCCGGGCCGTATGTATCGACTGGATGGACCGTCGTTTTGCACCAGTGCGTCCTGACGAGCTGGACGAAGCCAAAGCGGAAGGTGTGGAGGTGCGGTTCTCCACCACGCTGCGGTCACTCGAAGAAAAGGCCGGCCGTGTAGGGGCGGCCACGTTGTCGCGCACCGTGCAGCGTAGTGCTAGCGAACGTCCCCAGGTGCTGGACGGCCTCGGTGACCAGGAGACAATGGCTGTAGACCTAGTGGTAGCAGCCATGGGCTATCGAAACGACCCTGAGCTCGGGGCTGTCGTGCCTGGGTCTCCTATAAAGCGCGAGGTGAGTGGCGTCCCGGACCGCCGCTGGTTGGCCAGCGGCATACTCGCCAACGCTGCGCCGCCTTTCGCGAGGGGCCGCCCAGTAGGCCGGCTCGCGCTCGGCCGCGAGGCTGCTCTCACGGCTTGCGCGTTCCCGTTCCGACCTCGGACCTGGCTGGCGGGTGATGCGCTGGTTGGGCCATCTACCGTAGTCGAGGCTATGGCTCAGGGCAGACGTGCGGCCCAGGCCATCGTGCAGGCGCGCCCCCGCAGGCCTGGGCGTCCGCCAAAGGCAAATCTTGGGCGAGTGCTGGTCGTTTACGAGAGCCGTTCTGGGCGTACGGAGCGCACATCTCAGGTCATAGCGAGCGAGCTTGCAGGCCACGCTGGCACCGTGACCTGCCTCCCGCTCGACCGAGCCCGGCCCGAGCAGCTCGCTAG
>JBMFUG010000013.1:0-41777 GCA_049966695.1 Acidimicrobiales bacterium | reverse complement strand
TGCACGGCTACGACGCCGCCCGCCAACCCAAGCCCGTCACAGTGGTGCGGCATCAGGACCAACTACGGGCGCCCGCAGTACTTCAGCGGCAAAGCTGCTGGCTTGCCCTACACCTACATGGTGGCCTCAGCGCCCAACAAGGTAACCGGCGCCACGGCCAACACGATCATCTTCTCGGCTCCCTTGGAGTTCACCAAAGCTAACTACAAGCAGTACGACTTCTAGCCTCGTTCGTTTACCGGCAAAGGGGCAGCTGGCTTACGCCAGCTGCCCCTTTGCCCGTCTTGGCTCGAAGCGCCGTCCAGGCCGGCTCGCAGTGGGCTTAGCGCCTAGCGCGCTGCTCGGCTGCTGCCTGTCTCAGCTCAGCCAGCCTCGGCCGGAGCTCTTTCAGCTCGACTGACGCAGCTCGCAACCGAGCCGTCTGAGCTCGCACAGCTGTCGCCAGGACCGCACAAGCAGCCGCCCCCAGCACAGCTATTGCCATCGGTACAACCCAGATCCAGCTCATCTCCTCCCACCTCCACCGCTTCGGCGCGGCCCGAGCGTACCGCCACCGGCGATCAGGTCGTCGAACCAGCTGTCGGACTCCATTGCGAAGTGAAATTCCAAGAGGTCATCATAGGTGATAGGCGGGCCTGACTTCGGCTCTGCAAGCTCGGCTGGCAGGTCCCAGTTGACCTGTCTTACCCCGGCTGCGACTAATAGCTCCACCACCCGGTGCTCGGCGGGTTTGTTGACGATCAGCCGGCACCTCGGGCAGACAAAGGAGTAGGTGCCTTGACCAGTAGCGGTGCAAACCTGAACTTGGACCTCATTGGTCGTCAGTTCGACATCTCCGCACGTTGGGCAGCTAGCCCTCACCGTAGCCACTTGGCCACTCCTCGACTGTCTTCCCTTGGCCCACGGCCCCGGGTTCCTGTTCATCTTCTGCCCCCCAGGTCTTGCCCTTGGGCACCAAAACACTTACAGGAGGTATCGGCGTGCCGGGTAGCCCCTTGAGCTTCGAGCCGAGCAACCCCATGCCGGGCGAACATATTTGCCCATCTTGTTAGCCTCTGCGGCAATCCGCTTGGGGGATACCTGCCCTACAGGGAGGGACCTTGGTCCCAAAGGGACCAAGGCAGACCAGTCCCTGCATATCGGGCATACCAAAGTGGCATTGCTTGGCCAGCCTGAGACATCTTTTGGCCGCTCCGTCTGGCTCGCCCGCTACAACCCGCCCCACCGGTCAGGTGGCCAGATGCGCACGAACGCCCTCCCAACGATATAGCTGGCCGGCAGAGCACCCCAGTAGCGTGAATCGTAGGAGTCCTGACGGTTGTCACCCATCACCAAGTAGTACCCAGCCGGGACATGATAGGGGTTCGGTAGCGGGGAGTTCGACGGCCAAGTCGTGCAGTAGGGCGACGACGGGTTTTGCCAGCCCTTCGGCAGGTACGGCTGGCTGAGCAACTTGCCGTTGATGTAGACGCTGCAGTTTTTCACGAGGACCGTTTCCCCGGGCAACCCGATCACCCTCTTTATGAGGTCGCCGACCTGTAGGTCTGTGTCGCCCGGCGGCCGCCTGAAAACGATGATGTCGCCCTCGTGCACGGGGTGGAAATCGTAAGCCAACTTATTGACCAGCACCCGGTCCCCCGGTTTGAGCGTCGGCTCCATAGAACCGCTCGGGATATAAAAGGCCTGTATGGCGAAGGTCTTGATGAGCAGCGCAGCGGCCACTGCCACCACCAAGACCACCAACCACTCGACCAGGGCACGCCTGCGCTCATAGCTTTTCTGGGTATTCCGCCCAGTTGCCTCGGCAGCTCCTGCGCCTCCCCCTGTCCCCCCCTCCAACTGCTCGGTCTGCCCGGAAACGCGTTGGTCCTGTTCGGGGTTGGTCAGGTTCACTACTTACACGCTACATGTTGTAGATAGCGAGCAGTCGTCTGGCTGCAGCCTGGGCTACTCCTTCAGCGCCTTTCACCACCGTGGCGTCCGGCCCAGCCCGCAGCAAGAGCCGTCCGAGCCAAGCCTGCGAACTGGCCCGCAGAGCAACCCTCAGCACCCCGCCACCTTTGTCCTCCACCCCTTCGTTGGGGTAACGCTCGGCTACCCAGTGGGCACGAGGCCTCAGGTCCAGCACAACCAGTGGGTCGTCCGCCTTGGCCTCGTAGCTGCGGGGGCTCCTCAGGGCCACGGGCGGCTCGAAATGCTCGTCGAGGACGACGACCGAACGGGCCCGGTCCACCCGGAACAGCCTCTCCCCTTGCGCTTTCTCGCACCAAGCCTGGAGGTACCACTGCCCCTCTGAGGAGAAGACCCTCCACGGCTGCACGACCCGGGCCCCCGTCTCGTCACGCCCGAACGAGTAGTACCAAAGGCGCACCTTGCGCTTTTGGGCTAACGCACGTTGCAAGCTGGCCAGCACCTCAGCAGAGGCGTCGCCAAGCACCACGTCCAGGCCCTCTTCCGCACTGATGCCGATAAGCAGCCCAAGCTTGGCCAGTGCCCTGGCCAAAGCGCTGTCGCCTGCGGCATTGTCCGCCGCGGCGCTGTCCGCCGAGCGTCCCGCTCCCCCGCCGGTGACCTCACCGTACGCCATAGCCATACCAAGCCCTGCCCGGGCTGCCGCCACCAGAGCCAGGGCCTCGAGCGGGGTGAGGCGTAACGGTCGGCGGAACCACTCCGCAAAGCGGATCCATACCCGACCGTCTTCGACGTCCACCTCGATCAAGGCGTCAGGGGTGTAGGGGTAGACCCCGCACATGAACAACAAGTTGAGGTCCGCTAGCAGGTCACGCTCGGAGATGCCAAAGCGCTTGCACACCTCAGTGACGGCTGGGCCGTCGTTCGCCACCACCCAGGGCACGATGGCCAGCAACCGGCTCAGGCGCTGCACCGAACCAGGCCTTGTCACGGCTGTCCGGCCTCCGCCAGCGACCTCAGCCAGGAAACGATGTCCTCGCGCACGTCCGCAGGCCCGAGCACCTCGGCGTGGTCAAGGAGCCCCAGCACGAAGCTCCGAAAAGCTTCACGGTTGGTCACCGTGAGCCGGTACAGCGCCGACCCGTCTGCTTCAGTAGCCACCAGAGCACCAACCCCGGCCAATTTGGTGACAAAGGGGGCCTGGGTGGCGTCAACGCGCAGGTCCACTTCTACTTCGTCGTCATCGCCCAGGCGCCAGGGGGGAGGCGGGCCCGCAGCCACATGGCTCGGCCGGTCGAACGCGCCCGCCGACCCGGCCCAGAGGACCTCCCCGTCGACCCGGTCCACACGGAACAAGCGCTCTGCCAGCCGTCCGTGGTCAAAGCCAGCAAGGTACCACCTGCCCTGACGGTAGGACAGGCGCCACGGGTCCACTTGGCGCTCTACCCCGCTGTAAAAAAAGCTCACCGGCCGTCTCTCAGCGACTGCAGCAAACAGGACCGCTACCCGCTCGTCCAGGGTGACCTCCGCGACAGGGCTGGCCTCTACCGCTTGCGGGCTGCTCCCCGGGCCGGTGCCGCCCGTCTCGCCGGCACGCGAGCTGCCGTCCGATGGCCTGGCCGAGGCGGCCGCCAGCTTCCAAAGCGCCGTCGTTGCGGCCCCCTCGGCCGACCCGTCGAAGTACACGGCCGAGACAGCCAGGCGCAGCGCCGTCAGCTCGTCCTCGCTAAGGCCTGGGTCGGGCAGCTCGTACAGGTCACGCGGGATGCGGTAACCGGTCTCCCCGTTGGGGGCAGCCGGGTCGAGCGGGACGGTAACGACCGGGATGCCCATTTGGCGGAGCAGCTCCTTGTCGCGCTCGAAATTGCGCCGGGAGTTGCTGTCGTCCCCGCTATAGCCGCCCACACGTTGACGTAGCTGTTCCCGGGTGAGCGGCCGCTCTGTGTCCAAGAGGGCAACGACGAGGTTGACAAGCCTCTCGATCCTGTCCACGGCAAAGATGGTAGGCCCAGGTGCGCTGGGCGCGCTGGCATGCACTGCCCAGGCCGCCCTCGTGCCCTGTTCGGGCCGCGAAAGCCCCCTGCCATGCCCCCCACCAGGGCCGCTGCCTGGCCCGCAGCGGGAAAAATCGTCTCAATAGTCTCCGCGTCACGCCGATGTTCTTATTCGGTGACCACTCCACACCACTTCGCACAGGCCCCTCAGGACGATGAGGCTGACCTACCCTCGCTAGAGGGCGAAGACATAGAGCGCATGTGCATGCGCAACTTGCTCGAGACGACCGAGGAGGGCATCTACTTCAAGGACCTAAAGAGCCGCTTCATCCTGGCCAGCCGCGGCTTCGTGCTCAATAAGGCCAACGGCACCAGCATGGACGACATCGTCGGCAAGACGGACTTCGACTTGTTCAGCGAAGAGCATGCGCTAGCCGCTTACCAAGACGAGCAAAGGATCATCCAGACCGGCGAGCCGATCGTAGGGAAGATCGAGCGCGAGACGTTCAGGGACCGCCCAGATGCCTGGGTGTCGACCACCAAGATGCCCCTCCGTGACCGAGCCGGCCGCATAGTAGGCACCTTCGGCATCTCACGCGACATCACCGCTCAAGTCCGGGCAGAACAGGCCCTCGCTTATCAGGCGCTCCACGACTCAGTCACAGGGCTCGCCAACCGGACGGCGTTCATCGACCGGCTCAGCCAGGCTCTGCTGGCCATGGAGCGCTCAGGAGGCCAGGTCGGCGTGTTCTTCATAGACCTCGACAACTTCAAGGAGATCAACGACACTTTCGGCCACGCAACCGGGGACAGGGTGCTGGTCGAGGTCGGGCACCGGCTCTCGCGCGTGGCCCGGACCGGGGACACCGTGGCCCGCTTTGGCGGCGACGAGTTCGCGGTGCTCTGCGTCGCGCCCAACGAAGGCTCCGACCTGGCCAGGGTCGCCCGCCGCGCCCTCGACGCCATCGACGAGCCCCTCTTCGAGGGTGGCCGCGACTTGTCGGTCTCGGCGAGCATCGGGGCCGTCATGACCTGCGACTACTTAGCCGACTGCGAAGAGCTTTTGAAACAGGCCGACATAGCCATGTACGAGGCCAAGGCAGCCGGGCGCAACTGCGTCCGCGTCTACAGGCCGGATCTCGGGACCTCCTGCCGGCTGGACGACGACTTTGGGACCGCTCTGCGCAAGGCGCTCAGTTCTGGCCAACTGTTCGTCGTCTACCAGCCCCTCTTCTCGCTCGAAGAGCGACGCCTCCGCGGCGCCGAAGCGCTCGTCCGCTGGCAGCACCCCGAACGAGGCGTCTTATCCCCGGCAGACTTCGTGCCCTTGGCCGAAGAACGAGGGCTCATCGGCATCATAGACGCCTTCGTCCTCGACGAGGCGTGCGGTCAGCTCGCCGAATGGGCCCGCGAGGAGCTAGTCGGTGCTGACTTCACGATGGCCGTTAACTTGTCCGGCCACCAACTGGACGACCCAGCCCTCGCCGCACGCCTAGCTGAGGTGCTCGCCAAGCACCATGTGCCCCCCGCCCAGCTCTGCATCGAGATCAACGAGGAGGCTGTGAGAGGTCGGGCAGCGGACGCCGAAGCGGCCCTGGCTGAGCTCGGCCGGCTCGGGGTCCAGCTCGCTCTGGACGACTTCGGCACGTACTCGACCCTTGCCAACCTCGCAAGGCTAGGCGTAGACATAGTGAAGATCGACCGCAGCCTGGTCGGCCAAGTCCTAACAGCCAGGGACAGCAGCCGCGACGTGGTAGCAGCCATAGCTGCCATGGCGCACGTGCTTGGAATGTCCGCTGTAAGCGTAGGCCTGGAGGAACAAGGCCAGATGGACGCCGTGGCGGCGATCGGGTGCGACACCGGCCAGGGCTACCTCTTCTCCAAGCCCCTTCACCCCGACGAGCTGGCCGAGCTTTGTCGCTCGGCCCGCGGCTCAACCCCTGCGGCGCCCGGGCGAGCACAGCGTCCTACAACGAGGCGATCAGCTTCTCGACCCGTTCGTCACGCGCCTTGAAGGGGTCTTTGCACAACAGCGTACGCTGAGCCTGGTCGTTCAGCTTTAGGTGGACCCAGTCCACGGTAAAGTCCCGCCTGCGCTCCTTGGCCTTCCTGATGAACTCCCCGCGCAGCCTTGCCCGGGTCGTCTGGGGTGGCTCGTCGATGGCTCGCTCTATCTCGTCGTCGGTGACCAGGCGCTCAGCCAGGCCGTGCGACTCCAAGATGTAGTAGAGGCCCCTGCGGCGCGACACGTCGTGGTACTGGAGGTCCATCAGGGCGACCTTCGGGTGGGACAACGAGATGTTGTCGCGTGCCCGGGCGGCCTCGATCAACTTGTGCTTCATCACCCAGTCGCACTCGCGCTCGAGCGACCAGGGGTCCTTTTCGATGCCCTGGAGGCAATGCCCCCACATCCCGAGGGCCTTTTCTTCCAGAGGGGACAGGCCCTTTGCCTGGTGGTAGCGCTGGGCGCGTTCCAGGTACTCGGACTGGATGTCGAAGGCACTGGCCTCGCGGCCGTTGGCCAGCCTGACCTTGCGCCTGCAGGTCGTGTCGTGGCTTATTTCGCGGATAGCACGGATAGGGTTCTCGAGTGTCATGTCCCGCATCACGACAGAAGAGTCCTCGAGCATCCGCAACATTATGCTAGTAGCTCCCACCTTTAAAAAAGTGGCGTACTCGCTCATGTTCGAGTCGCCCACGATCACGTGCAAACGTCGGTAACGCTCGGCGTCCGCGTGCGGCTCGTCCCGGGTGTTTATGATCGGCCGGCTACGGGTGGTGGCAGACGAGACGCTCTCCCAAATATGTTCCGCGCGTTGGCTTATGCAGTACTGGGCACCACGTGCAGTCTGTAGCACTTTGCCGGCCCCGGCATATATTTGGCGGGATATCAAAAACGGGATGAGCACTTCCGAATAATGCGTGAAGTCGTCGCGCCTGGTTGTCAGGTAGTTCTCATGGCACCCATAGGAGTTGCCAGCCGAGTCCGTGTTGTTCTTGAACAAGAAGATGACGCCACGGATGCCTTCTTCGCGCAGGCGGGCCTCGGCCGAGGCCACGAGGTGCTCCAATATCCGCTCCCCGGCTTTGTCGTGGACAACCAGGTCGCTGATCGAGTCGCATTCTGGCGTCGCGTACTCGGGATGGCTACCTACATCGAGGTAGAGACGGGCGCCATTTTCCAAAAATACGTTGGACGACCTGCCCCAGGACACGACACGACGGAACAGGTAGCGCGACACCTCGTCGGGGCTCAGCCGTCGCTGGCCCCGTAGGGTGCAGGTCACCCCGTACTCGTTTTCCAACCCGAAGATACGCCTGTCCATTGCCTACACCTCTGGTCGGCACCCTACCGGGCCCGAGAGGCCCTGTAGCGCCACCACCATGCGAAATCAGCGCTAGCCTGGCCCAATGGGCTCCAGGCCACGTTGCAAACTGGGCATGGTCCACTTGCGTACCGTCCCCGACCCGTGGCAGGCGCGCGTACTGGCCGCCCGCCTCGGTGCCGAAGGTATCCTGACCGAACTACGAGGCAACCTCTCCGGGCCTTACCCCTTCGGCCCGGTACAGGTCCTGGTCGAAGCGGAAAAACACGACCTCGCCGCCCAGCTCTTGCTTTTTGACGAGGTAGAGGCGGCTCTGTCCTTTCAGGCACCAGAAGCCGTGCCAGGGGGAGCCGGTGCCGACTGGGGCACAGCGGCGCACCAAGGCACCGAGGGCACCAGCCCGCGGCACCGCTCGGCTGCCAGGCGCCTGGCAGCAGCGGCCGCCGCGTTGGTCATAGCTAGCACGCCGCTGCTCGCCCACCTGATCGGCCAGTAGCCAGGGCACAGCGCTCGCCGCTGCCCGAAGAGCCGGCCTCTCGGACCGCCCGGTGGACATGGCAAACAATGCCGACCACGACGGCCCAGCTGATATGTGCCCCGGCATCGTTGAGCTCGTCCCTACGTAGCCGGCTCCGCCCCTTCAGCACCTTGGGGGCCCCCTTCAGCACCTTGGGGGCCCCCTTCAGCACCTTGGGGGCCCCCTTCAGCACCTTGGGCGCCCTCGGGCACTGTGGCACTGCCTCCCGCTCCGGTCGCCTCAGCTGGAGAACTGCCCGCGCTGGCGTGGCTCGCCTGGCCTGCCAACAACTGCGCAAGCTCGTCCTCCAGCACCCGGCGGAACGCCCGGCGCCCGTTTTGCCGGTCCAGCACTGCCACTTCCAGCTCGCTGACCGAGACATTGCGCTCCGGCCCGCCCAAAGCGCCAATTGATGCCGCCAAGGCTTCCCCCAGGGACCACTCCGGCCGGAAGGCTCGGCTAAGGCGACCGGCTATAGCGTCCGCCTCTCCGCCCAAGACCGTGAAACGGTCCTCGTCCACCACAGTCCCGTCGTAGAGGATGTGGAACATCTGGTCCTCTCCCGGCCTAGCCCCCACCTCAGCCACCAGGATCTCCACTTCGAGAGGCTTCATCTCGTGGGTGAACACAGTGCCCATGTACTGCGCGTACAGGTTCGCCAGTGAACGCGCGTCCACGTCGTCGCGGCTGAACTGGTAGCCCTTTACGTCAGCATGCTGGACACCAGCCCGGCGGAGCTGGTCGAACTCGTTGTACTTGCCGACTCCGCCAAATGCGATCCGGTCATAAATCTCGCTCACCTTGTGGAGCGACCGCGAGGGGTTCTCCGAACAGATGAGGACCCCACCTGCGTACACAGTCGCCACCAGGGGGCGGCCCCGAGCGATGTTCTTGCGCGCGAAGTCCGCCTTGTCCTTCATGAACTGCTCTGGCGCTACATAAAAAGGCATTGTCATGGCTGCCCACCCCTTTCGGAAGCCGTACTAGCTTGCCGGCTCGACAGGCCCACGCCGGCCGGGCCACCGCCGGCGAGCACTGTCACGGCAGCGGGCCCGCCCCCGCGCTCAGCAGCGCTCAGGCTCAGGATCACCTTTTCGAAGGCGGCTTTGACTTCCTCCTCCGGGACACGTTCGAAACCCTGGGCAGTTATGGTGGCCACGGTCGGGTATATCCCCCGCACGGCGTCGGGCCCCCCGGTAGCAGCGTCCTCGTCCGCCGCTTGCCAAAGCGCCCGCACGCACAGTTCGACGGCTTCTCCTCGGGCCATGCCCTCCCGGTAACCGAGCTTGATGGTGGTCCGGGCGTCTCGCCCGCCCGAGCCCTCGGCCTGGTAGTCAGTTTCTTCGTAACGCCCACCCGTGAAGTCGTAGGTGTAGATCCGGCCACGCCTTTGGCGCAGGTCGTAGCCAGCGAACAAGGGCACGACCACAAAACCTTGCATGGCCATGCCCATGTTGGACCGCACCATCTGGGACAGCTGGTTGGCCTTGCCCTCCAGCGAAAGAGCCTGGCCTTCTACCTTCTCGTAGTGCTCAAGTTGGAGCTGGAAAAGCCGCACCATCTCCATTGCCTGCCCGGCCGCACCGGCCAGTGCGACGCCGCTGTGGCTGTCAGCCGGGTGCACCTTTTCCATCGTCCTATGTGCAATGGCGGAACCAGCAGTAGCCCTGCGGTCACCGGCCATCACCACCCCGTCGGCGTAGCGCAGCGCGCAGATAGTAGTGCCATGAGGCACCTCCGGGGCTGGGCTTGCGACCTTGTCCAGACTAGGCAGCCGGAACGGCCCTAAGCCGAGCCTGCGCAGTACCTCGGCGAAGTCAGGCCCGGGGTCATTCCCGAGCGGGAACATTGGAAGGGTCATATACCCAACTGACCCTAGTTGCTCCTTGCACCGGCCGGCTAAAGCAAGCCGCCCGAGGCGAGGAGCCCCGCACTGGCGGCCTACTGACCGCCTTTTTGGACATATGACTTGACGAACTCTTCGGCGTTGTCCTCCAAGACCTCGTCAATCTCGTCCAACAGCTCGTCCAGCTCAGCCTTCAGCTCCTCGCCGCGCTTGGAACCAGCGGGGACTTCTTCGACCTGCTCAGGCTCCGACCGCGAGGGCGCTTGCTTTTTGATCTGCTCTCTCTCAGCCATAAGGTCGTCTCTCCTCAAGAACCCAACTGCTCCAGCAGCTCTGCTGGAGTACTGCACCGTGCTAGTAACTGATCGACATGCGCCGCTGTCCCTCTGAGGGGCTCCAGCATAGGGACCCTGCGAAGGGGGTCGCTGCCCAGGTCGAACACCAGGGAGTCCCAGTTAGCCGCCGCAATAGCCCAGGGCCAGCGCTGGAGGCACCTGCCCCTGAAGTACGCCCTGGTGGTGACCGGGGGCTCAGTCATGGCTCTGGCCACATTAGCCGGGGACAACAGGCGCTCCATGCCGGCCCGAGCGAACAACGAGCGCTCAGGGCTTACGTCGTGGTACTGCAGGTCCATCGCGAACAGCCTCGGGTCGTGCCAGCTGAGCCCGTGGCGCTCGCGATAGCCGTTCACCATCCTGTACTTAGCCACCCAGTCCAATCTATTTGCTAGCGAAAGCGGATCTGCCTCGAGGGCCGTCAGCACCTCCTCCCAGCGACGGACTACCTCGTTGCCCACCTCGGCCCCTCCGACCGCGTCAAAGCCGTTGTCTTCGCCGTACTTGCGGGCCAAGTCGAGGTGCTCCCACTGGACCTCCAACGCGCTCATACGCCGTCCGTCCAAGAGGTCCAGTGGCTGCTTCAGCGACAAGTCGTAAGAGACCTGGCGCATGGCCTGCACAGGAGAAGCGAGGGCGTAACTGCGCCCTTGGCGGGCAAACCAGTCGTCCTCGATCATCGACAGCACCACTGCAGTGGTACCGACCTTCAAGAAGTCGGCCACTTCAGACAGGTTGGCGTCACCCAATATCACGTGCAGGCGACGGTACTTCTGCGCATCACAGTGCGGCTCGTCGCGCGTGTTGACGATCGGCCGTTTCAGGGTGGTCTCCAGGCCCACCTCCTCCTCGAAGAAGTCGGCCCTCTGGGTCAACTGAAAGTTAACCTGCTCGTGGCCCTGCGCCTCACAACCCACCTTGCCAGCGCCGGTGAAAATCTGGCGCGTCACGAAGTGGGCGATGACGTGCTCAACTACACGCGAGAACGGCACAGCCCTGTCCATCAGGTAGTTCTCGTGCGAGCCATAGGAGTTGCCCTTGCCGTCCGAGTTGTTCTTGTAGACGCTGACCTGCTGGCCAGGAGGCAGGTACTGCCTGACCGCCTCAACCGAGCGGGCCAGGACTGCCTCTCCGGCCTTGTCGTACAAGACCGCCTCCCAGACGTTCGAGCACTCAGGGGTGGAGAACTCCGGGTGCGCATGGTCCACGTAATAGCGTGCCCCGTTCGTGAGCACCGCGTTCACGAGGTGGGTCTCCACTTCCGGGGCTACGGCCGCCTCCCGCACAAAGCCCCTCGCGTCGCGTCCGGGCGACTCGTCGCCGTAGTCCCACTCTGCCCGTTGCCCCAAGGAAGCTACATAGGCATTTATCAGCGCAGAAGAGGCCGCGATCGGGTTGGGCTCAGCCGTACCCCGCACGCTGACACCGAACTCAGTTTCGAGGCCCAGTACTTTCACAATGGCCACGGTGCCGACGTTACCGTCATTTTCGCTTCTCGTTGCCGGCATAACGAGGCCAAGCAGCTGACGTGCGACAAGCGACCAGCTCAAGGCTCCCGAGCAGCTGGGCAGCGACGAGCAGCCGACGAGCCGGCCGGCCGTGGCCTAAAGCCTTCGGGCTATCGCAAGTTGCCAGTACGCTGACCTCAGACCGGGCAGCGCACGGCCGAAGATGTCCTCGAATGGCCACTTCGCTCACAGCGCGTAACAGGCCCAGGGTGCTCTGCGTAAACAACGACAAGTCGGTCCTAGAGGACCTCAGCCGGGCACTTCGCACCCGCTGCACGGTGGTCGGCGTGCTCTCCGGGCGCAGCGCCCTCGACACCCTAGAAGACGCCGAAGAGCCTTTCGACGTGGTGGTATCCGATCTTCGTATGCCCGATATGGACGGGGTAGAGCTGCTCCGTGAGGTGCGTGCAGCCTACCCAAGCACTTCGCGGATCTTGGTCACCGACTCCGCCGACATTGGCTCCGTCACGGCTGCCATCAACGAGGGGCACATCTTCCGGCTGCTTTTCAGGCCCGTGAGCGCCGAAGACCTAAACGGCGCGCTAGACGCAGCTGTGGAGCACCACCGCCTCCACGTCGCCGAGCGCGAGCTGCTGGAGCAGACGCTCCGAGGCAGCGTGGAGGCCCTGGTCAGCACCTTGGCCATCGCCAGCCCGGCGACCTTCGCCCGCTCCTCCAGGGTGAAGAGGCTGGCGGCCGAACTGGCCGTAGTTATGGACGTCAAGCACCCCTACGAGGTGGAGCTAGCAGCCATGCTTTCCCAAATAGGGGCGGTCGCCTTGCGCGAGGCTGTGGTGGACAAGCTCAACCGGGGCCTGCCGCTCACCGACGACGAGGAGGCTGAGCTCGACCAGTTGCCCCGGCTTGCCGAACGTGTGCTGGCCAACATCCCACGGCTCGACAACGTGAGGGACATCGTGCGTTACCAGCGCAAGGACTTCGACGGCAACGGTGTCCCGCCAGACAGCACCTGGGGTGAGAAAATACCTCTCGGTGCCCGCTTGCTCCGGGTGGCCAACGACCTCGACCAACTAGAGACTGCGGGTGACACCGGGCCCGAGGCGATAGTCATAATGCGGTCGCGCGAAGGCCGTTACGACCCCGCAGTGCTCGACGCAGCCGAAGCCCTGGTGCACGGCCGGCGACAGGGGGTTGCAGCGGTTAGGGTCGGTGAGCTAGCCGAAGGGATGGTCCTAGCGCACGACCTTACGGACAGCAACGGGGTGCTGGTGGTCGGACGAGGCTTCACGGTGACCGAGGCCCTCGTCACGCGCCTCGGCGACCCTGCTTGGCGGGACCGGGTGCCCGGGCCGGCCTTGGTCTACTGCTAGCTGCCAGCACCGCCCCGAGCCCCGCGATTGCGCTACAAGTACTGCCCGGTCGCCACGCGCTCTATCGAGCGGCCTCCCTTGGTCTCGTCGCCCAGGGACATGATCGTGCGTATGTACACGATACGCTCGCCCTTCTTGCCCGAGATCTTGGCCCAGTCGTCCGGGTTCGTGGTGTTGGGCAGGTCCTCGTGCTCCTTGTACTCCTGCTTGGTCGAGTCGAGCAGGTCCTGGGTGCGGATGCCCCGGCCTAGGCCGGCGATCTGGCGTTTGATGGCCAGCTTCTTTGCCCGCCGGACTATGTTCTCGATCATGGCCCCCGAGGCGAAGTCCTTGTAGAACATCACCTCTTTGTCGCCGTTTTGGTAGGTGACCTCGAGGAACTGGTTGGCCTCATCGTCACGGTACATCTCCTCAACAGCCCGCTCGATCATGAGGCGCACGGCCTTGTCCTTGTCGCCACCGCCAAGCGATTGGACCTCGTCCGCGTCCAGGGGCAGGTCGGAGGTCAAGTAGCGAGAAAAGATCTGAGCCGCGGCAGCCTCGTCCGGGCGCTCGATCTTGATCTTCACGTCCAAGCGCCCAGGCCGCAGGATCGCTGGGTCGATCAGGTCCTCGCGGTTGGAGGCCCCTATGACTATCACGTTCTTCAGGGATTCAACGCCGTCTATCTCAGCCAGCAGCTGAGGCACGATCGTCGACTCCACGTCTGAGGAGATGCCGCTGCCGCGGGTGCGGAACAAAGAGTCCATCTCGTCGAAAAACACGATGACCGGCACGCCTTCTTCGCTCTTTTCGCGCGCCCGCTGGAAGACCAGGCGGATCTGGCGCTCCGTCTCGCCCACGTACTTGTTCAGCAGCTCAGGGCCCTTGATGTTCAAGAAGTAGCTACGAGCGGCACCGTCGCCGGAGCGCTCGGCTACCTTTTTAGCCAGCGAGTTGGCCACCGCCTTGGCTATAAGGGTCTTGCCGCAGCCAGGGGGGCCGTACAGCAGCACGCCCTTGGGCGCCGGCAGCTTGTGCTCGGCAAAAAGCTCCCTGTACAAAAAGGGCAGCTCCACTGCATCGGTGATCTGTTCTATCTGAGCGTCCAGCCCGCCCACGTCCTCGTAAGACACGTTGGGGACCTCTTCGAGCACAAGGTCTTCCACTTCAGGCCTCGGTAGTTTCTCGAGCAACAGCCCCGAGCGAGGGTCCATCAGCAAAGAGTCACCCGAGCGCAGCCTCTCGCCCCACAGCACCTCGGCCAGCTCCACCACCCGCTCCTCATCGGCGCGGCCCACGACGATGGCCCGGTGCCCGTCGTCCAAGAGCTCCTTCATGGTCACAACCTCGCCCGAGGTCTCGAGGCCCCTTGCCATGACCACGTTCAGCGATTCGTTAAGGACCACCTCCTGGCCCTGGCGCAGCTCGGTCTCATCGAGGCTCGGGTGCAGCGATACCCGCATCTTGCGCCCGCCAGAGAACACGTCGGCCGTCCCGTCTTCGTTGCGCCTCAAGAACGTCCCATAGGCGGCCGGAGGTTGCGTCAGCTTGTCGACCTCTTCGCGCAGCGACGTGATGTGCTCGCGAGCCTCTCGCAAGGTATAGGTGAGGCGTTCGTTCTGAGAAACAGCCTGCTGAAGCTGGCCCTTGGTCTCCAAGAGCCGCTCTTCCAGGGTGCGCACCCGCTTGGGCGCCTCAGCCAAGCGCCTGCGCAAGGTTGCGACTTCTTCTTCTAGAGAACTCGCCTGGCTTCGTAGTTCCGCTAGCTCTTGTTCCATGGCTGCGATGCGACTGCCCTCTGGTTCTGACATCTAGCCACCTCCTCGCGTCTTAGCGTGCGACTTCAGAGCCGCCCTTGACGTTACCGCCAGCGGGCGCCAATCGGTGAGCCCCCTGCGTGCGCCAAGCGCTGGGCCCGACGCCGTCGGGACCGACGAGGGTGACGAGGGCGATGCGGCCCCAAGCGTGCGCCAGGCGGTGGGCCCTCATTGACACTTCGCCCGCTGTACCGGTACCTTGGGCTCTTGAGCACGTTGTGCTCAGCTAGACGAGAAACGAAAGGCTGACCAGGAGCACATGAAAGTCTGGATCGACCAAGATCTATGTACGGGCGACGGCCTCTGCGAAGAGATCGCTCCCGCCGTTTTCACATTGCTGGACGACGGCCTGTCCTATGTGAAGGAAGGTGACAAGATCTTCAACGACCCAGGTGGCCACGCCGGGCTGGCCCTCGTCCCCGAGGACATGGAGGAGGCCACGCGCGAAGCAGCCGAAGAGTGCCCTGGGGAGTGCATCTTCATCGAAGAGTAGGCCCAGCCTGAGAAGAGTAGGCCCAGCCTGAACCAATGCCTCAGCAGGTTTCCTAACCGCTCAAGCAGGCCTCCGTTGGCACTGCGCCTGTATGTGGTTGTGCCAAAAGCGGCTCTAGGTCCTTTGTCGTGAGAGCGTACGCCGTTGTCGGGCTGTCTGGGGCGATCGCGAAGGCAATGCCCACCACGTCGCCAGCGGTGGCGACCAGCGGAGCGCCAGAATCTCCCGGCTGTAACCGAGCCGCCAAGACGTACACGTCGCGGCGTGTCTCGTGCGTCCCGTACAGGTCGTACCCGACCGCAGTCACCTCCTCGGTGATGGTAGCTGGCTGCACCGCCAATGCCGCTTGGCCGCCTGGGTGGCCGAAGACGGCACCAACTTGGCGCACCGCTCCTGTGCCCAAGGGCAGCGGCTCCTCTCCTAGCCCGGGCACCGACAGCAAAGCCAGGTCCACGTTGGGGTTGTACAGCACCACCGTGGCCGGCTTCGCCACCCCGTCAGGCAGGAGAACGCTCGTCGCCCCCGCGGGTTCGCCCGCCACGACGTGGGCGTTGGTGACGATAAGGTCGGGTGCCACCGCCCAGCCGCTACCCTCCTGGGACCGCCCGCAAGCTTGCCCCTCCACCCTTACGGTGGACGCCGACACCCGTGCCACAACAGAGGCAGATATAGGGACGGCGCTCGGCACCGATAGCGCCGCCTGAGGGCCTCCAAGGCTCGTGAAGACCTGTGGGAACCCGTCCTCCCCTACGAGCCGCCGAAGAGCCTGCAGGGGGTTGGGCGGGCGCGGCGCGTGGTCAGAGACCCAACGGGCGATCACCGAACCTGTCGTCAAGCGCGAGATCGTGCCCGGGACGGCAGCAAGCGAAGGAGCGAGCAACCACAGCGCAGCCAGCACGCCCACTACTCCCAAAAGAGCCCCAATAGCTCTGTCTGCCGTTCGCACCCCCCCAAAGGGCAGGACCGAGCGAAGGCGAGAGCCCACCGTGAGCCCCACCGCTTCCCCCACGAACGCGGCCACCACCAGCACCGCGATCGCCAGGACCATGCGTGCCACGGGACCAGACAGGTCGAAGAACTTGACGATCGTGGCCATGTAACGCACCGCGACATAGATCCCTGCCCCGAGGCCGCACCACGACAAGACCCGGGCGAGGAAACCGGTCCTCCAACCGCCTAGCGCAGCCAGTGCGCCGGCCACCAAAATCCCGTAGTCGAAAGAGTTCATCGGCTGCCTGCACCTGGCTGGTCTTGCCAGGCCTCGTCCGAGCCGACCGGCGGGCCGTCGTGCTCCTCCCTGGCCGGCGCCAGAAGACGTGCTGCCGTCAAAAAGCCGGTATGGCCGACTATGCGGTGCTCAGGCCGCACGGACTGCCCCTCGACATGCCAGGACCTGGACAGCACCTCGACGGTCTCTGCCATAGCAAAACCGCCGCCTTCGAGGGACGCGCGCAAAGCCATGACCTGAGCGATGCTCGGGAGGTAGGAAAGCAAGATCCCCCCCGGCCGCAAAGCGCTGGCCGCGTGCTCTACTACCCTCCACGGTTCAGGAAGGTCCAACAGCACCCGGTCGAGCCCCCGTGGGCCTATACCCGCGTAAGCATCGCGGATCTCCACGTGGTAGCGGGCTAGCACTTCTTCGCCCAAAAACCCCGTCACGTTGCGCACCGCACGGCGGGCAAAGTCCTCTCTTAGCTCATAACCGGTCACGTCAGCCCCTGCCCGCAACAGGGCCATCGACAGCGCACCTGAGCCGAGGCCGGCCTCGAGCACCCTGGCACCGGGGAAAATGTCGGCCATTAGCAGTATCGGCCCGAGGTCCTTCGGGTAGATGACCTGCGCACCTCGAGGCATTTCCAGCACTACTTCGGCCAAAGTGGGCCGCACGGCTAGGTACTTGGCGCCACGGGACGAACGCACTACGGACCCCTCTTCCCGGCCGATGACGTCATCGTGGGGCACTGGGCCGTTATGTGTGTGGAACTCGCCCCCCTTTTCCAGGCTGACCAGGTAACGCCGGCCCCGCCGGTCCAGCAAGAGCACGCGTTCGCCCGGGCTGAAGGCCCTCATCCGGCGCTCACTGCGCTGCGGTGGCTCAGGTCTATGTGCCGGCTCGGGTCGCCTCCAGCCCGCTGCACCAAGCGGCAAAACGCGCACAGACGCGAGGTTGTAGGTGCCCCACAGTTCGAGCAGGGGTGAAGCTCGGCGCGGGTAGGTTGGGCAGCCGCGCTGACCGGTACCAATGCCCTGTCCAGGAACTGAGCGTAAAATGCAGCCTTGGCGCCCGGCGAGCGCTCCTCCACGAGTCCCAAGGCTTCCTTATAGCCGAGGTGCCGGTTGCCCGTTGCCATCGGGCACTCTTCCACCTGGTAGCTGATCCCCTGTAAGACGCAGTAGGCAGCCGTCTCGCGCTCGCTCAAGCGCACCAACGGCTTCACTTTTTTCGGGAAACCCTCCCCACGAGGCAGCACCGGCCTCTGGCGCGCCATGTACTCGAGATCCCAGCGCAGCACGTTGCCGAACAAGACGGCGGCCTCGTCGTCTAGGTTGTGCCCGGTAGCCACCACGTCGTAGCCGCCCTCGACAGCGGCACGGTCAAAGACGTGGCGTTTGGACAGCCCGCACGCAGAGCACGGCACGCGGTGGTCCGCGACGGCGCCGCTTGGCACGTCGTAACCGAACTGCTCTTTCAAGTCCACCTCGACAAGAGCCGCCCGGCGGGCAACGGCAAAGTCACGGGCGTACTGGCCGGACGGCTCGCTATAGCCCTCTATCCCTAGGCCCACATAAAGCCCCTCGGCGTCGTAACCAAGGCCCAGCAGGATGTCCCACAGCGCCAAAGAGTCCTTCCCCCCTGACACGGCGACAAGCACGCGCTCGCCTGGAACGATCATTTCATGCTCAGCGATGGCCCGGCTGACCTGGTTGCGGCAGTAGGTGAGGAAGCAGTCGCGGCAAAACGCTGTATTGTGCCGTGGCAGCTCTATCACCGCCGGGGCTCGGCAGGAGCGGCACCTCACCGGGCTCCTGCTCCTCCAGAGACCACAGGGCGGACCTCTACCTCCGCTCCCTCGTCCAAGGTGGCGTCGCCGGTCACCAGCGTCCCGTTTACGATCACGAGCACGGCCTCACGACGGTACCCGAGCTGGCGCAGCATGTCACGCACGCTCACAGGGGCATTGACCTCAACCTCGCGCCTGGGGTTGCGCAATAGGACTTTCACCTCCCTATTTTGCCCGAAGCACCGGGCCAGCCTTCGACAGGCTGTGCCGGGCAAAGTGCGCAAAGCACTGCGCCCTGCTCCAGCTCCTATGACGGCCTGGTCCGAGGTCGGTGCGCGATGACGACCCGCTCCCCGGGCCGTAGCTTTTCCCTAAAGACAACCTCGGGCTTACGGTGCAGCACCCGCAGAGCCAAGCGGGCCAGTAACGCAGCAGCGCCCAGTACCAGCCAGGCGCGCTCCCCCCCGGCTACACCGCGGCGCAGCCCTTCGCGCACGCCCTTTCGCAACAACCGCGACAGCACGGGCGCCCCCGTTACCCGCGCAGGACTTCCACTACGGTCGACCGGCGTCGACCGCTTCGCCTACCGAGCCAGAACGCCATCACCGCCAGCAGCACCACCCCACCGACCGCGGCGTAGGTGAGCAGCGGGCGGGCCGCTTGCACCTTGTCTTCGACCCCGCCGACTAGCTCGTTTATCTTGGCTTCGATGTCGCCCGGTGTGACCCGGCCCTGCGGCCCGCTCCCCGTCGGAGGGCCTCCGCTGTCGCCGCGCCCTTTTTTGCCACTCGTTCGCCCACCTGGGCTCATTGACGGCTCCTTCTCACGATCAGGGCCACGCAGCCAGCGGACACGGCCAAGCACAGTACGGCCCCTGCCATGTACGGCACCCAGGAAAGGTTGCCTGACAAGTGGTCGCCCGCCCCAAAGACCGACGCCGTGGAGCTTTTCGCGCCAAGCTCCACCTGGAGCGCGCGTACGAGCCCGAGCGCCAACAAGACAGTGCCCACCGCTAGCAGCAGCGCGCCCGCCAAGGCCCGGCCAAGGTGGCGGACCTGTGCGCGCACCGGTTCGATCGTCTCCTGCTTGGCATAGGCAAGTACCAGCCGCACCAGCTCGGACAGGCCGTCCGGTAGGCGCTGGCCGTCCTTTCGAGCAGAAGAGGGGTTTTTGAGCGGGCTCACTGCCACAGAAAGCTAACCGAGCCGAGGGCCCTCGTGCACATGCAGGCCTCACCTGGCTCGGCCCCGCCACGTCGGCAGCAGACAAGGGCCCTCGTGCACATGCAGGCCTCACCTGGCTCGGCCCCGCCACGTCGGCAGCAGACAAGGGCCCTCCTGCACATGCAGGCCTCACCTGGCTCGGCCCCGCCACCGGGCCTTCCCGACAGGACCGGGCCTTCCCGACAGCACACGCCGGCACGAGGCAATGCAGGATAAGGTGGGCCACATGACTCATCTCCTGGTAGCCGTCATCGTAGGGTTGGCGGTCTGCCAGCTAGCCCTTTTGCTCACAACCATGTACCTGCACCGCACTGTGGCTCATCGCGCCATAACCCTGGCGCCATGGTTTGCCCTTGTCCTAAGAGCGCTTGTCTGGGTGACAACAGGTATCAAGCCTCGCGAATGGGCTGCAGTGCACCGCCAGCACCATGCTTACACCGACGTGCCCGGCGACCCCCACTCGCCCGTACTTGACGGCTACTGGAAGGTGCAGCTCCTGAACGCCGCTCTTTACCGCAAGGCCGCACACGACGCTGAGGTCATGAGCAAGTACAGCCGCGACATAAAACGCGACCGTTGGGACAAGATCTTGTTCGACCACGGGTTCCTCGGGCTCGCCGTCGGGCTCGCCAGCCTCTGGGCGCTGCTCGGTTGGCGCTGGGCCCTCGTGGCTGCTGGGGTGCACGTTGTCAGTTACCTCCTGCTCAACGCAGCCATCAACGCCGTCGGGCACCGTTTCGGCCGTCGGCCGTTCCCAGGGTTCGCGACCAACAACCAGTGGCTCGCTTTTTTGACTTGGGGCGAGGGGTTGCACTCAAACCACCATGCCGCCCCAACATCGGCCTGCCTTTCGTTCAACCGCCATCAGCTTGACCCAGGATGGTGGGTGGTCAAAATGTGCAAGCGGCTCGGCTGCCTACAGGTCCGCCTCTCAGACCTCCACCTCACGCGCGCCGCTCAAGCGGCAGGAGGTCTGGCTCTTGCCGGGGCCACCCTCAGCACCTCGGGAGCACGGCCTGCCGAAGAGCGCGAGCAAGAGCTCGTCTGAGCGCGCGCTGCGGCGAGGCACTTAGGCTTCGCGCCACAACGGCCGAGGCCGTGCCAGCACGACGATGGCCACAACGGCCGAGGTCTTGGCGGCACTAGCGTGGTGCGCATGAGCGAGACCACAGCGGCAACAAGCCCGCCTTCTCAGAGCATCGAACAGCTTGGCATCAACGTTGTCCGGGGTTTGGCGATGGACGCTCCCCGCCAGGCCAACTCTGGCCACCCCGGTACGGCTATGGCGCTCGCGCCGTTGGCCCACGTCCTGTGGGCACGGGTGATGCGTTACGACGCCAGCCGGCCCGACTGGCCCGACCGGGACCGCTTCGTGCTCTCCTGCGGCCACGCTTCGGTCCTTTTGTACTCGATGCTGTACCTGACCGGCTACGGCCTCGAGCTGGACGACCTAAAGCAGTTCCGCAAGTTGGGCTCCCGCACCCCCGGGCACCCCGAGTCACGTGAGCTCCCAGGGGTTGAGGTCACAACTGGGCCTCTCGGGCAGGGCTTTGCCAACGCCGTCGGCATGGCTGTGGCTGAGCGGATGTTGCGTGCCCGTTACGGGGCCGAGCTGATGGACCACTACACGTTCGTGCTGTGCAGCGACGGCGACCTCATGGAGGGCATCAGCCACGAGGCCGCCTCCCTGGCCGGTCACCTGGGCGTCGGGCGGCTCATCTGCGTGTACGACAACAACCACATCACGATCGACGGGCCCACAGAACTGGCCCTGGGCGACGACGCCGTTAAAAGGTTCCAGGCCTACGGCTGGCACACCGAAGACCTTGGCGAAATAGCAAACGACACCGAGGCCCTCGAGGCGGCGTTGCGCCGTGCCATGGCAGTTGAAGACCGTCCCAGCTTCCTCCAGTTGCGCTCTCACATCGGTTGGCCCGCGCCGCACCTCACAGACACCTCCAAGGCTCACGGCGACCCCTTCGACCCTGAAGAAATACGAGCCACGAAAGAGATCCTGGGCCTTCCCCCTGATGAGAAGTTCTGGGTGCCGCCCGAGGTGGTCCAGTTCTACCGCTCAGTTGGCCGGCGTGGCTCCGAGCAGGTGCAAGCCTGGTCGAAGCGCCTCGAGGCCTCTCAAGTCGACAGGGACGAGTGGCAGGCCCTATGGGGAGCTCGCCCGCTTGACGGCTTCGACAAGGATCTTCCCGTCTGGGCTGCGGGGGACAAGGTAGCCACCCGAGCGGCCATCAAAACGTGCCTGAACGCCGTGGCCCCGGCTGTGCCCGCCTTGGTCTCTGGAGGAGCAGACCTGACCGGCAACACCGGCACCAAGCTGGAGGGCACCCCGGCCCAGTCCCGGGAGCACCCCGAGGGCCGCCTGTTCGCCTATGGCGTACGCGAGCACGCGATGGGCGGCCTCATGAACGGCATGGCCCGCCACGGTGGCGTCCTGCCTGTTGGAGGCACGTTCTTCGTCTTTTCTGACTACATGCGGGGGTCAGTCCGCTTGGCCGCACTTTCGGGCACCAAGGTCATCTACTCTTGGACCCACGACTCGGTGGGCGTCGGTGAAGACGGGCCGACGCACCAACCTGTCGAGCACCTGGCCTCCCTGAGGGCGATGCCCAACCTCCTCGTCATCCGGCCCGCCGATGCCAACGAGACCGCCCAGGCGTTGGCCGTGGCGCTGGCCCACGACGGCCCGACTGCGCTCATCCTGTCCCGTCAGGCGCTCCCGGTCCTCGAGACAACGGCCGAGCGTGCGCATTTGTTGTCACGGGGCGCCTACGTCTTAGCTGACCCCCCCCAGCCCCAGCTAGTGCTGGTCGGGACCGGTTCAGAGGTAGCTCTTTGCGTAGCCGCAGCTAGGCTGCTCGCCTCTGAAGGGGTGGCCGCACGGGTCGTGTCCATGCCAAGCTGGGAGCTGTTCGAACAGCAAGGTGCCGCCTACCAGGCCGAGGTGCTGGGCCAAGGCCTGCCGGTACTGGCTGTCGAGGCAGCAGCCAGCCTTGGCTGGTCGCGCTGGGCTGACGAGTGGGTTTGCCTCGACAGCTTCGGTGCCTCAGGCCCAGGGGCCCAAGTGCTGGCCCACTTCGGTTTCAACCCTGAGAACGTCGCTCAGCGCGCCCGCCAACTGCTCGCCAAGTCCTCCACGTCTCATGCTCCAGCACGGCCATGAGCAACCCGTCCGCACAGCAATGCCTCCAGGCCCAAGTAGGCTTGTCTACAAACCTAGAAAGGGGAAATAAATGACACCTCTCCACGAGCTCTACACGGAGGGCGGCCAAAGCCCCTGGATCGACAACCTGTCACGAGGGGCAATCCAGTCCGGTCGCTTGGCGAAGCTGGTCGAGGACGGGATCAGGGGCGTGACCTCGAACCCCTCTATATTCCAAAAAGCCATGACCGGCTCTGGCGCCTACGATGACGAGTTCGCCAGGCTAATTAGAGCCGGCTCGGTGGAGAACGCCTTTTGGGAAATGGCGATCGCAGACATCACCGCTGCACTGGAGATCTTCCACCCGCTTTATGACCAAAGCGGCCACGCCGATGGGTTCGTCTCCCTGGAAGTCTCCCCGGCCCTGGCCTACGACACGGACGGGACTGCTCGTGACGCCCGCAACTTCCACGAGCGGATCGCCATGCCAAACCTCCTCGTCAAAATCCCAGCCACCGAACAGGGCGTCCCGGCCATCCACCAGATGATCAGCGAGGGCCGCAACATAAACGTCACGTTGATCTTCAGCCTGGAGCGTTACGACGCCGTTATCGAGGCCTATATTTCCGGCCTGGAAGCTTTCGCAGCGAGCGGCGGTGACCTCTCCACGGTGCACAGCGTCGCGTCATTTTTCGTCAGCCGGGTCGACACCGAGGTGGACCGCAGGCTCGAAGCCATCGGGACGCCAGCCGCCTTGGCCATGCGGGGCAAGGCTGCCGTCTCCCAGGCCAAACTGGCTTACCAGCTCTTCCTGCAACGCTTCTCCGGCCCTCGTTGGGAAAAGCTCCGTGCCAGCGGGGCCCACTACCAGCGACCGTTGTGGGCGTCGACGTCCACCAAAAACCCTGCTTACCCCGACCTGCTCTACGTGAGCACGCTTATCGGCCCCAACACGGTCAACACCATGCCCGACGCTACAGTCGAGGCGTTCATGGACCATGGCCGCGTCGCCCGCACGGTCGACACCGGCGTGCAAGAGGCCAAAGACCACTTGGTCGCCCTTGCCGAGGCTGGCATCGACATGGCGGACGTTGCCCGAACGCTCGAAGACGAGGGGGTCGCAGCCTTTTCCAAGAGCTATGACGAGCTCTTACAGGCGCTCCAGGACAAGGCCAACGAGCTAGGCCAGCAGTGAGCACGGTCTCGCTCCAGGTGAACCCTCTGGCCGAGGGCCTCGACACCGTCCGGCGGGCCCCGCCCGGCGTGCTCGTCGTGTTCGGTGCATCGGGCGACCTGACCCACCGCAAGTTGTTGCCCGCGCTAGAGCGGCTTTCCCACCGCCGTCTCTTGCCTGCCGCGTTCGCGGTCATCGGCATTGCCCGTACTGAAATGACTGACGACGCATTTAGGGACCGCATGCTAAGCGCCGCACCCGACGCTGGGCCTGGCTGGGCTGAGATCGTAAAAAACAGTTCCTACATAGCCGGCCAGTACGGCGACCCTGCCACATTTAACGCCCTGAGCGAGCGCTTAAAAGAAGTCGACGAGGCTCTCGGCACCGGCGGCAACCGCACTTACTACCTGGCCACCGTCCCCGACGTTTTTGCCGAGGTGGCCAAATTGCTAGGCGCCGTGGGTCTCAACCGGCCGGTGCGCCCAGGCGCTTCAGTACGCCTGGTGATCGAAAAGCCCTTCGGCCACGACCAGGCTACAGCCACTGCGCTCGACTCAGCCCTGCACGAGGTGTTCGAAGAGGACCAAATTTACCGCATTGACCACTATCTCGGCAAAGAGACCGTCCAAAACGTCCTGGCCCTGCGCTTTGCGAACGCCATCTTCGAACCTCTGTGGAACCGCAACTATATCGACCACGTCCAGGTAACGGTGGCAGAATCGCTCGGAGTGGAAAAGCGCGGCTCTTTCTACGAAAAAGCTGGGGCACTGCGCGACATCGTCCAGAACCACGTGATGCAGGTGCTCTCGCTCACGCTCATGGAGCCCCCTGGCACGGTCGACTCCGAGGGCATACGCGACGAAAAGGTAAAGGCCCTGCGCTCAGTGGTCGTGCCAGATGCCAGCCAGGTCGCCAACATCTCAGTGCGCGCACAGTACGACTCCGGGTGGGTCGACGGCATGGCGGTGCCAGGCTACCGCCAAGAAGAGGGCGTCAGCCCGCAAAGCGAGACCGAGACGTACGTGGCACTGAAGCTGGCCGTCGACAACTGGCGGTGGGCGGGGGTGCCTATATACGTGCGTACGGGCAAGCGCCTTCAAAAGCGCCTGACCGAGGTCGCTCTCCAGTTCAAGGAAGTGCCGCACCTCGCCTTTCCTAAAAGCGCCTCTGAGGCTCTCCACCCTAACGCCCTGGTTCTACGGATCCAGCCTGACGAGGGTGTCAGCTTGCGCTTTGGCGCGAAAATCCCTGGCCAGGCTTTCCGGGTCCGCGACGTGCTCATGGACTTCTCTTATGGGACGGCCTTTTTGGAAGACCCGCCCGATGCCTACGAGCGGCTCCTCCTCGACGCCATGGTAGGCGAGCCGACGCTGTTCATCCGAACGGACGAAGTGGACACCGCCTGGCACATCGTCCAGCCGGTCATCGACGCCTGGTCAGAGGGCCTGGTGCCGCTGGCTGGGTACGGAGCGGGCTCATGGGGCCCACGCCAAGCAGACACCCTCCTACAACGTGACGGCCGTCAATGGCGAACGCCCTGACGCCAGCTGGTCCGCCCGGCCCTCCGCTTGGCGAACAGCCACAAAACGCTGGGCCAACGAGCGAGGCTGGGGCGGGCAGCTCAGGTCAACGAGCGTCCACTGGCCCTGTGGCGGTCACGCGCTGGCAACGGACCGGTGCCCAACTTGGTGACATCTTCGCCTCGCTGGGCGACCTGCGCCGCCAAGCCACAAGCCAAGGGGCAAGCATACGCACGGCGGTCATGACACTTGTCGTCGTCGACGGGACTGACGCCGAGACCGACGCTTGTCTTGAAGCGGTGCACGCTCTCGGTTCGCACCACCCTTGCCGCATCGTTATGTTGAAGCCGGACCCCGACAGCACGCCGGCGATAGACGCAGAAGCTTGCCTGTGGCGTGCTGACATCCCAGTGGACGGCGCAACGGGGCGCTCAGTTTTCTTCGACGAGCTCCACCTGCAGGTGGGCGGCCAAGCTGCGTCGCACCTCGCGTCCGTCATAGCTCCTTTTGCCCTGGCCGACATGCCGCTCGTGCTCTGGTACCCCGGGCCTTTGCCGGACCCGACCGACCCGCTGTTGCACGTCGCCAGCGCCATCTTGGTCGACACCCGGCTGGCCAGTGACGACCCAGGAGAAGTCCCCCACGTCTACCGCACCTTGCTCGAACTGGCCAACCACCACCCAGTGGTGGACCTCTCGTGGGTGCGCTTGCAACCCTGGCGTGAGCTACTAGCCGGCCTTTTCGACCCCGAGCCGGCCCGTGCACTGCTAAGGGGGGCGCGTTCTGCCCTGGTGAAGGGCAAACCTGGGCCGCGCCACCTCCTGGGCGGGTGGCTGCTGGCCCAGCTGGACATGCGTTCCAAAGAAGTGGCCCTCCAAGACGCCCGGCACGTGGAAATAACTCTGCACGCTAGCTACGAGGACGAAGAGGGCACGTTCATAGTGAGCCGAGACGAGGGCATGAGAGCCGTATGGGCACGTGCGCACCTTTCCAGTGGTGTAGCCCAGAGCCAGGCTTTGCCCCTGCCCAACGACTCCCTCACGTCCGCACTGTCGACCGCTATAAGCAACCTTCGAGCCGACCGGGTCTGGGAACGAGCGCTCGCGGCAGCTGCCACCCTTGCCTCCTAGAACCGGCGTAGCTCACTGACCGTCTGCGGACATGAAAGGGCCTAAGCGTGAACGGTGAACTGGTAGTCACCGACGACGTCCCTGGGGCGTTCGCCGCCGAAGTGATCTCGGCCTTTGCCAACCGCCCCGGAGAGGAGTTCGACATAGCCTTGTCGGGCGGGGAAACAGCGCGAGCATGCTACGAACGCTTGGCTGCTGAGGGCGCACATTGCATTGACTGGATGGTCGTCAACGTCTTTTGGGGTGACGAGCGTTGCGTGCCTCCAGACCACCCCGACTCGAACGAGCTGCTCGGCCGCCAGGCTCTTTTGGAGCGCGTTGGAGCTGCTAACGCCGTCTACCCGATGCGCTGCGAGGAAGGGCCAGACGCCTACCAGTTGCGCTTGGGCGAGGTCGGGCACTTGGACGTGGTACACCTCGGGATGGGGCCAGACGGCCACACGGCCAGCCTTTTCCCCGGGTCGAAGGCGCTTCAGGCCGACCCCGGGCAGCTGGTGACTTTTAACGAGGACCCAACTGGCCTCAACAAGCATGCCCGCATGACCCTCACTTTCGCGGGCATAGCCCGAGCTCGCCTTGTCATATTCACGGTTGTCGGCTCAGCCAAGCGACAGGCATTGGAAGCCATCGTCGCTGGTGCCGACCTCCCTGCCGCCCGGGTGAAAGCCCCTAGGATCCTGTGGCTGGTAGACAGCCAAGCTGCTCCCCGCAGTTCGCTATAGTGCTTTGCCCCTATGGCTAAGCCCCTACCAGACCCCGCTAAGGCGCAGCCGCCGGCACCAGTCGCGCAAGCGCCGGCCCATGGCACCCAGGGCGGCCCCGCCCGGGCCGACGGCCGAGCGCGTCCGCAAACGCAGCTACGTCCCGCCCGCGAACGCAGTACGGGCGACCCTGACCTGGACCAGCGCCTTGAGCAACTGCTCGACCAGCTCAAGGTCAGCTCCAACCGTGACCAGATCTGGGAGCTGCTCGTCTCCGTGGCCCGCCTGGCCAGTGGCGACCCTGACCGGCTCGACTTGAAGATAGCCAACGCCGCCCTGCGCGAAATGCAAGAGGGCTTCGAGGTCTTTGCCCCCTACCGGGCGCTGAGGAAGGTCACGATGTTCGGCTCCGCCCGGACTCTCCCCACTGACCCTTTGTACGCCCAGGCCCGTGAGCTCGCCTCGTGCTTGTCACAACGAGGCTGGTCCACTGTGACAGGTGCAGGACCGGGCATCATGGCCGCTGGCCTCGAAGGTGCCGGGCCAGAGCACTCCTTCGGCATCAACATCCGCCTGCCGTTCGAGCAGGAGCCGAACCAGTTCATCTCCTCTGACCCCAAGCTCGTCTCCATGAAGTACTTCTTTACTCGAAAGCTCCTCCTCGTGAAGGAGTCTCACGGTTACGCAGTCCTCCCGGGTGGCTTTGGCACCCTCGACGAGTCGTTCGAGCTTTTGACACTGCTCCAGACGGGCAAGGCCCAACCGTCCCCGGTGGTGCTCTTGGAGGTGCCCAGCGACAGTTATTGGCAAGCCTGGGAGAGGTTCCTGACAACTGAGGTCGTTCCCCGAGACTTGATAAGCCCAGACGACCGCACTTTGTACCTGATAACCGACGACGTGGCAGAAGCAGCCAGTGAGCTGGTCGGCTTTTACCGCAACTACCACTCGCTCCGCTGGGTAGGTGACCGCCTAGTGGTCCGCTTGTTGTCCAGGCCGACCACGGCCGAAGTTGCTGCCCTGTCCGAAGAGTTCGCCGGGATCTGCACCCAAGGGGGCATCGAGCTGTTGCCCGGCCCGCTACCGGCTGAGGCCCGCGAAGGCGACCACCTGGAGCTACCACGGGTCGCACTCAGCTTCGACCGCATTTCCTACGCCCGCCTACGCCAGCTGATCGACGCGCTCAACGCGCTCCCCAGCGCCCCGCCACCCCCCACCGACCTCCCGGTCCCTCCCAGCCAACGCGCCCGGCTTCAGCAGCGTTACTGAGCTGTCGCGACGTGGCCCGGGGCCGTCCCAGGCTTTCGTGCACACCTGCCCAGCGCTGGGCTCGTGCCCACTTCTGCCGGCGCTGGGCTTCACTCGCCCGGCTCGTGCCCACTTCTGCCCGGCTTGGGGCGGGCAGTTACGCTTGTTCGGCGCCGGCCTCGGAGGTGCCTGCAGGAGCGCCGGTTTCAAGTACCTGGGCCAAAAGGGCAACTGCCCTCAGCACCGCACGGCGGGCGCTGACGAGGTGCCGTTCCTCGGCAACGGCGCTGCCACCAGCCCCGCCCTCCTCCACCGCTTCACGAAGCTTGCCTAGCGCGATATCGGCTAGTTCGTCGCCTATGGCTTCGAGCCGTCGACGGATATCTTCAACCGGGCCGTCACTCATAACTTGCCAGTGTTGCACGCAGCCGGGCCCACCGTCGCCTGTACGCACTGGCGCGCACCGCCGTGGCGCTAGGGTCGGCACATGGCCCTACCAAGTGACCCGCGTGCCCCTTTGCTGGCCAATTACGTAGAACGGTCCAAGGACCGCATAATAGCTACCCTCGCTGACTGGGTTAAGATCCCGTCCGTATCTGCCGACCCAGCCCATAGGAGCGACCTGGCAGCCTCAGCCGAGCTGTGCGCAAAGCTGCTCCGAGAGGCCGGCATGCGCAACGTGGCGGTACTGCCCACTGGTACGCCAGCCGACCCTGGCGGCCCCGCCGTGTACGGTGACTGGCTCGACGCTGGCCCAACGGCACCAACAGCTCTCGTGTACTGCCACCATGACGTCCAGCCGGCAGACCCCCTAGCCGAGCCTTGGTCTTCCCCACCGTTCGAACCAGTAGTAGCCAACGGGGTGATCTGGGGCCGGGGCACCAGTGACGACAAGGGACAGGTGATAGCCCAGATCGAAGCTGCCCGAGGCTTGCTCCACGAGCGAGGCAACTTGCCCGTCAACCTCAAGTTCCTGGTCGAAGGGGAGGAAGAGCTCGGGAGCCCTCACCTCGAAGCCCTGCTCGAGCACCACCGCGACCAATTGGCTGCAGATGTCGTCATCGTCGCCGACACCACCATGCTGGCGCCCGCCAGCCCCTCGACCAGCATCGCCATGCGGGGCCTGGTCGCCTTCGACATCGCGCTGCGCACCGCCAAGGCCGACCTGCACAGCGGGACGTGGGGTGGGACAGTGCCAAATGCTGCTCTGCTGGCCGCTCGGCTTGCAGCCAGCCTGCACGACGCCCAAAACCGCGTGACCCTCCCCGGCTTTTACGACCGTGTGCGCGAGCTCTCCAGGGCTGAAGCCGAAGCCCTGGCCGCTGTGCCGTTCGACGAAGAGGCCTACAAAGCTCAGGCCGGCGTCGCCTACCTCGAGGGCGAGGCGGGCCGCACGCCCTTGGAGCGCACAGGCACGCGCCCCACAGCTGAAGTCGTCGGGATCCACGCTGGCTACGCCGGGCCCGGCATAAAAACGATCGTCCCCGCCGAGGCCAACTTGAAGTTGGCGCTACGCCTCGTGCCCGACCAAGTCCCAGACGAGGTCGAAGCCTCCTTGCGAGCCTGGCTGGCAGAACGGGTGCCCCGAGGCTGTGAGGTGCGCATCACCCGGCACGGCGGTGTGAAGCCCCTCGTCACGCCGCTTGGCCACCCGGCCATGAAGGCCCTCGCCACCGCCATCAAGCGCGTTTTTGGGGTACCGCCGCTGCTCACCCGAGAGGGGGGCAGCGGACCGGAGGAAGGCCTTAGCCGAGTCTTGCAAGCACCGGTCATCGCGCTAGGAGTCTCCCTTGCCACCGACAACTTCCACGCCCCGGACGAGCACTTCGAGCTCGGCCAGCTATGGCAGGGCGTACTAGCGGGAGCCGAGCTGCTGGTCGAGCTAGGCAAGCTAGAGGACGTGCATGGCCAGTTGCCAGGCGACTAAGCCCATCGGCAAAAAGCGCTGGCAGCTAGTGCCGCAGGACGCGCATGAATGGGTCAGCTTCAAAAGCCAAGCGGGGCAACATACCTGGCGCTTCGACGTCACGTTCCTCCTTTCCAACTGGCGCTGCATCTACGGCCGCGGCTGCCAGGGCACGCTCACCACAAAGGCTCCCGAGCTGGCCGAGGGCTGCTGCTCCTACGGGGCCCACTTCAGCGATGAGGCAGACCGTCAACGAGTAGAGGCGGCAGCAAGAGCCCTTGCTCCCGAACAGTGGCAGTTCGCCCCCGAGGGCCTGCGTAGAGGGGTGGCACGCCGAGGGCCAGGCAGTGCCGGCATGACTCGCATAGTGAAGGGGGCTTGCATTTTCCTCAACCGGCCAGGTTTTCCCGGCGGGCCAGGGTGTGCCCTTCACCGCGCTGCCGTCGAAACAGGGCTGGCGCCAATGGAGCTGAAGCCAGACGTCTGCTGGCAGATGCCTCTGAGGCGAGAGGACACGACGGGCCCAGACGGGGCTGTGACCTCAAAGCTCACCCAGTGGGACCGGGAGCACTGGGGCACAGGAGGGGCACAGTTCGCCTGGTGGTGCACCGAAGCACCCGAAGCCTTCACGGGCCGCCAGCCCGTGTGGCGCAGCCTCAAGGCCGAACTGGTGGCCATGACCGGGCCGTCGGTCTATGAACAGCTACGCCGCTACCTGCAGGCCAGGGAAAAGGCTGGCCCCGTCCTCCCCCACCCCGCCGTAAGGGCGAAAACCAAGCTAGCCTTGGACCGGGCCCGTCCGTGAGCCCGCAAAACCGTCCACAGCCGCTGTCAGCCTTGCCAAACACCTCCAGGAATACCCATAGGGGTATAGAGTGTTGGTACTGTTAGGTGCCGAGCGGCCCGCGACCAAGCAAATGGAGGTAGTGACATGGCAACAGTGACCCTGACCCAGGACAACTTCGAGGAGACAATTACGTCAGGCGGGATTGTCCTCGTCGATTTTTGGGCGTCCTGGTGCGGGCCCTGCCGGATGTTCGCGCCAGTTTTCCAAAAGGCTTCAGAAAAATATCCCGACATGGTCTTTGGCAAGGTTGACACCGAGGACCAGCCAGGGCTGGCAGCCAGCTTCGGCATCATGTCGATACCGACGCTCATGGTCTGGAGGGACAATATCCTGCTCTACGCCCAGCCAGGTGCCCTGCCGGCGTCCGCCCTGGAGCAGCTCATCACCCAGGTACGCGCGCTCGACATGGACGAGGTGCGCCGCCAGGTAGCCGAGCACGAAGCCAAGCAGGCCGAGGCCGCCGGCACGAGCCGCTAAAGCCGCAATGGCCTGGCCGGGAGCGCTGGAAACCACCCTCCCTTTACCACTGGCCGAGGCTGAAGGCTTGGTGCGCGCTAGCCTTAGCCGCCAGGGCTTCGGGGTCCTCACTGAGATCGACGTACAAGCCACGCTGCAAGCTAAGTTGGGTGCAGACTGGCACCCGTTCAAGATCCTTGGTGCCTGCAACCCTGCCATCGCGCACCAAGCCCTTCAGCTAGACCCAGCAATAGCCTTGATGCTTCCCTGCAACGTTGTCCTAGAGGAACAGGTCCAAGGCCAGACTCACGTCGCGATCGCTGACCCTCGGGCGGTCATGCCTGGTCCCGGCTTCAAGCCAGTGGCCGACCAAGCCCTGGCTCGCCTGGAGGTAGTCCTGCAGGAGCTCATTCCTGTCTCCCAGGCCGGCTAGAGCTGCTGGCTGGCCAAGGCCAGTGCCGGCCAGAACCCTAGTCGACTTTGCTCGAAAACCTATGTTCGTGCCAGGAGGCCCACTTTTTTTGCCGCTGCAGTATTATCTGCTTTAGGTACCAGTGGGCTGGGTCTTCTGGGACGGACATCGCCTAAAAGGGGACTACGTACTCTGGGTTCGAGATGGCAACAGACCAAGCGGCCGTCGTGGCCGCTTACCTTGAGCACCTAAGCGACTCAGATCTCCTCTTGCTAACCGGGCAGCACACCGGTCATGCTTACGCCGCGCAGCTAAGAGACCATCTGCGTTCGGGCCGAGGGGACATAGCCGAGCTGCTGGCCAGCAACCGGGTTTACCATGAAGTTTTCTCCCGGGGGCAAGACCCGTTGCTCAATGCCTCCCCCTTCCTCGTGTTCTCGGTAGCGGTCGAACAGGTCGTGCGGGAGCTGAGGTCGGCCACCCACATCACAGAGCAGACCGGCCCTCACCGCGGGGCTGTGGTATTTGACGTTGAGCGCCTCAGAGAGTTTGCTTCAGCTCCCTGGGTACGGCTTTTCCTGGCCGAGCTCCTGGCTTCGTTCACCCGGGTAGCCAGCGGCTCGGTCTTAGTGCCAAGCCGCCACGGCTGGAGACGGCAGCGTTTTTCAGAACTGGACCCTGTCCGGTTGGCTGGCCTCCTAGACGTCGTGACAGAGGCCGAGCGGCCAGGCATCCTACGCCGGCTTGGCGACTTGGCCCTGTTCTTGACGGGGGTGTTCCCAGGCTACGTGGCTCGAGAAGGCTTCGGCCCGGTAGCTCAAGCCAGGCTGTTCCGGGCGGCCACGCCGCTCAGGCGGGACGAAGCACCCATGAGACGCGGGCCAGCGCCTGTCGCACTGCACGACACCGACGCTGTCTCCTTGCTGGAACAACTGGGACGTCGATGGTATGAGGCCGCGGTCAAGATGGTCCCTGCACCGGTGCCGGCCAACGTAGCCGTGCTGAGCCAACTGCCGGAGCATTTCAGCGATGCCCGGCGGATCCTCAGCATCATCACGGACCGCTTCCTGTACCCCTCGCGCGGCGAGTGGTTCGGGCTGGGCACGAGCTGAGCGTCTCGCGCGGCCGTGGCTATGCCCCGCCAGGCCACCCCCAGGCACAGCAGCGAACCGAGCTCTACGCGCCCGCAGCAGCCTAGATCCGCACCGGGCCGACCTCCACCCGCACCCGGTCGCGCGGCCGGCGTGCGCTCGCCAGCACGTCAGCCAGAGCGGCATTGTCAGGTGCGCGCACGAAGAAGCGGCCAGCACTGTCAGGGCCGGCGACGTCGACCTCCGACGAACGCCCTGCCAGCTCTTGAGCCAGTGCCGGCGCGCCCGGGCCGCTCAACAAGCCAAGCGCGTAGAACGGCGGCAAGCGAAGAGCCCGCCTCACAGGCTCTTCAGCCGCCGCTAAGACCCCTGGGTCTCCGAGAAGCGCTGCTCGCAACACTGGGTGCCCAGGGAGCCTCGTCTGCACCAGTACTCTTCCACCACGCCGGCGTCCCCCCACCAACCTGGACGCCCTAGCGAGCAGGGCCAGCGCTTCCTCACCAGCGCGGTACCTGGGAGCCAGCAGCTCTTGGTCGAAGTCCAAAAAGGCCACGGCGTCAACCCCGCCGGTGGCCCTTAGCTCGCGTTCCCTGTACAGCACCGCCTCGGTGCCGACCACGACCTGGGCATCTGGGACAGCAGCGGTGGCCGAGGTCACCTCTGGCACAGCTCGGCCCACCAACGCTGACACCTGCTCCGCCACGGTGCTCACACCTACCCGGAGCAACCGCACAGCGTCAGAGCCGCAGTTGGCGCACACCTCGGGGCGGCTGGTGCCGCACCGCCGGCAACGCAACTGACCGTCGACAAGCGCGACTGCCCCGCCACAAACCTCACAGCGTGCCACCTCCCGGCACGCGTCACAAGCCAGCAACGTGGCTCGGCCCTTTCGGTTCAGCACGCACACGGCTCGTCCTCCCTGCCGCAGCATCTTGACAAGGGCGTCTGAGTAAAGCCCATGGCGCGGGTCCTCGCCGCGGGTGTCGACGACCTGCAGCGCCGCCCAACCAGCTCGGCTTTCAGACTGGCTGGGCAGGTGAAGATAGGGCCCAGCAGCCAGCATGTCCAAAGTCGGGCACGCCGACACCCATAGGCATGGGGCACCCGCCCGGCTTGCCCGCTCAGCCATAACGCTAGCCCCGTCCCACGTCGGGGTCGTCCCCTGCACCAGTCCTTCGTCGTGAGCGTCCAGCACCACCGCCGAGGCCATGCCCGCGCACGGGCCCCATGCCGCTCCCCGCGTCCCTATGACCACGTCGGCACCGGCTCGAGCCTGCGCCCACTCGCTTGGCAGCTGGGCCACAGCGAGACCTCGCCTGCGCAGAGCAGCAGAGCCGGCGACAACCCGCTCCTCCGAGGGGACCATGACGAGCACGGGACCTCTGGCAGCAGCGGCAGCCACTAGTTCCGTGCTGTCATAGTCGGGCGGCAGCTGCAACAAGTGGGTGCCACGACCGAGCCCGAGCGCCCTTTCAACCAACGCCCTTGCTGCCGCCGCCCTAGGCCCAAGCCTGCCTGGCAAGGGCATTGCTGGCCCGCCTTTTTTCGTCGGCGCCGGCAGGTACCTGACCGCCCTTTGCGGGCTGGCCGTCACCAATAGGGAACGGCGCCGGCCGGCCCAACGCCACGCAGCCCAAGACGCCAGGTCGAGCAGTTCGGCCTGCGGGCCCAAGCCGGTGACCTTGGCAATAGGCCGCAGGACGACCCCTTCGGCGGCCACGACAGGGTAAGCGACCACCCAAGCTCTTACCCGCCTACCCTGGAGCGGTACCCGGACTATCGACCCAACCTGGATCTCCATAGCCAGTTCTGCGGGCACGAGGTAGTCAAGTTCGCGGTCGATCGCTGGGAAGTCAGCCAGCACCCGCGCGACTGTGCCGGCCGGCCCACCTGTCGGCCGGCAGGGCGCCTCCGTGCTGGCCACGGGCAAGGCCACCACACCGATGAGCGCGTCCTTGGGCACCCGCCTATCCTGCCAGGCGCGCCCGGCGCTCAACGGTGCTTGCCAGCCCACAGCGCTCCGGCCTAGAGTCTTGGGCGCAACCTACTGGTCAGCGAAGTCCGGTGAGACCCCGGCGCTGTCCCGCAACTGTCGTTCCTCCCGCACAAAAGGCTAGGAGGGTGAGCCAGGTCGCCTGGCCAGTGGGGCGACTGAGCACGTCGAGGCAACGAGCTTGTCGCAGGGCTTGGCCCCTGTCCCAGGCACCCACCTCGGCCAAAAAAAGGAGCGCCATGACTGCCGAGCCCCCCACCACGCCGCCTGCACGGGCGGCCAAGAGAGCCCCTTCCATCGTCCTCGTCGCCACGGGCGACGGCAAGGGGAAAACGACTGCGGCCATAGGTACCGCGCTCCGGTCAATTGCGCGCAACTGGCCCGTGTGCGTGGTCCAATTCCTGAAATCGGGCGACTGGAACTCCGGCGAAGTGCGCCTCTTGAGCCAGCTCGGTGCGCAAGTGCACACGTTCGGAGACGGCTTCACGTGGGACAGCTCAAATCTCCAACGTTCGGCTGAACTAGCCCGCTCAGCGTGGGCCCTGGCACGGGACGCCATAGCCTCCGGCCGTTACCGCCTCGTCGTCCTGGACGAGCTGACGTACCCGGTCAACTGGGGCTGGGTGGCCCTGCAAGACGTCACTGCCTGCATCGCAAACCGCCCGCCCAAGGTGAACATCTTCGTAACCGGCCGCGACGCCCCAAATGAGCTGACCGAGGTCGCCGACACCGTCACGGACATGCGCAATGTGAAGCACGCCTACGACGCAGGCATCATGGCAGCCAAAGGGATCGACTTCTAGTGCTGGGACGCCTTGGCTTCAGGCCCGAGGCGCCGAAGTACCCCTTGGGTACTGTGCCGAGGCGCCCGTTCGCTGGTCAGGGCTGCTGCCGGCAGGCGAGCGCCGGCCGCTGCCGAGGGGCAATCGCGACCTGGTGCCGACCGGGAAGGAAAGCGGGGCGGTGAGCGCTGGCGGTGCTCTTATGGTGTGCGGCACAGCCAGCGGTGTCGGCAAGTCGCGGGTCGTAACTGGCTTGTGCCGGGTCTTGGCGCGCCGAGAAGTGCGGGTTGCGCCGTTCAAGGCGCTCAACATGTCGCTCAACTCTGTGGCCACCCGAGACGGTCATGAGATCGCTCGCTCTCAGTGGTTGCAGGCAGTGGCTGCGCGCACTGAGCCCACGGTCGAAATGGGCCCAGTCCTGCTGAAACCAACCGGCGAGGGCACCAGCCAGTTAGTGGTAATGGGCCGGCCTGCCGGCGAGGTGGGGGCCGAGCGAGGCTGGGAAGCGCGGGAGCTGTTGGCCGAGGTAGTGATGCCTGCCCTCGACCAGCTCCGCCAGCGCTTCGACGTCGTGGTCATCGAAGGTTCTGGCGGCGCCGCGGAGATAAACCTGCTGGACAGGGACATAGCCAACCTGCCATTGGCAAAAGCTGCGTCCGTCCCAGCCGTCCTGGTCGGCGACATCGAGCCGGGGGGCGTTTTCGCCTCGCTTTTTGGCACGGTGATGCTGCTACCCGAGGAGCTGCGCGCCCAGCTGCGGGGTTTCGTCATTAACAAGTTGCGCGGCCACGCTAGTGTGCTGGCACCTGGCGTGGCACAACTAGAACGCCTGTTGGGACTACCAAGCATTGGCGTCCTACCTCACCTTGGCCCACTAGGCATCGACGAGGAAGACTCACTACCGCTCACCTGGGGTTGGCGCAACCAGCCCCAAGCCAGGCCCGCCACTATCGACGTCGCGGTTATCGCTTTCCCGCACATGTCCAATTTCACCGACTTTGCCCCCCTGGCGCTCGAAGACGGCGTCTCTGTACGCTACATCGGCCACCCCGGCCAGATGGGAGACCCCGACCTCTTGGTGCTCCCGGGCTCCAAGGCCACCGTCGCCGACCTGGAATGGTTGCGAAACCAGGGTTTCGGCCAGCAGGTCGTGGCCGCCCTCGATCGCCGCACGGTCGTGCTCGGGATATGCGCCGGCTATCAGATGCTCGGGACATCTATTTACGACCAGGTGGAGTCGGCCGCGGGCAAGGTAAGCGGCCTCGGCTTGTTGCCCGTTTCAACCGTGTTCTCGGCCGACAAGACCACCCTCTGGCGCCAGGGAAGCTCCATAGACGGCCAGCCGGTGCAGGGCTTCGAGATCCACCACGGCCAGCCGAAGGCGACCGCGCCCTCGCGGCCCTGGTTCCTGCTAGGCCCCGGCTCTGCTGGCGAGGGCATGGCCGCGGCTGGGCCGGGCAACGGCGTTTGGGCAACAAGCCTTCACGGCCTGTTCGAGAACGACCGTCTGCGCGAGCGGTTCCTAGCTCAGGTGGCCGCCCGTAGGGACAAGCCCTTCGAGCCCTCCGAAGTATCTTTTCAAGACGCCCGTGAACAAATGGTCGACCGGCTAGCCGACACGCTCGAAGCGCACTTGGACATGCAAGCCATCGGCAACCTCATCGCCGAGGCAAGACAGCGAACGCCCCTTAAAGGTCGACATGGACACTCAAGCTCAGCTCCGGTACCAATAGATGTACCAATAGGTACAGCGAGCCCCCCTATAGGCCGACAGCGGCCTTGAACTCGGCCAAGCGGCTTGTCTCTTCCCAGGGGAAGTCCTTGTCCGGGCGCCCAAAGTGACCATAAGTGGCCGTCGCCCTGTAAATGGGCCGACGTAAGTCGAGGTCACGGATGATCGCCGCGGGCCTCAGGTCGAACACCTCGTTGACCGCACGGGTGATCTTGGCCGGGTCGACGTTCTCGGTGCCGAACAGGTCAACCATGACTGAAACTGGCCGAGCCACGCCGATGGCGTAGGCGACCTGCAGCTCGCACCTGCGGGCCGCGCCCGACGCCACGACGTGCTTGGCCACCCAACGCGCAGCATAACTGGCGGAACGGTCGACCTTAGAGGGGTCCTTGCCCGAGAAGCAGCCACCGCCATGCCGGGCTGCCCCTCCGTAAGTATCGACGATTATCTTGCGGCCGGTCAGGCCAGTGTCCGCGCCAGGGCCACCGTGCTCGAACAACCCGGTCGGGTTGGCCAGTATTTGGTAATCGTCGTCAGCGAACTCTGCTGGCACCATTGGCTCCACTACATGGTCACGCAAGTCGGGCTTCAACAGTGTCTCCAGGTCTACAACTGGGCTGTGCTGGGTCGACACCAGGACCGTTTTGAGGCGCACCGGCCTGCCGTCTTCGTACTCAAAAGTCACCTGGGTCTTGCCATCTGGCCTAAGGTAAGGCAGCACACCGGCCTTGCGCACCTGAGCCAAGCGTTGAGCAAGGCGGTGAGCCAGCCATATTGGCGCGGGCATCAGGTCCTCGGTCTCGTCGCAAGCGAAACCGAACATCATCCCCTGGTCCCCGGCCCCCTGGCCGTCAAGGGAATCAGCCACTTTGTAGTCCCGATGACGGACCTCGTAGGCGTTGTCCACCCCCATTGCGATGTCGGGCGACTGCTGACCGATCGACACGGTGACGCCGCAGGTCCTGCCGTCAAAGCCCACCTCGGAGCTCGTGTACCCAATGCTCGACACGACCTCGCGGACTATCTCGGGGATCTCGACATAGGCCGTCGTCGAAACCTCACCTGCCACCACGACCAAGCCCGTCGTCAACAGCGCCTCGCATGCCACACGTGCCGTAGGGTCTTGGGCCAATATCGCGTCGAGTATGGCATCGGAGATCTGGTCCGCCATCTTGTCCGGGTGGCCTTCTGTTACCGATTCTGACGTAAAGTCCCACTTCTTCACAGTGCAGCTCCTTGTGATCGGCTGAGGGCTTGCTTTTCGCCCAACAGCTGTGTTACCGCGTCGACGACCTTTGCAGCTACTACTTGCTTGTCAGCCATGCCAAGATCTACTGACGAACCTGGTGAGACCATTACTGCGCTCAGGTGGTCCTCGCCAAAACCGGCCCCCGGGACAGCCACGTCGTTGGCGACGAGCAAGTCAACACCCTTTTGGGCCAGCTTTGAGCGCCCCAGCTCCAAAAGCTCTGGGCCAGAGGCCGTCTCAGCAGCAAAGCCCACCAAGACCTGGTCGGGGCGGCGTCGCGCGCCGAGCTCGGCCAGGATGTCGAGCGTCGGTACCAGCTGCACTTGCGGTGGCCCTGAGCTCTTTTTGATCTTCGCAACCGATGTGAGCGCAGGCCTAAAGTCCGCCACCGCGGCCGCCATGACCACCACCTGGGAGCGCTCGGCTTCGGAAAGCACTGCGTCGGCCATCTCGGCGGCTGTAGCGACCCTGACGACGCTGACACCAGCAGGTGGCTCGCGCTCCGAAGCGGTGACCAGGCAGACCTCCGCCCCCCTCGAAGCCAGCTCTGCGGCCAACGCGTGGCCTTGCTTGCCTGAGCTACGGTTGCCGATGAACCGCACGGGGTCTATTGGTTCGCGCGTCCCACCGGCGCTCACTACCGCCCTCACGCCTCGCAACGACGTGGACGTCTTCAAAAGCCCCGACAGGGCAACCACGATGTCCTCTGGCTCGGGGAGCCGGCCTTTGCCCACGTCGCCGCCAGCCAAGCGCCCCTCGGCGGGCTCGAGCACGTGCACGCCACGGCGTCGCAGGACAGAGAGGTTGTCCTGGACAGCTGGGTGCTGCCACATCTCAGAGTGCATCGACGGGCACACCAAGACCGGGGCACGCGTCACGAGCAACGTAGCCGTCAACAGGTCCGACGAGATGCCACAGGCGTAGCTGGCGATAAAGCGAGCCGTGGCCGGGGCCACCACCACGGCATCGGCGCTACGGCCGAGCTGCACGTGCGGCGCCGGGTTGGCGCCGCTGTCAGCCCCTTTGAACATCGAAGTCCGCGCAGGCTCAGACGCCAGCGCATTGAACGTGGCCACGCCTACGAAGCGCCTGGCTCCTGCCGTAAGGACGGGGCTCACCAGCGCTCCAGCGCTTGTAAGCCTCCGGCACAGCTCTACTGCTTTGTAAGCGGCAATGCCCCCGCACACGCCGAGCACTACCCGCCGCTCTGCAAGTGCTGAGACGGGAGCAGGGCTCACGCGACCACAAGCCCCTCCGCCGCCCTCACTCCGCCTCCACCTGGCCCTCGCCCTCCTCGGCCTGGGCGGCACCGGCCCGGTGGTAGGTGATCTTGCCGGCAGCTATCTCCTCCAGCGCTATGGAAAGGGGCTTGCGCGATATCGAAGCAACCTGCGGTGGCACGATCGTGCCGAGACCCTCTCCTAGCTGGTTGAAGTAAGAGTTGACCTCACGGGCCCGTTTGGCCGCCAAGCTCACCAGTGTGTACTTCGAGTCAACCTTCTCGAGCAATCTCTCGATAGGTGGGTCCATCATTGTCGGCCGTCTCTCAGCCACGAGTCCTCCTAAGTGACCGCCGCGGGCAACCTGAGCAGGCGAGGCAGCGACGGATGCCCCCTGCTGCTGGGCTATAACGAGCTTACCGCACGGCCCGCCAAGGCTCGGTACTTGTCCACAATTGACGCGACTTCCAGGGCAGCCTGCCCCAAGTCGTCGTTCACGACAACGTGGTCTGCTATAAGCCGGCCAGCTCGGTCCTCTTGCTCGCCCAGCTCAAGGCGCCTGGCAATAGAGGCAGGGTCGTCGCCACGGCGACGCAACCGCTGCTCACGTGCCTGCCGTGAGGGTGCGCTCACCAGTACCAGGACAGCGCCCGGGTAGCGCTCCTTGACCCGCCTGGCGCCGTTCAAGTCGATCTCCAGTACGACGTCGTGGCCCGTCGGCGGTTCAAGCGTCGGCGTCCCGTACAGCTCGTGGTTGGCTGCGTACTCGTTCCACTCGATGAAGCCGTTCGCCCGTGCACGCTCCATGAAGGTTTCCTTGTCAGTAAAGACATAGGCCCCCTCGCCCTCGCCCGGCCGACGCTGGCGCGTAGTCCACGACCGCGACAACCACAGCTCGCTCCGGAGCTCAAGCAGACGAGCAACGACAGCCCCCTTGCCGGCTCCGCTCGCGCCGAAGATGACGAACACCAACGGCCGACGAAGCGGCTCGGTGAGGGGGCCGGAGGTGCTCAGCCCAGTTTTTCGAGCAGCTTGCGGCGCTGTTGTTCGCCGAGCCCCTGGACGCGGCGGGTATCGCTAATACCGACTTCGTCCATCACGCGGCGGGCCTTGACCTTGCCAAGGCCAGGGAGGCTTTCGAGCACGGCAAGAACTTTCATCTTGCCTATGACCTCATCGCTCTGGCCCTGTTCAAGAAGGGTCTTCAGGGTTACAGAGCCCATCTTCAGCCTGTCCTTCAGCTCTGCACGCTGCCGACGAGCAGCAGCGGCCTTGGCTAGGGCAGCTTGACGTTGGTCTGCGGAAAGAGCGGGCGGCAAAGGCATGGAGCGCACCTTAGCGCGTTGTACAGGTACGCGGCAGCATTCGCCACGCTTTACAAGCCTCTCCGACCGGAGATCTCTTGGCACGGGCAGCTGCCGCCGACCGCTCCGCCAAGCAACCATCTTGCCCAACCGGCCATATTGGCTCAGGTGGGCTTAACTTTCACCTCAGGCATAGCGAACGTAGGCAGGTTGCGCTGCGCCAGACAAACAGGCCAGGCGTGACGCGCACGGCCAAGCTGGATGAGCAGTTCCAAAAGGCCCTGACCAGGTAGAACGCCCAAGGCGCGAAAGTCCACCACTTTTCGCGCGGAGGGTGCCAAGATCGGGTGAACTACTTCCGCGGACCCCTGGAGGACCAGCATGAACGCCGACCTTGGCACCCTCGCTACTGCACTTGGCGGGTTCAACTGGTCGTCGCAACACCTCGATGACGGAGGTGGCAAGTGGCGACCAAGCAGAGCGAGCGGAGAACGACCTGGGCGGTGCGAGGCAAGCTGCACTCGCCGGGGCACCCGCCGGGCTGGCAACGTGACCAACTCGAGCGCTTCTGGC
>JBMFUG010000012.1:0-45533 GCA_049966695.1 Acidimicrobiales bacterium | reverse complement strand
CGGCGCTTCCGGCTTTTGAGTGGGTAACGTCGTGGAACTGATGTCCGCTGGATGGACGTCGGGGCCCTTCGCGACGATGGCGCGATGCGTGACACCGAGCTCTACCGGCACCTGTTGGGAATCGTGGCCCCTTGGGAGGTGAGTCGGGTCGAGCTGTCCGTCGATGGCGGCCGGGTGGACGTGCGGGCGGAGCATCCCAAGCGCACCCGGTTCGCCTGTCCTGAGTGCGGCATCGAGCTCCCCGTCTATGACCACGCCGAGGAGCGGTCCTGGCGCCATCTCGACAGCTGCGCGTTCTTGACCTATCTGCACGCCCGGCCCCCGCGCGTGGCGTGCCCCACCCACGGAGCCCGGCAGGTGAGCCTCCCGTGGGCCGAGCCGATGAGCCGCTTCACCGTGCTCTTCGAGCGCCTGGCGATCGACGTGCTGAAAGAGTGCGACGTCGAGGGCGCTGCCCGGTTGTTGCGGCTCAGCTAGGACGAGGCGTGGCACCTGATGGACCGTGCGGTCGCACGAGGGTTGCAACGAAAGCCGCACGTCGTCCCAGCCCGCATCGGTGCCGACGAGAAGGCAGCGGGCCGGGGCCAGGACTACATCACCGTCGTGTCGAACATCGACACCGGCACGGTCGAGCACCTTGCCGACGAGCGGCGCCAGACCAGCTTGGACGGCTTCTTCGAGAAGTTCAGCACCGAGGAGCGCGCGCGGGTCGAGGCGGTGGCGATGGACATGTGGGGCCCCTACATCAGCTCTGCGCGCGAGCATCTCGTTGACGCGGACCAAAAGATCGTCTTCGACCGCTACCACCTCATGAAGTACCTGACCGGCGCCGTCGACACCGTGCGCAAGCAGGAGCACCGGGCGCTCGCCGCTGCCGGCGACAAGAGCCTCTCTGGAACGAAGTACCTCTGGCTCTACTCAGCCGAGGACCTCCCCGAGCGTCACCAGGACCGCTTCGCCGCCCTTCAAGGCAGTGACCTCAAGACCGCACGGGCGTGGGCGATCAAGGAGAGCCTGCGGCACTTCTGGTCCTACAAGCGCCGGGGCTGGGGGGAGAAGCACTTCCGGCGCTGGTACTTCTGGGCAACCCGCTCCCGTCTCCAGCCGGTGACCGACGCGGCACGCACCCTAAAGCGCCACGAGGCGGGGCTGATGAGCTACTTCGCCCACCGGGTGACCAATGCCGGCGCGGAGGGCCTCAACAGCCGCATCCAGGCGATCCGGGCCTCCGCTCGCGGCTATCGCAACCGGGAGCACTTCAAGACCGCGACCTGGTTCCATCTCGGTGGTCTCCAGCTCTACCCAGTCACCCCGTGAGCTGGTCTACCCACAAAGAACCCAGAAGCGCCTTTGTGCCCAGAACTCCATGGGCCCCGAACATATGTCGTGGGTGTGACGACGACCCCAAAAGAAACTGTCCACGACACAGGAAACCTGGGGCCCGGTGTGTGCCCTAGAGGTTCTCTATAACCCCAATAGAAGCAGCCCTGGTTGTCGCCAGGCGGCCTACCGCCGACGGCGGGCCGGGGTGCCGGAGAGCACCGGGCTCCAGCATAAAGGAGGGAGGAGCCGCCGTCTCCAACAAGGGGGTTGGCAAAGGGTGTCTCATACCTAGACGTGGGGTTGGGCTGTGGGCTAAGGGGCGATTTAGGGCCCGGGCTCGGGCCCTTTTCGGACCCTTAATGCCGTCGCTCTCCGTGGCGACGGGCCTCATATGGCCCCTGACCTGGGATTTTGGGGAGCCCGAGACGAGAATCGAACTCGTGACCTACGCATTACGAGTGCGTCGCTCTGCCGACTGAGCTACTCGGGCTTGCGCTCTATGAGCTGGTGCTTTGATCGATCTGACCTTTAGCGTAGCAGGCTAGGTCACAGCGGCCCGCCACCTCGTCGCACAAGCAGCGGCAGGTGGCAAGACCACGTCGGCGACCACCACTAGTGCCATCGTCGTCAAGGCCGGCCCCGGGCGAACGACGTCCAGTAAATAGTGCACGAGGTTTTCACAGTTTCAAAAAGCGTGGCAGCTGGCAGTAAACTTTGGCCTCTTCGCCGGCCAACGCCCTTATAGCACAGGCACTTTTTGCGAGTCAACTGCTATGTTGCCTTCAGGCCAGGTGACCCCCGGGTTGCGCCCCCGTCCGCTTCGAGGTTGCGTTTGACCAGGAGCGCGACAGCGCCAGCAGCGAGCATCACGACCGACGCTATGACGAAGGCCACGTCCAGGCCGCTCATAAACGTCGAGTGAGCGATATTAGTGATGGCTGCAACCACCTGGTGGGATGTGCCCGCTGGGACCGGGGCGACGCCGACTGACACGACCGACTTGGCCTCGGCCAGCTTCTCACCCGCTAATGCCGGTAGGTGCGCTTCGGCCCAGCGCAGAGGCAGTAAATGACCAACTTTCGCCGACATAACAGCTCCCAGCACCGACGTGCCCAGTACCCCTCCGACCTGCATAGCCGTGTTAGTCATGCCACCAGCGACGCCGGCAAGCTCGACGGGGGCGTTGCCGACAATGACATCAGGGCCACCGACCATCACTGGGCTCAACCCCAAGCCGATAAGCATGAACCACAAAATGACGTCGTCAGGGCTGGACGTTGCCCCGAGGCGGGAGAGCCCGAACAACCCCAAGGCGCTCATTACCAGCCCAAGAGCCATCGGCAGCCGTGGCCCTACTTTATGGATCAACAGGCCCGCGACCGGTGACCCGATAATAAGAGCGCCCGTAAGTGGCAACATGCGCACCCCCGTCATTACGGGGTCGAAGCCATGAACGTCTTGCATGAAAAAGGTCATGAAGAACATTGACCCCATCAGCGAGAACATCAGCAAGGCCGTGAGCACCGTGCCCACAGACAGCGAGACCGAACGGAACAGGCGCATTGGCAGCAGCGGCTGTGCTGCTCGCTGCTCCCATAACACGAACAACCCGAGCGCCACCCCTGCCCCTACAAAGAACCCGACGGTGCGGGCGCTGCCCCATCCATAGCTCGGCGCCTTGATCAGTGCCCAGATCAAGGAAAATAAGCCGGCAGAGAGCAGGGCGACGCCGGCAATGTCAAAGGAGCTGGCAGCCGGGGACGGGGCAGTCTCTCTGACAAAGGCAAGCGTCATGGCCAAAGCCATTGCGCCCACGACGACGTTCACATAAAAGCACGACTCCCAGTCGATATGCTCGACCAGCAGGCCGCCCACGATCGGGCCAGCCGCCGTGGAGGCGCCGATGACGCCTGCCCAAATACCGAGGGCTTCATTAAGCATGTCTACGGGAAATGTCTCACGCATGAGCGCGAGCGCCGCCGGCATCAACATCGCCCCAAAAATGCCTTGCGCCACCCGGAACGCGATCACAAGCGAGATGCTCTTTGCCGTCGCGCCCGAAAGGCCGATGCCAGCGGAGAACAGGGCAAAGCCCACCATCCCGGTGAGGAAGACCTTCTTGTGCCCAAAGCGGTCCCCCACCTTGCCGATCGTGACCAACGTGACCGCCAGCGCGAGCATGTAGCCATTGGTGACCCATTGGATGTCGGCCAAAGAGGCGTGCAGGTGGGACTGGATCGTCGGGTTCGCCACGGCCACGATAGTCGCGTCGAGGGCCACCATCATCACGCCCAGGGCGACTGCCACCAGAGTCAAAACAGGGTCCCCTCGCCTGGAGCCTCGTCCCGCCTCCCAAGCCGCGTTCGACCCTCTCACTTCGGCCAGTACAGTCATGCGCTCTCCTCTCGGTCAGGACAGGCCTTCAAAGACCTGCTCGTCAGTGGGCATGGCGGCCCGCTCGTCAGTATATGGCAGCGGCTGCCATTTAGCATCTTACGTCTAACATCACTGGCTGTCACCGGTGTACCATGGTGCCCGTGGAGGAGCGCTTTGGCATTACGGCGCTGCGGCAAGTACCCCCTTCGCTGAGCGCGGAGCCGGGACCGGGCACCGCCGCCTTGCCGGACGAGCCCAGACGGCGTCGCAAGAAACGACAGACACGTGACGCCTTGATCGACGCTGCGCTCGACCTGTTCGAGGCAAAGGGTTACGAGCGCACTGCGGTACGCGAGATCACCGACTCAGTCGACGTGGCGGAGCGCACCTTCTTCCGCTACTTCGCCAGCAAGGAGGACCTGGCGCTGTTTTTCGTCAAAGAGGAAATGGACCGGTTCGTCGAAGCCCTAGCAGCTCGGCCAGCAAGCGAGCCTCCGCTGATGGCAGTGCGCAATGCCTTCCGTCAAAGCCTCGAACAGCTCCGCTCCCGTGACCACCTACGTAATGGCGAGCCCAGGTACCTCGCGATGATCAGGCTCATCGACTCGACACCGGCGTTGCTAGGCGCCAGCATCCGGCACGTTTACGACAACGGCGACAAGGCCGTCGAGGTGCTCGCCAAGAGGGAGGACGTCGACCCACACATCGACAAGCGCCCATGGCTCCTCGTCGCCATTTACGGCGCGGTCGTTGCCCTCGTGCACCGCGAGTGGCGTACCCATGGCCAGGGAGGGACGGAGGCCATGTTGGCCATGTTCGACGCCTATGCCGACCAGCTGGAGCCGACGATCGCCGGGCCCTGGCGGGCCCCGGGCAGCTAAGGGCTCGCTAGCGTAAGTGCCAAGCACTCGCAGCGCTGCCCCAGAGATGTCGCTGCGCCGGGCCCTTTGCCACCTTGACCCTCTCGGGCAAGGCCGTGCCGTGCGCTTGGCAGACCACGCGCTCGTCTAACGAGCAGGCCAGCAACGCAGCCGGAGGAGCGACTTGCACTGCTTGCTGGGCGCTGTTAGCGTTAACATTACTGGTTTCGTGGGGCTCGGACAGGCAAGAACTGGTACAGGTGAGACCAACACCCTGAAGTTGTTGATGTGCAACAGCGTGCCCAAAACTAAAAGGAGCGGGCCAAGCTAGGGGTTACTGAAGAGTAGTTTTGTCTGAACATAGCTGCACCGTTTGCTGTCCCCATTACTGGCTTGCGCGAGTGGTAAGTACTGCTCATCCGTAGTGTAGCAAGTGATGTGAGCGTTAACATGGGCACACTCATACGATCTGAAGGTCCTAGGCCCCGCTAAAACCGGCACAAGGTGGGCTGCAATGCCCACAAAAACCAAAGGGAGGCAATATGAAGTTATCGGTTGGGAAATCCCGCCGCATGGTACTGGCTGCCGCAGCCACGGCCGCGTTGGTCGGGGCGTCCGGTCTGAACATGGTAACCAGTGCGGGTGCAGTGCCTGTGCCAGAGACGGTCGCGTTGATCCCGCCTACCCTGCACCCACCCACTTTCCAGGACGCGAAACTGTTTGGGCTACGGGACGCTCTTTACAACGCGCTCAAGGGCAAGAGCATGAAGGGCGTCGACGTATGGGAGGTAGTTAACATCCTGGCCACGTATTGGGTCGCAGGCAAGCAGGGCAACGCCGCGGCGGCCAAGGAGCTAGGCATACCCGCTCATTTCGAAGGCCCGCCTCAGGGCCAGTTGACTGACCAGGTCTCCATGTACGAAACGCTCGCGTCTACTGGCGCGACTGGTTACTTTACTTCAGTGATAGACCCAGTCTCCGAGGGAGCGATCATCAACAAGGCTGTCGCGAAGGGGCTGGATGTCGTGGCAATCGACTCCCCGGTGCCCTTGAACGACGCCAAGACCTTCGTCTATATCGGCACGCCAAATTTCACCGCCGGTCAGGCAGCGGGAGAGGCAATGAAAAAGGCCCTCCCGAACGGTGGTGACGTTGCTATCTTGACCGGCTCGCTGACAGCTACCAACGCCCTCCAGCGCATAGCCGGGTTCAGGGCAGCCCTGGCAGGGTCCAAGGTCAGGGTGGTGACTACTGCCAACGACAACGGCGCAGCCGGCCAAGCTGCTGCTAACGCCGACACCGTCATAGCCAGCGACGCCAATCTGAAAGGCATCTACGGCGTCTACTCATATGACGGCCCGGCTGCTGCGGTAGCTGTAAAGGCGAAGGGCGACATCGGTAAGATCAAGGTGATAGCCGACGACACCGAGCCCGGGACGATATCTGGCCTCGAGAACGGCTCCGTTTACGCGTCCATCATCCAGCAACCGTTCATGCAGGGCTACCTTGGGACTTACGTGACGGCGGCTATGTACGTGCTTGGGCCTGCGGCAGTCGCCAAGATCATGAAGCCCTACCTCACGTCCCCGGCCAACGGGACGAACAGTGCCGTCATCAGCACAGGGGTAGGCACTTTGACAAAGGCGAACCTGGCTGCCGACGAGGCATATCAGGCGGCTATCAGTAAGTTCTGAACCTTGTCCACGGTCAGTTCACAGGCCACTGGGCAAGTTGCGGGCACCGGAGAGGACCTGGTCCTCACCGGTGTCCGCAAGCGTTACGGCCCAGTCGTCGTGCTCGAGATCGAGCATTTAGCACTGAGAAGGGGCCAAGTCGTCGGCCTTGTCGGCGAAAACGGAGCGGGAAAGTCGACAATGATGGGCGTCATAGCCGGCTCCGTCCAACCGGACGCAGGCACCGTCGAGATCGCCGGGCAACCGCTCGGGCCCGGGGGACCTCTCCATGCCATCAAGCTGGGCGTGGCGATGGTGTCACAAGAGTTTCCCCTAGTAGGCCAGCTGAGCGTCGCCGAGAACCTGCTCCTGGGCCGGCGAGCAAGCAAGCAACGGTACCTCGTGGACCGAAAGGCCATGGATGCTGCTGCCAGGGACATGCTCTCCACAGTCGGGCTGGACATCCAGCCACGCTGGCGGGTGGACACGCTGTCCGTAGCACAACGGCAATTGCTCGAGATTGCCAAGGCCCTGGGCAACAACCCGCTCGTGCTCATCTTGGACGAGCCGACTTCCGCGCTGGCGCCAGCCGAGTCCGGACGCGTCCTCGATTTGGCCCGCCGGCACGCGGCGAACGGGGGCATAGTCATTTTCGTCGGCCACCGGCTGGAGGAAGTCCGAGAAGTGGCGGACCGCGTAATAGTCCTTCGCAACGGCCGCGTCGTCGCGGACCTTGCTCGTGAAGAAGCCACGGAGCAACGCCTTGTCCGGGAAATGGTGGGCAAGGAAATAGACCTCAGCGGAGATGTCAGCTCGGGTACCGCTAACGCTCCGATAGCCTTCGAAGCGAAACAACTCGAGGCACAGGGGCTCGGGCCGATAGACCTCGTTGTCCGCCAAGGTGAGGTGGTCGGCGTCGCGGGCTTGATGGGATCCGGGCGTAGCCGCTTACTACACGTCCTGGCTGGCGCCCGGCCCTCCACAAAGGGAGAAATGCGGCTTGGCTCGTCAGCGTACCGCCCTCGCAACACCTCCGCAGCCGTCGCAGCCGGTGTGGGTTTGGTCCCAGAAGACCGGAAAACACAGGCTTTGCTGGTCGACTCGCCGATCAGGTGGAACGTCACACTTGCAATGCTAAAGCGCATTTCTTGGAGACGCCTGGTGCTATCTCCTCGGGCCGACAGGCGCGAGGCCCACGAAATAGTCATGGCAGCCAACGTGCGCTGCCTCACGCCTGAGCAGCCAATGAGATCCCTGTCAGGGGGCAACCAGCAACGTGCTGTTTTCGGTCGCTGGATAGCCGTCCACCCTCGTCTGCTCCTTTTGGACGAGCCGACGCGCGGCGTAGATGTGGGAGCGAAGGCCGAAATATACAGGTTGATCGACGACCAACGCAAGAAAGGGATGGCCATCCTGATGGTGTCATCGGAACTAGAAGAACTGCTACTTATCTGTCACCGCATAATCGTGATGCGTAACGGCCGCGTGGCAGCCGAAGTGCCACGGTCGCAGTTTTCCAAGGAACGGATAATGGCTGCGGCTGCTATTGACCAGGTGGTTGATTAATGTCCGGTACGCCAGCAACTATGACCGACTTCACCGATGGGCCCTCCGCGTACCGCTCTGGCTCCAGCTTCGTCCGGCGCCTTGTGGACGTACCCGAGATCGGTATCGTCTTGGCAGTGCTTGTTGCTTTCGGCATATTTGCCTCGATAAACCCCCTTGTCGCAAGCGTGTCAGAGCTGCAAAACCTGGGGGTCGACTTGGCGGGGTTCGGCATTCTGGCGGTGGGAGAGAGCTTTACTATCGTTACGGGTGGGATAGACCTGTCACCGGGATCTCTGACTGCCTTCTTCTGCGTGGTCTCAGCGTGGTTCTTGAGCACTGAGCATATCCCGGTACTGCTCGTTTTCATTATCACGGTTGCCTTTGGGGCTTTGTGGGGCCTCTGGCACGGCTTTTTGATCACCCGTCTCGGCATTGCCCCGTTTGTGGCAACGCTTGTCACCTACATCTTCGCCGCTGGCGCTGACGAGGCCATCGCCCCTAACCCCATCGCTATCAACAACTCAACGTTTTTGGCTTTGGCCGGTTCAACCTGGGGCAAGATCCCTATAGCCACCATAGTGTTCGTGGTAATAGCAGTACTAGCGTGGTTCTTTTTAGAAAGGACATACATTGGCCGCGAGACTTACGCAGTCGGCGGCAACCGTGAGGCCGCTCGGCTCGCGGGCATCCCCGTGAACCGCCGCATTGTCATGACTTACGTAGTAAGCGGAGCTTGCGCCGGCGTCGTGGGGATGATCGTCGCGTCTCACTTGACCTCAGGCACTGCCGACAGCGTGAGCGGCTGGGAACTCATCGCCATAGCTGCAGCCGTCATCGGGGGCGTGAGCTTGGTAGGAGGCCAGGGCCGGGTAGTTGGCGTGGTCGCAGGTGCAGCCCTGCTAGTGGTGCTGCGCGACGGCTTGGTGGCTGTAAATGTGAATGCCTATTACCAGTCAATGGTCGTAGGGGTCGTCCTGCTGGTCGCCATAGTCGTCGACCGCCTGAGGATCCACCGCCTCGAGCGGGCAGGCGCTCACTTCGACCGTCCTCACCCCCTAGACACCGTGCTCAGCAAGGCTCGGGGAAGTGCCGTAACGGCCAGTTAAGGTTGCCACACCCTTGCAACGTGCCGACTCGCGCCTCGCCTAGCCAGTCGCCAAGGTCCCTGTCGGGTGGGCAGTGCCGCGCTGCTTGGCGTTGACGCGTGGTGGCCCGGCACGGTCGAAAGTCCTCAGCATGGGAGACCTACGGCCCGTCCCCGGTCCCAGTTGCGATGGTACTGTTTGACAAGGATTGAACTAACATAGGTTGCACCAGCTGGTACCAGCCGAGGTGCCAAAGAGGTGCGAAGCCCGACAAGACCGGTCGAAGTACGAACACTGGCACTAGTACCAAAGCGACAAGTGCTAATAGGGGCAACTGACGAGGCCGTCGCTCAGTGAGCACCAGCAAGTAAACAGGCAACCACCAGGCTAACAGGAGAGTTTGTGATGCCGACCCCGGCACTTGCTACGGGCAGGGATGTGACACCCGAAGCGGCTGAGCTGCTACGGCTCCTGGCCGACTCGACACGTCGGAGGATCTTCCTCACCCTGATGCAGGGTGAGTACTGCAACTGCGAGCTGTCCGATGAGCTCGGCCTGCCCCAGAACCTCGTTTCCCACCACGTGCGCAGGCTCCGAGAAGCAGGCCTGTTAGAGGAGCACCGCGGGCCAGATGATGCACGCTGGGTCCACATCAGGGTCCGGACCGAAGCGTTGGGCCGAGCTTTGAGCTCGCTGTGCGCCACCCTCGACCCTGCCCGAGTGGGTGCCCGCCTGCCTGCCTGCAACCAAAAAGCCAACTAGCCGAGCCATCTGGCAAAGCCATGGACGCTACGAACCGCGCCCTGGAAAGAACTCCCATTGCACTGCAGCTACGAGCCCGGCGCTGCGGCGCGCTGACGACAACGAGACAACGCTCACGACAACGAGACAAGGAGACAAGCATGTTAGACCGAACAGCTCTAAGTGGCCTTGTGGCATTTCACGGCCATCGTTGCTGGGCCAGTACGGCTGGAGCGAGAGCTGGTGAAGCCGCACTAAAAGCCCTTGGTGCCGCATCGAGCGGCGGCAAGAGCCTCCACGCGATCGTGGAGATCGGGGACCATCACGCAGCCATGTGCTTTGCCGACGGGATCCAGTACACGACCCACTGCACCCTCGGCAAGGGCAACATCGAAAAGGCCTACCGCGGCAAACTTGCGGTCACGCTGATCGATACTGCTAGCGACCGAAAGGTGCGGGTCTCCTATAAGCCTACGCTGCAGCCGCAGATAGCAGCCTCGGCGTTCACGCAAAAGCGTTCCGCCGGGGTCCCCCCGGACGAGATCCCAGAGGCAGAGCAGCTAGAGCCGGTCAATCTTGTCCTGGACGCTCGCGAAAGCGACATCTTGACCGTCGGCAGGGTGGAGGCAGCAGGTTGGCGCCCAGTAGAGGAAATCCTCCGCTTCGTGGTGTGCCCGGGCTGCGGCGAACTAGTAGCAGAGCCGTACCTTCGGGTCGTAAAAGACCAAAAGCTCTGCATAGATTGCTCCGGCTACCCAGCTTAATGGGCCATGTCAGCCAACTGCCCCGCCTTCAGGCCCTGGCTTGTCTTGACGCTGCGACAGCAGGAGAAGGTGCCGTGCTGGTTGTGACAAGCGCCACCGTCCTCGCCGTCGCAGCCGTTTTCTCCGCCCTGGGGCAGGGAGGTGGCTTGCTCTACACCCCCATTTTCCATTGGTTCGGCTATGGCTTGAAATCAGTCGTGATCCCGCTGTCGCTGTTGCTGGCCGGGCTGAACACCGTGGTCGCACTGGTGCCCTACGGCAAGAAGGGGCTGGTCGACTGGCTAGGAGGACTGCCTATGGTCGTAGCGGCGCTAGTCTCGGCCCCGCTCGGAGCGTTGGTAGCCCCTCACGTGCCCACCCGGGTCTTGCTTTTCCTCTTCGCCGGGGCAATGTCGCTAGCCGCTTTTCGGACATTGCTCGTAGCAAGAAGGCCAGAGGTGCACGGGCTGGCCCCGCTATGGCGCAGGACGGCTATAGGCACCTTGGCGGGGACGGTCGCAGGTTTTGCAGCCGGGTTGCTCGGAGTAGGCGGGGGGTTCGTCATCGCCCCGTTGCTCATGTGGTTGGGGTACGAGACCAAGCGTGCTGCGGCCACCACGGCTTACTTCGTCACTTTTTCGGCCTTCTCGGGGCTCGCAGGCCACCTGGCCCACATGTCCGTCAACTGGCCGCTTTTAGCCTCGGTCGTGCCTGCCGTGGTCTTAGGCTCGCTTGGCGGTTCGTGGTTCATGGCCAACCGAGCCAGGCCCTCTGCAGTGAAGTTCTTTTACGGGTTCCTCTTGATCGGTGTTGCAGTCAAGCTCGTCGTGTGAAACTGGCTCCCGGCGCTAGCAGGGCAGCTACGGCCCGTGCCCGGTCGCTCTCTGGCTCAGGTGGAGCGTCACCGTCGTTAGCTAAGCTCTCCAGGTCACAAAGAAACTGCCAGTGCGACCGACAACGGAGGTGCTAGTGCGCACTGTAGGGACACCTAATAAGTTGTACTCGATAACAGCGGCCCTCGCGTCGCTCCTCATGGTAGCAATGGCCGGGGCTCCTGCCAGCGCCAGCACCAGCACCATCAAGGTACCAGCCAAGTACCACGGCCGCCTGAGCTTTGCCATGGACGCCACTTACCCGCCCGACGAGTTCATCCAAAACGGTCACATCGTCGGTTTCGACGCCGACCTGGCCCAAGCCTTGAGCAAGGTGATGGGCGTCAAGATGAGCCTGGTGGACGCCACGTTCGACACCATCATCCCCGGGATCGTCGACGGGAAGTTCGACGTCGGCAACTCGTCGTTCACAGACACCAAGGCTCGAGAGCAGCAGGTCGACTTCATCGACTACTTCAAGGCCGGCGAGGGGTTCTACGAGAACGCGAACAGCACTCTCACTTTTAATGGGCTCAGGTCCCTGTGCGGCCGTTCGGTGGCAGTAGAGTCCGGCACCACTGAGCAAACAGACGCCCAGGCCCAGGCCAAGCGCTGTCATGTGGACGTCGAAAGCTACGAGGACCAAAACGAAGCCAACCTGGCAGTCTCCGACGGGCATGCGGACGTCGGCTTTGCCGACTCGCAGGTGGCGGCCTACATAGTCCACCTCTCTCACGGCCAGTTCAAGCTGACCGGCAAGCCCTTCTCGACTGCTCCTTACGGCTTCATAGTCGCCAAGGCAAGCGGCCTCGCGAAGCCCCTGTTCGAGGCGGTAAAAGCCATCATGGCCAACGGCCAGTACAAGCAGATCCTTGACAAGTGGGGCGTGCAGCAGGGCGCTGTTCCCGCCCCTGTCATCAATGGTGCGTCCAGCTAGCACACGGCCCCACTAAGCACCCGTGGAGCCGATGCCACCGGTCAAAGCCGACAACGGCCAGCGTGCCGAGCTGCCCGTCGTGCCCGTCCGCCACCCAGGTCGCTGGGTGGCGGCGGCGGCTGTCGTCGTCGTCACAGCCATGCTCGTGCACTCGCTTTTTTTCTCTCACGTCGTGCGGGGCGGCAAGCAGCAAGAGCGCTTCCAGTGGCACGTCATCGACCATTACTTCCTGTCAACCGAGATATTAAAGGGCCTGGCAGTAACCCTCGAGCTCACGGTAATAGCCATGGCTGGAGGGGTGCTGATCGGCGTCATCTTGGCAGTGATGCGCCTGTCGCCCAACCCGATCGTCACCGGCAGCGCTTGGGTCTACATCTGGTTCTTCCGCGGCACACCCGTCCTCGTGCAATTGCTGTTCTGGTACAACGCTTCGTACATCTTCCCCAGTTTTTCACTTGGCATCCCCTTCGGGCCGTCTTTTGCCCACATCGACCTCAATTCAGTTTTTACCCCCTTCGTCGTAGCCAGCGTGGGGCTGGCGTTGAACGAGGGAGCCTACATGTCCGAGATAGTCCGCGCTGGCATCATCTCTGTAGAAGAGGGCCAGACTGAGGCGGCGCAAGCCCTTGGGATGACCCGGCTGATGGCCCTCCGCCTCATAGTGCTCCCTCAGGCTATGCGGGTCATCATCCCGCCGACCGGCAACGAGACTATATCCATGCTAAAAACGACATCGCTAGCCTCGATCGTCGTTGCCCCAGAGCTGCTTTTCCAGACCCAGCTCATTTACTCTGCCAATTACGAGACCGTCCCCCTTTTGATGGTCGCCAGCCTCCAGTACCTGTGGGTCACGTCGGTCCTCATGATCGGCCAGTACTACCTGGAGCGGCACTATGCCAGGGGCTCGGTGCGCCAGCTCCCCCCGACACCACTGGAAAGGCTACGACGCGGCCTGCTTATCCGGCCTGGGCAGGCTGGCTTTGGGCGTGTGCCGTTCATCGTCGGCAACGACTAGGGCCATGGACGAAGTCATGGTCAAGGCTGACGGCGTGCGCAAGCACTTTGGCCGCCATGAAGTGCTGCGAGGCATAGATCTCGAAGTGCGCACGGGTGAAGTGATGTGCATGATCGGCCCCTCGGGTTCGGGCAAGTCCACGTTCCTGCGCTGTATCAACCATCTCGAGAAGGTTGACGGAGGGCGTCTCAGCGTAGGAGGCCACCTCGTCGGCTACAAAGAGCAGGGCGGCAAGCTGTACGAGCTGCGCGACCGCGAAGTGTGCCAGCGCCGAGCCGAAGTTGGGATGGTTTTCCAGCACTTCAACTTGTTCCCACATATGACCGCCCTGGAGAACGTCACCATCGGCCCGGTCCGCGTGAAAGGTGAGCCAAAGGTCATAGCCGACAAAAGAGCTAGAGAGCTCCTGGCACGCGTGGGTTTAGCGGACAAGGTCGGCTCCTACCCGCGCCAGCTTTCAGGTGGCCAACAGCAGCGAGTCGCTATCGCCCGCGCGCTCGCCATGCAACCCAAGCTCATGCTGTTCGACGAGCCAACCTCCGCTCTCGACCCTGAGCTCGTGGGCGACGTACTGGACGTAATGCGCTCCCTAGCGGAAGACGGCATGACGATGATAGTCGTCACCCATGAGATAGGTTTCGCCCGCGAGGTTGGCGACAGCCTAGTGTTCATGGACCAAGGCGTCATCATAGAATCAGGCCCGCCCAAACAGGTGCTGTCTAACCCCACGCAAGAAAGGACGCAGGCTTTCCTCTCTCGCTTGCTGTAGGTGCGGTCCGGTCGCTGTGGGTGCCGTCGTCATAAAGTGAGCGCGAGAAGCGTGTCTTTGCTCCCGGCGCTTGGCCTTTGCAGCCCGGCTCGGGCCTTTGACTTCCTGCCAAAGGTCCCCGAGCGCGCTCCGCTTTAGCCGAGCCGGCCCAGGCGGACCAACAAAGCCTCCAACGCCAGCAGCTCTCCCGGGTTGTAAACGAGGTCGGCCGAGAGCTTGTCTACCAGTGCTACTGCGCCCGCGGCCTGCCCAGGCGCCAAAGCGCCGCTCGCAGCTCGGTCACGGTAGGCACGCGCCAAGACGCCAAGCCCGGCCCGCAGCTCGTCCACCCGCTGGCGTCGCTGCTCACGCCGATGGCGGTCCTCCAGGTCCTTGGTCTTGCCCCGGCCGCTGAAGCGGCTCTTTGTGTGCCTGCCGGGGACGGAGACCGCAGCCGCTTGTTGTGACGCCAGCTCGCTCAGTTCTGCCTCTTGGCGCTCCAGCAATGGTGCCGCGCTCCTTTCCAGCAATGACAGCAGTTGCCTAGCGACCACGGCCGCCGTGTAGCCGGTCCCGTCCAAGCGGGCAGGGACAGACGCCCAAGCCTCTTGGCGGGCCAGCGCCTCGGGGTCGTTGGCCAAAAGGCGCGCCCGGTCCAAACGGCCCTGTGCAAGCTCAGCCAACAAGCGGGCGCGGTCTTCGGGCACGCCGTCGCTCACCAGCGCGGCACTGATCTCTTCGTCGGGTAACGGCCTCAGCTCCACCATCGAGCAGCGGCTGGCGATCGTGACCAGCTCAGGTGGCACGAACTCAGCTAACGCGACAAAAACTGTGGAGGCTGGCGGCTCCTCGATGGTCTTCAGGAGAGCCGGCCCCGCTTCTCGGGCCAGGTGCAAGTCCGGGATGACGATCACTTTGCGTGCGCCCTCTACCGGTCCCATAACCGCCAACCGGGTCACCTCACGAGCTTGGTCGATCGTTATCGCCGGCCCCTCTCGGTCGAGCACGATCAGGTCTGGGTGCACCCCGCGCCCCACGCGCTGACAAGTGCTACAGCCGTCTTCGCCCCCGTTTGGGCACAACAAGAGCTCGGCGAAACCCAAAGCAGCGGCCAACTTACCTGAACCAGGAGGGCCGACCAGCAAATAGGCGTGCACGGGGTTGGCCGCAGCAGAGCGCAACGCTCGCACCGCCGCTTCTTGGCCCACCAAGCTGGCGAAACCTCCCACGGCTGCGCCCGTCAAGCCTTCACTACCTCCCACACCAAGGCAGCGACTTCCTCGACAGTCCCCAGGCCGTCAACTACCCGCCAACGCTTGGGGTCTGCCGCGGCAAGCTCGTAAAAGCCAGTGCGGGCACGCTCCAAAAAGTCGCTCCCTTCCGCCTCGATGCGGTCACGCACCGTCCCGCTGCGCAAACGGCCCGTCTCCACGGGCACGTCCAGGAGCACGACTAGGTCAGGCACCCGCTGGCCGGTGGCCCAGCTGTCAAAAGCACGCAGCGCGTCTAGCTCCAACCCTCGGCCATAGCCCTGATAGGCGAAAGTGCTGGGAGAATACCGGTCGCAAACGACGTCGTCACCACGTGCCAAGGCTGGCTCGACGACCTCGGCCACATGCTGGGCACGCGCCGCCAAGATCATTAGAGCCTCAGCTTTGGCGGTTGGCGGAGGGCCGTCGGTGCTCAAGAGCAACCGCCGCAGAGCCTCGCCAACGGCCGTGCCCCCAGGCTCTCGTGTCAGGACCGCCCCCATCCGCTCTGCCAAAAGCCGGGCTTGCGTGGACTTACCGGCCCCTTCAGTACCTTCTAGGACGATGAAGCGGGCCACTGCTTCAGTCTCGGCGGCCGGCTGACGAGGCTGCTTTCTTGGCCGGAACTGCTTTCTTGGCAGAGGCGGCTTTGCGCTCCGCTCGTCCCTTTCCCTGCGAAGAGCTCTCAGCCCGAGCGGCCCGCCCACGCCGACGGGCGCTCGTACCGCTGGCCACGTCTGCCTCCAGCCTGGCTCGCCGCTCTGCCAGCAGCTCGGCTGCCCGCTCCAGTGTGAGGGACTCGACAGTGTCGCCCCTGCGCAACGAGGCGTTGACGACGCCGTCGGTCACATAGGGCCCAAAGCGGCCCTCTTTCACAACGACTGGGGCGGCACTGACAGGATCTATGCCCAGTTCGGCCAAGGGTGCACTGGCCTGTTGAGAACGTCGCTGGCGCGGCTGCGACAATGTAGCCAGCGCTTCGTCGAGCGTGATCGTGAAAAGCTGCTCGGGGCCCTGAAGCGAGCGGTAGTCCTTGCCTCGGCGCACGTAGGGACCGTAGCGGCCGTTGTCTACGACTACCTCCTCCTTGGTGGCCGGGTCTCGACCAAGCGTTCTTGGCAAGCTGAGCAAACGCAGAGCATCCTCAAGGGTTATGTCTTCTGGCGACATGCCCGGCAAGAGTGAGGCAGTTTTCGGCTTGGCCGTCATTGCCTCTGCTCGGCCCAGCTGGACGTAAGGGCCAAAGCGGCCCGAGCGCACCAGCACGTGAAGGCCGCTCTCCGGGTCGGTGCCAAGCTCCCTGTCGGCTCGCTCAGGCGGCGGGGCGTCCAGCAGCTCTCGCGCTTTCTCCAGAGTCAGCTCGTCAGGTGCCATGCCTTCTGGGACGGCCGCGCGCTTGTCACCGCATTGCACGTAAGGACCGTAACGACCAACCCTGACCACTACGCCGGAACCTTCACCGCCGATAGGCACAGAGTTCACTTCCCGGGCGTCGATGGCAGCCAAGCGTTCAGCCACCATCTGCTTTAGCCCAGCCCCGTCCTCGCCCGACTTCGAAGAGCCGAAGTAAAAGCGCGTTAGCCACGGCACTGGCTCCTCGTCACCCCGGGCGATGCTGTCTAGGTCCTCCTCCATTTCTGCGGTAAACCCAAAGTCCACCAACTTCGCGAAATGCTGCTCCAGCAAACCGACAACCGCAAAAGCGGTCCACGAAGGCACAAGGGCGCTGCCCTTTTTCCACACGTACCCGCGCCCTTGGATGGTATCGATGATGCTGGCGTAGGTCGACGGCCGACCGACTCCCATCTCCTCTAGCGCCTTGACAAGCGAAGCCTCGGTGTAACGGGCAGGAGGTTGGGTCGTGTGCCCCTCAGGCCGGAGCTCCTCGACGACGAGCGCGTCAGCTTCGGCCAGCCTCGGAAGGCGCACCTCCCGGTCCTCCAGCTCTGCTTCGGGGTCGTCTGATCCCTCTACATAGGCCCGGAGGAAACCCGGGAAGCTGATCACCCGGCCACTGGCTGCGAACTCGACTTCTTCACCGCTCGTGCTGGTCGCCCCCAGCCGAACCTGAACAGACAGGCCCTGGGCGTCAGACATCTGAGAAGCAACGGTACGTTTCCAGACCAGCTCGTAAAGCCGTAACTGGTCACCCCTTAAGCCAGATCGCTCTGGGTGACGGAACTGCTCTCCGGCCGGTCGAACCGCCTCGTGGGCTTCTTGGGCGTTCTTCACTCGCTTGTCGTAGCGACGGGGTTGGGCGGGCACGTACTCTTGGCCGAACAGCTGGACAGCCGCACTGCGCGCCGCGTTGAGGGCCTCATCTGAAAGGCTCGTGCTGTCGGTGCGCATGTAAGTGATGTAGCCGCCGTCATAAAGCTCCTGTGCCACCCGCATTGTCCTGGTGGCGGAAAACCGAAGCTGGCGCCCAGCTTCCTGCTGCAAGGTCGACGTCATAAAGGGGGGGTAGGGAGACCGCCTCCAAGGCTTCTCCTCAACGCTTCGGACCGAGAAGGCGGCGTCGGCCAGCCTCTCGGCAAGGCCGCGAGCGGAGGCCTCGTCTAGCACCAGCACGTCCGCTCGGGAGACTTCTCCGTCCTCTTTGAAGTCCCGGCCAGTCGCCACTCGGTTGCCGTCCACGGAGACCAACAAGGCGCCAAAGCTCGTGCGGAGGCCGTCAGAGCCGTCTGCCGCCGGTGAGAAGCGCCCAGCGATGTCCCAGTAAGCGGCCGGCTTGAACCGCATCCTGGCACGTTCGCGCTCGACAATAAGACGAGTGGCCACCGACTGCACTCGGCCAGCCGACAGCCGCGGCAGCACCTTGCGCCAGAGCACGGGGCTCACTTCATAGCCGTAGAGCCGGTCCAGGATCCGTCGTGTCTCTTGAGCGTCAACAAGCCTGCGGTCTAGCTCACGCCAGTTGTTGATGGCGTCCCGGATGGCCTGAGGAGTTATCTCGTGAAAGACCATCCTCTTCACAGGCACTCGGGGGTTCAACACCTCTAACAAGTGCCAGGCGATGGACTCTCCTTCGCGGTCTTCGTCTGTCGCCAGGTACAGCTCGTTGGCGTCTTTCAGGAGCGACTTGAGACGCGCAACGCGCTCCTTCTTGCCAGGCACCACCACATACAGCGGCTTAAACCCGTTGTCGACATCGACCCCCAGACGTGCCCAAGGTTCACCCTTGAACGCAGCTGGTACCTGAGCCGCATCGCTTGGCAGATCCCGCACGTGCCCGACAGAGGGCTCGACCATGTACCCGCTGCCTAAGAAGCCGGCGATGGTCTTGGCCTTGGTAGGGGACTCGACTATTACGAGCGGTTTAGGCATATTGCTCCGGTCATAGCTGTGAGGGCCACTTTGGGCAAGTGGCCCTCACAGTAGCCAAGAGCGCGACGCTCCGGTAGACGGTAGCTATGCCCTGCTCGCTTCTGCAGTGGCCGGCTGCGCCTCGTCGACCATGGTCCCGACTTTGCGCTTGGAGAACGCGACACCGGCGAGGATGATAACCAGCGCAACAGCTGCAATGGAGTAGCGAGCCGCATTGTTGTCCTGCAAGCTGATCACCGTGGGCAGCACCAAGAGGCTGACCAGGTTCATGGACTTCATCAAGGGGTTGAACGCGGGCCCAGCCGTGTCCTTGAAGGGGTCCCCGACCGTGTCCCCGATCACCGCTGCCTTGTGAGCATCAGACCCCTTGCCCCCCAAGTGCCCTTCCTCGATGTACTTCTTGCCGTTGTCCCATGCCCCCCCAGCGTTGTTCATAAAGGCAGCCATGAGCTGGCTAGTCAAGATGGCAGCTGCCAAGAACCCGCCCAGGGCAAGATCTCCGATACCGAAGCCGACCACCACGGGTGCCAGGACCGCCAACAGGGCCGGGGTGACCAGCTCCCGGAGCGACGCCCTGGTGCAGATGTCGATGACACGGCCGTACTCGGGCCGCTCGGTACGGGCCATGATGCCAGGGTGCTCTCTGAACTGCCTGCGCACCTCCACCACGATCGTGCCGGCTGTACGCCCGACGGCACGGATGGCCTCAGAAGAGAAGAGGAACGCTATCGACCCTCCTATTAGCAGGCCAATAAAGACCTTCGGGTTGGCGACGTTGATCGCGGTGCTGACCCCTTGGTAAAGGGCGTTGCCGATCGCATGAAGGTTGAGCTGTTCGCCGATCGTTTGGATGAACGAAGCGAACAGGGCTAAGGCTGCGATCACAGCTGAGCCGATGGCGAAACCCTTGGTCACCGCCTTGGTCGTGTTGCCAACTGCGTCAAGGCTGGCCATGATCCGCTCGGGCTCACCCTCGAACTCGCCGCTCATTTCGGCGATCCCTGCCGCGTTGTCTGACACCGGGCCATAGGTGTCCTCTGTCACGACAGAAGCGGTAGTGGAAAGCAGGCCGATGCCAATGAGCGAGACCAGGTACAAGGAGAACTGGATGTTGCCATTGGCCAAGCCGACGGCGATCGCTATGGCTATCACGATGGCAAGCACAGCGGCGACGGATGACTCAAGGCCGGAGCTGATCCCAGAAAGAATGGTCGTAGCAGGGCCGGTCCTGGACGATTCCGCGATCTCCCGGACGGGGGCAGTCTCAGTTGAGGTGTAGTACTCGGCTATTCGGCTGACCAACTGGCCGAGCACCACGCCGACCAAGATCGCCCACCACACCTTCAGGTTGTGCACGTAAAACTGAGCAACAAAAAAGCTACCGAGAAGCGTCAGGACGGAGGCCAAGATAAACCCTCGGTTGATCGGCGCCATCGCCGAATGGTCGCGAGCCGTGGCCCTTACCGAAAATATGCCGATGATCGACGCCAGCACGCCTATCGCCATCACGACAAGCGGGAACGTGATCCCGAACACCGGGTTGCTGTGGATGGAGTTGAACGCCCCGGTGCCTAGGATCAAGGCGGCGACCAGGATCACGCCGTAAGACTCGAACAAGTCAGCGCCCATGCCTGCGCAATCGCCCACGTTGTCACCTACGTTGTCGGCAATAGTCGCAGCGTTGCGAGGGTCGTCTTCGGGGATACCGGCCTCCACCTTGCCCACCAAGTCAGCACCGACGTCGGCAGCCTTGGTGTAAACACCGCCGCCGACGCGCATAAAAAGCGAGAGCAAGGAGCAACCAAAACCGAACCCGACCAAGATGGCGGTAGCGCTTTGTTGAGCCAGCATGACGATGGCCGTGGTCCCAAGCAACCCGAAACCGACTACGAACGCCCCGGTCGTGCCCCCCGCCCGGATCGCTACCCGCAACGCCTTGGCCAACGATGACTCGCGGGCCGCAGCGGCGGTGCGCACGTTGGCCCGCACGGCGGTGGTCATGCCGATGACCCCAGCCAAACCCGACAGCGCAGCGCCGACCAAGAACGCCAACATCCGGTAGAGGCCCGAGAGCCCGAACCCAAGCACAACGTGGCCGTTAGCAGGGTTGACGACCTTGGTGGCCGTGACGAACACGAGCACGGCCAGCGGCACCACCACGATACCAATCGTCTTGAACTGGCGCTTTAGGTACGCTGAGGCCCCTTCTTGGATGGCCTTGGCGATGTCGACCATCGACGGGGTGCCTTGTTCCGACGACAGCACTTGGTGCCGGAGCCAAAAGCCAGTCAGGATAGCCACAAGAGCACAGCCGATAGCGAAAATCAACCAGGCCCAGTCCTCTCCTCTAAGGCTGAACGCCTGGTAGCCGCCCGAACCAGCTGCAAGGTACTGACCCATCAGGTTATCTCCTTCTCGGTGGCGCCCTACAACGCCTTCTCGCTAGCGCCCTGTGCGACCAAACAGTCACAGAAGTTGCCAGCAGGACCGGTTGCAAGAAGCAACTGCCTGCCGACCACACATGGCTAGGACGCCACTAGCCAGGTGTGCTCCCTCAAGCACCCGTGCCAACCTTAGCTGGCGCCCCGGCGGCTAGACAAAATGGCGGGCGGGGCTGGCCGTCACAATTTGACGGGGCACAGGTCACATCTTGGTGTGCCTCAGGTCCTTGTAGTCAACCGCCCCAAAACTGGTAATTGCCGAAGAGCGCAACCCGGCCCGAAGGCTCGCAGCGGGACCTGCCCCAGGGCACTTGAGCGCGCTTATTCTGGGGAGATCGCGTTGTGTGAGCGTGAAACGTCTATGTAGATGGTCCCGGTGTCGTCCCCGTTCGCTGGGCCGCCGAACAGAGTCATGCGCACCGAGGTGCCCTTGTCAGTAGCGTTGAACTCTGCCGAGTCGACAAGCATCCGGATCAGCGGGATACCGAGGCCGCGTTCGAAGTGGAGCCGCTCTGGGTCCGTCACGGCGGGGGGGTGCGCAAGCAGGTTAGGGTCGAACCCCGGCCCATTGTCGTCGATGGTCACCTCCATACGGTCCGGGGCCTCCCACACCTCGATGTGCACCGGGGCTTTTGAGCCGACAGACCGGTTGGCTTCTATCGCGTTGGTGCACGCCTCGGAAACCGCCAGCTTGAGGTCGTCCACACGCTCCTCAGCGAGAGCTCGCCTGTCGGAAGCAACGGCAGCCACGACCAGGCGGACGAGCGCGATAAACCCGGGGCTCGAAGGCACGTCTAGCTGCAAGACCATTTCCCTGTCCATCGCGCTAACGGCCGCAGGGCGGCTGTCCCCCGACGAAGTGCGCCGACGAGCCGCATATCGAGAACACCCTCGTCAGGGCGGCCATCTTGAGGACCCTAGTGATCTTGTGGTGGGCACAGCTCAAAGACGAGCTCCTTTGGACAGTCCTCCCTCGCAAAGCGACCACGTTGAGTGCCTACGGTAGCAGGCTGTGACATCGTTATCTCGCTATCCCGGTGGGCTTGCCCAGCTATCCCAGTAGGCCGTCATCCCGCCCCCGTTGCTCAACCGGGCCAGCCTGTAAACCGGCCACTAGCCGCGCCACATTGACGGCATGGTCGCCCAGGCGTTCGTAGAAGCGGGCGACCAAGGCCATCTCCATAGCTACCGAAGCCGGCAAACCAGCCCCGGCTACCTCGCTCACGAGCACGGAGTGCAGCTCGTCCATCTCGTCATCGCGCTCAGCCAGCTCTTCCAGGGCGTGGCCGTCCCGCTCGTACCAGCAGTCAGCTGCTTTTCGCCACATTGCCACGCCCAGCTTGCCCAGCCGGTCGATGAGGCCACGAGCTCTGGGGGTCAGCTCTGCCCCGAGCCCGTAAGCAGCCCGACGAGCTATGTGCTCAGCCAGCTCGTGGCTTCGCTCGAGCTCGGGGACCACTCGCAAAGCAGCCACAAGGAACCGCAGCTCTCGTGGGGCGGGCGTCCCCAGTGCAATAGAGCGGTTGACCAGCCGCTCCACGTCCGTGTACACGTGCCTCACCAGCTCGTCTCGCCCTGAGAGCACCCCAGCCACCTCCCTGTCGCCTGACAAGAGGGCGTCGGTCGCAGCCGCCAGTGCTTCTACTACCAAAGCCAGCAGCTGCACCATCTGGCCGTCAACCTGCTCCAAGTCCAGGCTCTCCTGCCGCTGGCCCGCGCCAAAAGGCTGGTGCGCCCCACCGGCTTTGGCTTCGTTGCTCACGCGCGGATGTTACCCCGGGCAGGCGCACGACTGGCTTGGCCCGTGTGGCACTTACACTGCTGGTAGTGACCAGCCCCGACCCGAGCTATCGAAAACCCAACGGCGCAAAGCAGGCCGCCGCCTTTTTCGACCTCGACAAGACGGTCATAGCCAAGGCATCACTTATGGCATTTTCACGCCAGTTCTACCGGGAGGGGTTGCTCAACCGTCGCAACATGGCTAGCGGTCTTTGGGCCCAGCTGCTGTTCCTTCGCTTTGGTGCCAATGCCACCAGGTTGGAACGTATGCGGCAACGGGTGATGCACGTCACAGCCGGCTGGGAACAAGATCGGGTCCGCCGCATAGTGACCGACGCGCTCAGCCAAGTCATTGGGCCGATCACCTACAAAGAAGCAGTCAAGCTCATCAAGGAGCACCAGGCAGAGGGCAGGCGGGTCTACATCGTCTCAGCCGCGCCGGCAGAGATCGTGGAGCCGCTGGCACGGCACCTGGGAGTCGAGGAAGCCATAGCCAGCACGGCCGCTGTCAGTTCCGGCCGGTACACAGGCCAGATGGAGGACTACACCTTCGGTCCCCGCAAAGCGGAGGCCATGCGGCTGGTCGCTCTACGCGACGGGCTGGACCTCAGCGCCTCATGGGCCTACAGCGACTCCGCCACAGACGTCCCCATGCTTGAGGTCGTCGGCCACCCGGTTGCCGTGAACCCTGACCGAGCGCTCAGGCGTATAGCTCAAATGCGCGGCTGGCCGGTGCTCAAGTTTTCCGAGCCAATGGTGGTAACGCCCCAAGGAGGCCACCCGTGGCGGGCCGGCTTGGCTGTGACCGGCGGTACTGGCCTAGCAGCCGTGGTCGTCCTGGCCGTAGCGCTGGTCGCCCGTAGCCGTCAGCGCACTAGGGCTCTTCCTAGCTGAACCGCCAAAAATTGCACGCTCCGGACTGTTGGGTGGGGCTAGATCTACAGGTCTGACCTGCTGCTGCACGAGCCCGATCTGCGGCCCCGCCCGAACAGCTGTCCTTCCGTACGCTAAGCAGCCCTCAACTTCTTCGCAGCGAACACACCTACGCAGACAATGAGGGCAAGCAACACGAGCTTTTTCACCATGCCCGCCACGGTAGCCGGTACTCGACGATCGTGCACGCACGACAGCCCCCCGGACGCGTCAAGCGCCGAGAGCGTAGCCAACGAGGTGCTCAGGGGGCAGTGGCCGTCCCCAAAAGTAACCCTGGCCCATGTCGCAGCGCAGGTCGTGCAGCAGTTGCAGCTGCTCGGCGGTCTCGACACCTTCAGCTACGGTCCTTAGGCCTAAGGAATGCCCTAAGCGGACAACCGCTTCCACGATCGCGGCATCTTGTGGGTTGTCGACCAGGCCAGCAACAAAACTTTGGTCGATCTTCAAGACGTCCAACGGGTAGCGCCGCAGGTAAAGCAACGACGAGTACCCCGTGCCGAAGTCGTCCATGGCCAGGCGCACCCCGAGAGAGCGAAGAAATGCCAGCTTGCCTGGAGCGTCAGTTCGTTCGTCCATCAAAACGCTCTCGGTGATCTCCAAGGTAAGGGCGCCCGGCGGTAGCCCGCTGTCCTCAATGATCGAAGCCATCCGCTCGACAGCGCCGGCCCTTCGCAGCTGCGCACCAGAGACGTTTACCGACACGCCCAAGCCCGACAGCTCAGGGTGGGCCAGGCGCCACCGCACGGCCTGCTCACAGGCCATCTGGAGCACCATTTCGCCTACAGGGACAATGAGCCCCGTCTCCTCGGCCAAAGGGACGAACTCGGACGGAAGCGCCAACCTCCCGGAAGGGTGCACCCAGCGCACCAGGGCCTCCACTTCTTGCAGCTGGCCCGTCAGGTCCACCATCGGCTGGTAATAGACGCACAGTTCAGAGCGTTCCAGCGCCCGGCGCAGCTGCGCCTCAGTCTCCAGGTGCGCGACCGAGCGACGCTGGGACTCGGCGTCGAAAACCTCTACCCACCCCCCACCGTGCTCTTTAGCGCGGCGCAAAGCTATCTCCGCTTCACGGACGATGTCCTCGGCGGCGGCCGTCGAGCTAGTAGCCAGGGCGACGCCCACGGACGCCGACACGTAAACGTCTTGGCGCTGGTAACCGGCCACGACGAACGGCTCGGCCAGTACGCCCTGGACGCGCTCTGCCAAGGCGACCGCCTCTCGTTCACTGTCCAGAGCCTCGCACAGGACCACGAACTCGTCACCGCCGACACGGGCAACTGTGTCAGCTGGGCGCAGCACAGAGCGCAGCCGCCGGCCGAACTGCACCAAGAGGTCGTCGCCCGCCCGCTGGCCGAGGCCGTCGTTCACGATCTTGAACCGGTCGACATCGACAACCAGTACCGCCAACAACCCCGCCGCCCGCGACAAGCGCCCCAAAGCGCCGCCGAGACGGTCGACCAAAAGGGCGCGGTTGGGCAAACCGGACAGGGGGTCAAAAAGGGCATCGCGGACCAGCTGGGCTTCGTAAGCCTTGCGCTCCGACAGGTCGCGGAGGAAAAGGCCGCACATTGGGCCGCTCTCGCCCTCCGCGCGAGCGGCCGACACTTCCACTGGGAAAAGGCGACCGTCGCGGCTCTTGGCCTCCACTTGCCCCCTAACGACTAAGCCATGCCCAGGAACGGCCCCTTCCAGCTCAACCAGCAGCCTGCGAAGGCCGACGGCGCCAGCGGGGCTACAGATGCGCTCCACGAAGTCTTGGCCTACTACCTCCTCGGCAAACCACCCGAACATCGCCTCAGCAGCAGAGCTCCACTGCGTCGTAATTGCGTCCAAGCTGGCCCCAATGAAGGCGTCCAAGGACGCTTCCATGACCTGCGGCGGGATCCTGTTGGCCTCGAGGGACGCCAGCCGTGCCTCGTCAACAGGGGCTATCGTCCCCATGACCCGAGGGAGGCCGCCGTTGCCGGTAGGCAGCGCACGGCCCTTCAGGTGCACCCAGCGCGGCCCGTCAGGCACCTCGTGGAGCCGCACATCACGGTCAATGTCAAAATTGGGCTCGCAGCGGACGTCCTTGATGCTCGGCATATGCCGGCGGTCTTCTGGGTGCAACCGCCGGACAAACGCTGCGTAAGTCATCCTCTGGTGCCCCACACGGCCAGCACTGGAGAGGCTGGGCCCAGGCTCACGCTCGTCCACCGTGACAAGCCCTGAAGCCAAGTCGAGCTCCCAGATGGCTATGCCGGAGGCCTCGACCGCCATTTCTAGGCGGCGGCGCAGGAGGTCTGTTGCCTCGCTCGCCAAGTGCTCGGCCGTGATGTCCTCTACCTCGCCGAAGATCGTGCGTGCCCGGCCGTTCTTGTCCCTGGCAGCGCGCAGGGTGACCCGCGCGGGCACAACGCGGCCGTCCGAAGCGCGGTAACGGCGAACGTTGGAGTAACTGCGGGCCCGTCCGTCCAGGAAATCGCTGAGCTCCGAAGCCTCCAGGGGCTCGTCCACCGCAAAGCTGCCCATGGTGCGCCCGACCACCTCTTCAGGAGGCCGGCCCAGCAAGCGGCAAAGGGCAGAGTTGACTTCGAGCACCTCGCCCATGGTGTCGCACACGTACATGGCCAACGGGCTGTCCTCGAACAGCCAGAAGTAGCGCTCCGCCGCCTCCTGGAGCTTAGCCCTTACACTGTTGAGGCTGGCCGTGCCGAGCGCTGGTGCCACAGCAGGGCCAGCAGCCGGCTTTCGCCTGCGTAGCGAGGGCCCTTGCGCGCTTGCATGCCCCACATCGGCTACAGCGCCATTGGCCGTCTCGGCCCCTCTTGGCGTTGGCCCCGACTGGAGCTCGCCCTTGCCATCGCGCCTCAGCGTCCCGCTAGGCACCGGCCACCAAACTTTGGCCCGCCAGCAAACGCTCGGCCTCGCCAACGGCGCGCGCCGCAACCAACGCATCTGGCTCAGCGCGCATCAAGGTCTGCAGAATCTCTTCACCGCTTCGCCAGTCCGCGAGCACGTCAGCCTTTACCATGTCCAATGTCCTGATCACCGGGCCGTCAGAGCTAGCAACGCACTCCTCCCGCCACGACTCGTAGGCCACAACCGCTCGCGCGAGGACCGCCCGGCAATAAACGGCCAGGCGCTCGATGTCCCCGCCCTGAGCGTTTTGAGCTAGAGCCGTGCTGGCGGCACGGGACAACCCCCCAATGCCGACTTCGTTAGCAGGGAAACGCTCCCGCCACGCTGCTGCCCGCCAGGCATGGTGCTGGCTGCAGGCGTCAAAGTAGATCTTGGCGCCCGGTTCAGCCGTTGTTGCCACCCACCCGCCTACTACCTCGTAAAGGTCGCCTTCGGCGCGCGCCCACGAGTTGCACCGTGCGGCTGATTGCTGAAGGCGAAGAGCGCTCATCGGTAGCGGTTGGTGATAGGCATCCTGCGGTCTCGCCCAAAAGCTTTAGGGGTCACCCTCACGCCTATGGGGCTCTGACGCCGTTTGTACTCTGCCAGGTCTACCAGATTGACCACCCGTTCCACCAGGTCGGGGCCAAAACCCGCCTCTACCAGCTCTGGAGCCGTCAAGTCGCCCTCGACGTAAGCCTCAAGCACCAAGTCGAGCACATCGTAGGGCGGCAAGCTGTCGGAGTCCTTCTGACCGGGCCTCAGCTCTGCCGAAGGGGCCTTTGTAAGGACCCGATCGGGGATGACCTCTCCTTGGCTGTTGCGCCATCGGCACAGCCGGTAAACAAGGGTCTTTGGGACGTCCTTTATGACAGCGAAGCCTCCAGCAGTGTCGCCGTACAGCGTGGAGTACCCGACAGCCAGCTCGCTTTTGTTGCCCGTCGTGAGCACAAGCCAGCCGAAGCGGTTGGACAGCGCCATCAGCACCACGCCCCGTATGCGGCTCTGAAGGTTCTCTGCCGCAAGGTCGACCTTTTCTTTTTCGAAGGACAGCATCGACAGCATGGCGGAGTGGGCCGGCTCAATGGCAATGCGCCGGTAGTCGATGCCGAGGCGGCGAGCCAGCTCGGCTGCGTCGTCGTTAGAGGCGTCGCTCGTATAACGCGAAGGCATGGAAACGCCATGGACCGCTGCCGGCCCTAAGGCGTCTGCCGCGATGGTGGCTACGAGCGAAGAGTCGACACCCCCCGACAAGCCGATCACTACTTCTTTGAAGCCGTTCTTGCGGACGTAGTCCGCGGTGCCCAAGGTGAGCGCCCGGTAAATCTCCTCCTCGGGCCCAACGGGAGCTGCCTTGGGAGGCACAAGGCGGGCCTCGGCGCCCAATTGGCGAGGAGCGCCAGCCGCACGAGGCGCCGTCAAGACCTCCGGCGCCGCCCGGCGGGGACTAGTTGTCACGACCACCTCGGGCAGGTCCGGTGCCCGGTGCCGCCCGCGTGGGTCCAAGAGGCGTTTACGGTAGCGAGGCCGCACTTCGACGTCGAAAATGGCGACCTGTTCCTCAAAGGGGCGCAGGGACGCCACCAAATTGCCTTCCGCGTCGAAGGCCATTGACGCCCCGTCGAACACCAGCTCGTCTTGGCCCCCTACCATGTTCACGTAGAAGAGGACCGACGAGGCGTCCGCCGCTCGCGTCGCGAGCATGCGGGCACGCTCAGCCGGCCGGCCGGCATAATAAGGCGAGGCGTTGATGTTGACCACCAGCTCGGCACCCCCGGCAGCCTGTGCACTGACCGGGCCAGAAGGGTCCCAGGCGTCCTCGCAGACAGACAGCCCCACCCTCACCCCGCCTACCAGGTACAGGGCCTCTGCGCCGCCACCGGGCGCAAAGTACCTCTGCTCGTCGAACACCGAATAGTTGGGCAGGTTGGCCTTGTGGTAGATGCCCTTCACCTCGCCGCCCTGGCAAAGTGCCGCGGCGTTGTACAGGTCGAGGCGCTCGTCGACAAAGCCCACGACAACGGCGCAACGCCTTGTGGAGCGTGCAACTTTTGCCAGCCCAGCCTTGTTGTCGGCCACAAAACCCGGCTTCAACAGCAGGTCCTCGGGAGGGTAACCGCAGATGGCCAGCTCAGGGAACACTGCCAGGTCGGCCTCTGCCTCTTCCGCTTGTGCCGCAGCGCTTACCACGCGCTCGACGTTGCCCTCCAAGTCGCCGACCAACGGGTTTATCTGGCAAAGGGCTACACGCAACCAGGTCACAACCAAGGAGAGTACGCCAGTGCCAACCCTGAGTAAGCAGATCGCGGCGGAGCTTGCTCGTTGTGCAGACCCGCGGCGCGCTGAACTGGGCTTGGCGCGTCTTGAGGAAGCCTCGCCAGGGGCCACCGAGCGTCTGGTCGCCTCCGCTCAACTTCTCTCAGTGACCGTGCGCGCAATGGCTGCCAGCCCGTTCCTGTCGCGCATATGCGCTACCGACCCCATGGCGCTCGACGTCCTTGAAGCTCTCGACCGGCCAGTCGGGCCACTGCTGCCGCTAGAGCGTTGGAAGAAGCTGGAGCTGCTCCGCATTGCCGCCGCGGACTTGAGCGCGCGAACGGCCTTAGAAGAGGTCGGAGCGGCCCTGGCCGACTTAGCAGACGGGATCCTCCAGGCTGCGGCTGTCGAAACCGGCGTCGCCTCCAAACTAGCGATCGTTGCCATGGGCAAGTTGGGGGCCCGGGAGCTCAACTACGGCAGCGACATCGACATCGTGCTAGTTGGCTCGGCAGATGCCCTGGCGTTCCTCGACCAGGTCCGCCAAGCTTGGCGAGTCGACGTGGCACTGCGACCGGAAGGTCGCGCCGGGCCGTTGGCCCGGACCCTCGCCTCTTACGAAGCCTACTGGGACCGCTGGGCCGAGACATGGGAGTTCCAGGCCCTCCTGAAAGCTCGGGCAGCGGCTGGGGACATCGAGCTGGGCAAGGCATTTGAAGCCGCAGCCGCACAACGCCTGTGGGGACGACCGCTAAGCGCCGATGACCTGCGCTCCCTTCGGGCCATGAAAGCTCGTGCGGAAGAGCTGCTAGCCAGGAGAGCTGCGCCGAGACGGGAGATAAAGCTAGGCCCCGGGGGCATACGTGACATCGAGTTCGCAGTGCAGCTGCTCCAACTGGTCCACGGCCGTCACGACGAGGCCCTGAGAGCCCGGGCAACGTTGCCCGCGCTGGGGGCACTGGCCGCCGGAGGTTACGTCGCACAACCTGACGCTTCCGCCCTGGCCGAAGCTTACCGGTACCTGCGGACCGTGGAGCACCGTTTGCAGCTTTTCGAAGACCGTCCGGTCCATGCCTTGCCCGACGACCCCGACAGGCGTTCCCACTTGGCCCGCGTGCTCGGCTATGTGGACGGGGCCGGGGGTACTGCGCTCGCAAGTTTCGAGGCCGACTTGGCCCGCCACCAAGCCCTAGCCCGCTCCATCCACCAGCGTCTTTTTTTCCGGCCCCTCCTCGAAGCCTTTACGGCCGACCGGACGAAAACAGCCAACAGCACAAGCTCGGGGCCGAGCTTTGTCTCAGAACGGCTAAAGGCTTTTGGCTTCTCCGACGCCCGGCGCACCAAGGATGCGGTCATTGAGCTGACCCAGGGTTTTTCACGCACGTCGCGTCTCATGCAGGCCATGGTGCCCCTGCTGCTCGATTGGCTATCGGAGGCACCCGACCCCGACCTCGGGCTGCTCGGCCTGCGACGCCTGGCAACAGGGCAGCACCGCAGGGCCAGGCTCACTGCCCTGTTCAGGGAGTCACCCGAAGCGGCCCGCCGGCTTTGCTTACTGCTCGGCACCGGCCCGGCGTTCACAGTTGGCTATGAGCGCCACCCTGACCAGCTCGGCCTGTTGCAATCGGGCCCGCCACGGTCCCCGTCGCGAGCAGAGCTCGAGGCACGCGCCCTCCAAAGCACTCTGTGGCGGTCCCCCGATGAACTTTGGCAGGGGCTTTCCCACTTCCAACAAGGCGAGCTCTTGAACATCGAGGCGCGCGACGTGCTTGGGCTGGCCGATCTCGCCGAAACTGAGCGTTGCCTGACCGTCCTAGCCGAATCGGTCCTTTCAGTGGCCCTAAGGGCAGTGGGCACATCTGCCTCCGCCAGCTCCTCCACCACTGGAGAAGCTGCAGGCGCGCTCTCGCTCCCCGGTGCTGCAGGCGCGCTCTCGCTCCCCGGCACGGCTGTTATAGCTATGGGGCGTTTCGGCGGCGCCGAGCTGTCTTATGGGAGCGACCTCGACGTGATCTTCGTGTTCGACGACCACCAAGTGGCCCCAGAGCTCGCAGAAGCAACGGCCGAAAAGCTGCTCGAGCTAATGAACGGCAAGACACCTGCTCACCGGCTTTACGAACTGGACATGCGCTTACGCCCAGAGGGGAGCAAAGGGGCCTTAGCACGCAGCCTCCGAGCGTTCGAAGCCTATTACCGGAACTGGGCGGAAGTCTGGGAGCGCCAAGCGCTTCTCAGGGGGCGGTTCGTGGCCGGGGATCCTGTCGTGGGCGAACGCTACGGCGACTTGGCTCGCGCCTTTTTGTGGGAGGCCCCATTGTCCGCGGACGAGCTGCGCCAAGTCCGCATGATCAAAGCGCGCATGGAGCGCGAGCGCGTCCCGGCCGGAGAGGATCCCACCTTTCACCTAAAGCTGGGGCCAGGCTCGCTCTCCGATGTCGAATGGACCGTGCAATTGTTGCAACTACAGCACCGAGTGAGCGCTGAAGGCACCCTTGATGCCCTAGCCGCCTTGGTGTCGGCCGGTCACGTCTCACAACATGACGCCCAAGCTTTGGCTGAGGCGTACAGGTTCTGCGAGGCGGCACGCAACCGGCTTTACCTGGTCCGCTCCAGGCCAGGCAGCTCCTTGCCAACCGCAGGCCACCAGCTAACTGTCCTAGCGCGCAGCATGGGGACCACCGCACCACAGCTGCGCGACCACTACCGCCGCCTCACCCGGAGAGCCAGAAGGGTCGTAGAGCGGCTCTTCTACGGCAACGGCTGAAACAACTGGGCCGGCTTGCCCGCCCTTTTACCCGACGTCTTGGCTTGCCCGCCCTATTGGCTGATGGGCCGGCTCGCCCGCCTCTGCGAAAACAAGCGAAGTGTTGTGCCCACCGAACCCCAAGCTGTTGTTCATGGCGTAACGCACTCGGGCGGCGCGCGCAGTATTGGCCACGTAGTCCAGGTCGCACTCCGGATCTCGGTTGTCCAGGTTGATAGTGGGAGGCACAACGGCGCCCTGCACAGCGAGGACGCACACAACAGACTCCAGGGCACCGGCAGCGCCCAGTGTGTGGCCCGTCATCGACTTGGTGGACGAGACGAGCGGCATGCGAGCGCCGAACACCCGCTTTAGGGCCAGCGTCTCAACCCTGTCATTGGACAAAGTCGAAGTGCCATGAGCGTTGACGTAGTCGATGTCAGCCGGTGAGAGACCAGCGTCTGCCAGAGCCGCCTGCATGGCGCGCACTACCCCATCCCCCCTCGGATGGGGTTGCGTCAGGTGATAGCCGTCGGCGGTAGCTCCGTAGCCGACCAGCTCGGCCAAGACCGGCGCCCCGCGCCGGAGCGCGAACTCCCGCTCCTCCAGCACCAACGTGGCTGCAGCTTCTCCCAGGACAAAGCCGTCGCGCTCGGCGTCGAACGGCCTCGAAGCACGTTCAGGCTCGTCGTTGCGGGTCGAAAGCGCCTTCATGGCGGCGAAGCCAGCAACACCGACGGGCGTTATAGCGGCCTCGCTCCCGCCGCATACCATGGCTTCGGCCCGCCCTAACCTGATCGCGTCGAACGCGGTACCGATCGCGTGGGCAGACGCCGAGCAAGCGGTTGCGGTGCAGCTGTTGTAGCCGAGCAGTTGCCACTCCTTGGCTATTTCGCCAGCAGCCATGTTGACGATCGTCATCGGTACCACGTACGGGTTCACCCACTCTGGGCCCCTTTGGACCAAAGTTCGGACGCCTTCCTCGAGCGTGCTTATCCCGCCGATGCCAGAGGCATAAACAACGCCTATGCGCTCAGCCAAGGCGGCCACGTCGAGCTTGGAGGCCTCGACCGCCTCCTTGGTGGCAACCAGTGCCAGCTGGACCACGCGGTCAAGGTGACGCGCCCGTCGGCGCCCGAAATTGGCAACCGGGTCGAAGCCGCTGACCTCGGCTGCGATACGCACCGGTAGCCCGGTGGCATCGAACGCGGTGATCACCCCAGCCCCGCTCCGTCCAGCGAGGAGGCTCTGCCATGTCTGCTCGACGTCCAAGCCGACGGGCGTGACCGCCCCCAGGCCCGTTACGACCACCCGGCGCTTGTCCATCGTCCAGCGATACTACGGGGCCCGAAGCTCCTACGTCTGACTTAGCAGGTCGTAGCGGTCGTACCCACGGCCGGTCGCGCAGCTGCCAAGCTAAGGGACGTGAGCCCCGAGGCAGTCCGGATCCCCTACAGGGGGACCTACTTGCAGGGCGATTTCTGTGCCGTCGAAGGAGCCGACGCGGTGGTCGTCTTTGCCCACGGGGCGGGCAGCAGCCGCTTCAGCCCCCGCAACAGAGCCGTGGCGGAACGCCTTCGTCGGGAAGGCTTCGCCACTTTGCTGCTCGACCTCTTGACAAACGAGGAAGAAGCCGCGGACCAACGGACAGGCCAGCTGCGTTTCGATGTCGAACTACTGGCCACCAGGCTCATCAGCGCGACAGCCTGGCTCACAGGGCCGGCAGCCCACGGGCTGCCGCTCGGCTATTTCGGGGCCAGCACCGGTACTGCCGCTGCGATCGTAGCTGCCGCCCGCCAAGGCGAGAAGATCTCGGCGATCGTGTCCCGGGGTGGCCGGCCGGACCTAGCTATCGGCGCACATGAGCCGCTAAGAGCGCTCAGGGCACCCACCCTGCTAATCGTTGGCAGCCTCGACAAAACGGTACTGGCGCTCAACCGTCAGGCCGCCAGCCAAATGACCTGCGAGCATGACCTGGTAGTGGTGCCCGGGGCCAGCCACCTGTTCGAGGAGCCCGGGGCTCTTGCCCGGGTAGCGGAACTAGCCGCGGCTTGGTTCCACAGGTACTTACAAGCTCCCGCTCCTCGGTAAATTGCTGCCGTCGGCTCCGCCCCAGGAAGGCCCAGTTGCCAACCTAGGCCGTGTCTACGGCGCCCCTAAGCCCGCTTCAGCGGGGCCAGGTGCAGGCTGAAGCGCTTCTCGCCTGCTCCCGGGAAGCGTACAGTCGCTTCGGCGTCTGCACCTTCCCCGCCCACATCGAGCACGATGCCTTCACCGTACTTGGCGTGCACTACCGCCTCGCCTACGCGCAGCCCCAGGGCCTCGGCCCCTGTCCCGCGTACCGGCTGGCCGCTGCGGCCTTTGCGAAGAGCCGCCTCGACCATACGTTCGCGCGCTAGGGCCATGCGGCTAAGGTCGCCCAGCCAAGCCCCACCACCGCTGCCGGAGCGGTCCGCGCTGCTACCCCTAGAACGGCCACCGCCAGCGCCACGGCCCGCGTGCTGGCGGCCGTCCGGACCGACCTCGCGCACCAGGTGCTCGGGGATCTCGTCCAGGAAACGGCTGGGAGCGTTGTACTGGGGCTGCCCCCAGAGGCTCCGGCTCCAGGCGTTCAACAGGTACAGCTTCTCCTTGGCCCTGGTCACGCCCACGTAGCACAGACGCCGCTCCTCTTCTAGCTCGCGAGGCGTGCCGAGCGAGCGTGCGTGCGGGAACACACCTTCCTCCATGCCCGCCAAGAAAACCACCGGGTACTCCAGCCCCTTGGCCGTGTGCAGGGTCATAAGCGTGACGCTCGAAGCATCTGGCTCCACCTCGTCAGCATCAGCCACAAGGCTCACATCAGCCAGGAACTCGTCAAGGCTGTCAGCCTCCAGTGCCGCCCCCAAGAGCTCTTCGACGTTCTCGACCCGGCCCTCGACCTCGACACGGCTGCCGCCCTCCGACCGCAGTGCGTCGAGGTAGCCAGTGCGGTCGATAACCGCTTGCAGCACGGTGGCCGGCCCCGCTGGCCCACCCTCTTGGGAGGGCTGCACTAGCTCCCGCAGCTCCGCCAACAAACAGACGAAGGCATTTACGCCAGCCAGGGCCTTGCCTGTCACGCCGGCCTCTTTAGCATGGGACAAGGCTTCCCCAAATGGGGCACCCCTTTCGGCCGCCCACGCCCCAAGACGCCTCACGCTGGTCTCCCCAACACCCCGGTGAGGCACATTGAGCGCCCGTTTTAGCGAAACTTCGTCTTCAGGGTTGGCAATGACATGGAGGTACGCGAGCATGTCTTTCACTTCGCGCCGCTCATAAAAGCGTGCACCGCCGATCACCCTGTAGGGGACACCCTGGCTGACAAGCTTCTCCTCGATGGCACGGCTTTGCGCGTTCGCGCGGTAGAAGACCGCGAAATCGCCCCAGCGGTAACCGCCAGAGCGGTGCAGGCGAGAAATCTCGCTCGCTATGAACTCGCCTTCGTCGTGCTCGTCATCAGCTTGGTAGTGCACGAGCTGGTCGCCTCCGGCCCGGGACGTCCACAGGTCTTTTGCCTTTCGCAGCATATTGTTCGCAATAACCGCATTAGCAGCGTCGAGGATAGTCTGGGTGGACCGGTAGTTCTGCTCTAGGACCACCACGGTCACCTCAGGAAAAGCCCGCTCAAACTCCAAGATGTTACGGATGTCGGCCCCCCGCCAGCCGTAGATCGACTGGTCGGAGTCGCCCACGACGCTCACCTGACGGTGGCCTGCGGCCAGCAAGACCACTAGCTCGTTCTGGGCGAGGTTGGTGTCTTGGTACTCGTCCACCAGCACATGCAAGAAACGGTGACGATAGGCCTCCAGGACGTCTGGGTGCTGGCGGAACAAACGAACCGTGCAAACGAGCAAGTCGTCAAAGTCCATCGCGTTGGCCGCCACAAGCCTCCGCTGGTAAACGTCATATATCTCTGCGACCTTGCGCTCGAACAACGAGCTGCGCCGCGCCTGCTCCGCGTACATGGCGGGGTCGAGCAGTTGGTTCTTCGCTGCAGAGATCATGCCGTGGACCGACCGTGGCGGGTACTTCTTAGGGTCCAGGTCCAAGTCGCGCAGGACGTAACCGGTCAAGCGCACAGCGTCTGCTTGGTCATAAATCGAAAAGGAGCGCTCGTAGCCTATCTGGTGCGCCTCACGGCGCAGGATCCGCACGCAAGCCGAATGAAAGGTGGAGACCCACATGCGCTCGCCAACTTGGCCAACCAGGCCGGACACGCGTTGGCGCATTTCGTCGGCTGCCTTGTTGGTGAAAGTTATGGCGAGGATCTCAAGTGGCGACAGGCCTCGTTCGCGCACAAGCCAAGCGACGCGGTGAGCGAGCACCCTGGTCTTGCCAGAACCTGCACCAGCCACCACGAGCAACGGCCCACCTGGGTGGGTAACGGCTTGGACCTGAGCTGGGTTTAGGCCTCCCAATAGGTCAGCGGTACCGGCGGTGATCTAGCACCTCCCAAGAGCACCGGTCGTGGCGAGCCGGTAGCCTCACTAAGCCCCCATACCGACGCCCTGGGACCGCTGGAGGGCCTTGCCCTCCGTCTGGAGCGCCGGGGCCACCATGACCTCAGCTTTTTGGAACTCTTTCAATGTCTCGTAGCCACACGTCGCCATAGAGGTCCGCAGAGCACCGAACAGGTTAAGGCGACCGTCGTTCTCATGAGCCGGGCCCACCAGGATCTCCCGGAGAGTGCCACGCACGTCGGTCTTCACCCTGGTCCCGCGGGGCAAGGTCGGGTGGAAAGTGGCCATCCCCCAGTGGTACCCGCGCCCGGGCGCTTCGCTGGCCGCAGCCAAAGGTGACCCAAGCATGACAGCATCAGCACCGCAAACTATGGCCTTAGCCACGTCTCCGCCTGTAGCCATCCCGCCGTCCGCGATGACGTGCACATAGACCCCCGTTTCGTCTAGGTGCTGGGCACGCGCCGCCCGAGCGTCGGCGATCGCGGTTGCTTGCGGCACGCCGATGCCGAGCACGCCCCTGGTGGTGCAGGCGTGACCCGGTCCCACGCCTACCAGCACCCCGACCGCTCCAGTGCGCATGAGGTGGAGAGCGGCTTGGTACGAGGCACAACCGCCCACGATCACCGGGATCTCGAACTCCCTGATAAAGCGCTTCAGGTTGAGCGGCTCGACCGTCTTGGAAACGTGCTCGGCCGAAACCACCGTCCCCTGGATGACGAACAGGTCAAGCTCTGCCTCGAGGAGGAGCTTCGCGTACTGAGCCGTGCGCTGCGGCGTGAGCGAGGCACAAGTCACCACGCCTGCAGCCTTTATCTCCCGGATACGTTCAGATATGAGCTCAGCTTTGACCGGCTCCGCATAGATCTGCTGCATCCGGGCGGTGGCCTTGTCTGGCGCTAGGTGAGATATCTCGTCAAGGTAGGGCTCAGGGTCCTCGTAGCGCGTCCAAAGGCCCTCGAGGTTGAGGACGCCCACCCCGCCAAGGCGGCCGATCTCTATTGCCGTAGCCGGGCTCACCACACCGTCCATGGCCGCCCCCATCAGGGGAAGCTCAAAGCGGAAGGCGTCGATCTCCCAAGAAATGTCCACGTCTTCAGGGTCTCTAGTGCGGCGGCTTGGGATTATGGCGATGTCGTCGAAGCCGTAAGCTCGCCGACCAGACTTGCCCCTGCCGATCTCGATCTCCACGTGCTCGCCTCCCTGTCGTGCGGCCCGATATCACAAGTGCTGAGCCCTTGAGTCTAGGTCCTCGGGCGCCCTCCGGCCCTGGGCACGAGCCGGCTCAGCCCCTTGGGCCACGGCAAAAACATTTTCAGACGCGTGAAAGACCTATGACCACCCTTGCAGCCAGCTGTTCGTTGTCGTCTACGTGCGGCTCAGCCGCCAGACGCGTAGGCGGCTCAGGCTGCCCGCTGCGCTCCGATGCCAAAACGTAGAGCTCATCGCTGGCCATCTCACGCCCCGCTGCACCCTGGGCTGGAGCACGCGACCGGCGCGCCCCGTTGCCCTGGGCCAGCTCAGCCCGCCTGGTCAGCGGGACCAAGGGCGGCACGGGCTGGCTCTCACGGCCAGGAGGCGCGGCCAAGGAGCCGGAGCACCTCACGCACTTGTCGCGCTCGGGCGAATTAATGACACCGCAACGGGGGCAGATCATGCCCTTTCAGTGTACCCCGGCCGCGTCATTGGCGGCTCACGTTCACCGGCTGGCCCCGGCGGCCCCTTACCGGCAAGAAGCACGACCTCTAGTAGCTCCTCAAGCAACCTGCCCGTTGCCCCCCAGACGACCTCGCCAGCCACGTAAAAAAACGGGACTGCCCTCCAGGTGCCCCCTTGCCCCGCAGCACCGCCGGCTTGCCCCGCAGCACCGCCGGCTTGCCCATATCCAGGACCGGAGGGCCAAAGCTCTTCGTGGTAGACGTTATCGGCCGCCAGTTCGGCGAGAGGCACCCAGAACACCCTGTCCACCTCGCGAACATCTACGACAAAGTGCGGGCCGTCGGGACCGGGTGAGGTGGTACAGGCCACGAAACAGCTGACGAGCGCGCTCTGCCCCAACGCCCTGAGCGGCGTCAGTTCGCCGATGACCTCCACCGACGCCCGGTCGATGCCGATCTCCTCCTCGGCCTCCCTGAGCGCCCCCTCCAAAGGCGCCTCTCCAAGTAGCAGGCGGCCACCGGGGAAGGCCACCTGCCCACCGTGCTCAGGGAGCTGGCTGGAGCGGCGGGTCAGTACCACGTAAACCTCGCCTGCCTGCTCGAACAGCAAGCAGAGCACGGCTGCAGGACGTGAGCTTCTCGACGCAGGCAGCTCAGCACGCGCGGCATATCTTTCTGCCCGGCCTGAGGGCCCAGAGACAAAAGCCCGCCGGACGTCTGCCAAAGTGATGCCCGAGCGCCTCGCCCTTGGCAAGGCTGACCAGGGGGCGGGAGCCCCCGCAAGCACACGTGCTGGGCGCGGTACAGCCGCCGCGCCGCTACCGGGTACTTTGGGCAAGGGCCTCAGACCAAAGGCGTCCAAGAGGAAGCCGACTCCGACTGGCCTCCTGACGGCCCCCCACCGCCACTTGCCGATAGCTCCTCGAGCAGCTGGCGAAGGCCCCCGGTTTTCAAGTTGGCCATGACACGGCCAGGACTCTCATCGCCTCTCTCCCACTCCATCCACATAGCCAAGAGCTTGGCGGGGTCAGGTGCAGGCCGGTCCATTTCTTCCAAGCTACCCGGTAAGCGAAGCTACGTCGCCTAACAAGCCCGCGGGTCCCAAGGCTGTTGCAAGTCAGCCGCCGAACTTGGGGCGGCTCCCCCTGGGGTCGGGACGGTGGTAGTGGTCGAGGTGCTGGCCGTGCTCGACGTGCTGGACGTTGTGGTCGAGGTGCTGGAGGTGGCCGGCGCCGGCTGGTGCCTCGTCCCCGTAACGGCCACCGTCGAGCCGAGCTCGACCTGGACCGTGCCTGCGGGCAAGGAAGGGTCGAGCTGCATCATCACCGCACCTGCGAGGTGGCCCATGACGTACAACGCCATGGCCCGCTGACCTGGGTGGTAACCCACTAAGGTGACAGATTCGCTAGCCGGCACGGCGCCGGCGCTCTCGCTCACCACGTGCAGTCCCGCCTGGGCCAACTGCTGCCCAGCGGCAACCGCGGCGGTATAGCTGCCGGTGATGCTCACGACCTGCACCGCCTTAGGGGGCACCGGGGTAGCCAGTGCATGGTGGTCCCAGGCCTCGATCACCTTGTTGTCTTCGGGCTGGACAGGGAACTCGACGTTGCCCATGTCTATGCCGTCATAGCTGTAGGAAAAAGTGCTGAGCACCACGACAGGGAACGTGGTCTCGGGGATGTTGGCCGGGTCCAAGTGCCTGTAGTGCAGCACGAGGGGCAGCAACTGGCTCTTCAGGCCAGGGTCTACGGTCATCTGGCTTATAACCGCACCTATGAAGGCGTTCGCCCGCAGGGGGTTGGTGAGGCCTTCCGACTTTGCCGTGTCGGCAACGATCTTCATGAAAGTGTGCGTACGGACTATACGGGCCAGGTCTGACTCGGGGTCGTAGGGCCAGTCGGCGATAGGCTCGTGGACACCCTTTGGCTCGTACTGCAGGTGCCGTGCGCGCACCAGGGCCAATGCCATCGCACCGTTCAAGTGGTGGCAACCGGGGGTGGGTATGTACAGCAACGACTCTGCGTCGAACACAGGGTCAGGAAAGTAGACATTTATCCCACCCAGGGCGTTCACGCTGTTGATGAAGCCGTTGAAGTTGAGCTCAATGAAGTGGTTAATGGGGATGCCCAGGTCGTCCTGGATGGCTTTGACCAGGTTGTCAGGCCCGTTAGCCCCGTCGTTCAACGCAGCGTCCATCTTCTGGTAGGCACCCACGGGGCTGCCCGCGGGCATGGGAGCGAAGAGGTCCCGTGGGATCGACAGGATAGAAGCCGTACGACGGGCGGGGTCCAGGTGGAGGACCATCATGATGTCCGCCAGTGTCCCCGAATAGACGAGCGAAGAGCCGAACTGCTGCTGCTGCTTGGGAGTGAGCCCGAGACGAGTTTCGTTTCCTATGAGCAAGATGTTCTCTGGCTCCAACCCCCCAGAGCCGGCCTGGGGGCCACTGCTCGGTACTGATGTAGGTGTTAGGTCGGGGCCCTTCGCAGTGCGGATCGAGTCAATGCGGTAGCGCACGTAACCATAGGCCGAGGCCATGAGCAAAAGGCAGACGACGACGACGGCATTGGCTATCACGAGGGTGCGCCTCGCCCAACGGCCGTCCCCGCTACGCACCCTAAGAGGCTTTGTAGGCTCGGCGGGCACGGGCCCGCCGGGTGCGGAAGGCTGGCGAAGGTGCTTAGGGGGGATTTGGCTCACGGCAATTTAACAACTTAGGCGAGTTGCCGGTTCATGGTTGCCGCGCCCCAGTTCGAAAACGCAGGGCGGGCCCCGTGGCGCAGGGCCCGCCTCCACTGACCGGCTGGTCGACGGCCTGGCTACATCATCCCCATGCCGGGACCGCCCGCACCAGCAGCCACCGGGGCCTTGTTCTCCTCCGGCTTGTCGGCCACTGTCGCCTCGGTGGTAAGCAAGAGCGCCGCAACAGAAGCAGCGTTTTGCAAAGCCGAGCGCGTGACCTTGGCCGGGTCTATCACGCCCGCCTTCACAAGGTCGACGAACTCCCCGCTCAAGGCGTTGAACCCGACGTTGCCCTGTTCATGCAGAGCCTTTTCTACGATAACGGGGCCCTCTAGGCCGGCGTTGGCCGCGATCCAGTGCATCGGCTCCTCCAGGGCTTTGCTCACAATCGCTGCTCCGGTTGCTTCGTCGCCGACGAGCGACTTAGCCACCTTGTCAACGGCCTCACGGCTGCGCAAGAGCGCCAAGCCGCCCCCAGGGACGATCCCCTCTTCGATCGCCGCCTTGGTCGCCGACACAGCGTCCTCAATACGGTGCTTTTTCTCCTTCAGCTCGACCTCGGTGGCTGCGCCAACCCTGATAACGGCTACTCCGCCGGAGAGCTTCGCCAGCCGCTCCTGGAGCTTCTCGCGGTCCCAATCGGACTCGGTCTCCTCGATCTCCCTTTTGATCTGGGCTATGCGTGCCTTCACGTCAGCTTCAGAGCCGGCACCCTCGACGATGGTGGTCGAATCTTTGTCCACAACCACCTTGCGGGCACGTCCCAGCAGGTCCAGGCCGACATTTTCCAGCTTGAGGCCGAGCTCTTCGGAGACGACCTGCCCGTCGGTCAGTACGGCTATATCTGCCAACATCGCCTTGCGCCGCTCACCGAAGCCTGGCGCCTTTACGGCAACGCTGTTGAAAGTGCCGCGGATCTTGTTGACAACAAGGGTGGCCAACGCTTCCCCGTCGACATCTTCTGCTATCACGAGCAGAGGCTTGCCGGCCTGTTTCACCTTCTCGAGGACCGATATCAGGTCGTGGGCCGAACTGATCTTTTGGTTCGCGACCAGGATGTAGGGGTCCTCCAGGACAGCCTCTTGGCGGTCCTGGTCAGTGATGAAATAAGGCGAAATGTAACCCTTGTCGAACTGCATACCCTCGGTGAACTCAAGTTCAAGACCGAAGGTGTTTGACTCCTCGACCGTCACGACACCGTCGTTGCCCACTTTGTCGATCGCGTCGGCGATGACTTGGCCTATAGAGGCGTCCGCTGCCGAGATCGACGCCACTTGGGTTATCTCAGCTTTGTCGTCGACTTCTTTTGCCATGTCGCGGATCGACTGCACAGCCGCGGCCACGGCTTGCTCGATGCCTCGCTTCAACGCCAGTGGGTTGGCCCCGGCGGCGACGTTGCGCAGGCCCTCGCGCACAAGGGCCTGGGCTAGGACGGTCGCTGTTGTCGTGCCGTCGCCCGCAACGTCGTTCGTCTTGGTGGCGACCTCCTTCACCAGCTGAGCACCCATGTTCTCGAAGTGGTCCTCGAGCTCCACCTCTTTGGCAATGGTGACCCCGTCATTGGTTATCGTGGGTGCTCCCCACCGTTTGGAGATCACGACGTTGCGGCCTTTGGGCCCAAGGGTGACCTTGACAGCATCGGCTAGCTTGTTGACCCCGGCCTCGAGGCCTCGCCTTGCCTGTTCGTCGAAGTTGAGCTGCTTAGGCATTACTTCTTCACCTTGGCCAGGACGTCACGGCTGTTCAAGACCAAAAGGTCCTCCCCGTCAACGGTCACTTCGGTACCCCCGTACTTCGAGTAAAGCACGGTATCGCCGACCTCGATGTCCATCGGGACAAGCTCGCCCGTGCTCTCGGCCCGGCGCCCAGGCCCGACTGCCAGCACCTCGCCCTGCTGGGGCTTCTCCTTGGCTGTGTCAGGGATCACGAGGCCCGTTGCGGTCCTCTCCTCTGCCTCGTTGGGGCGTACAACGATCCGGTCATCGAGTGGCTGCAAAATCATTGGTGTGGCCTCCATTGGGACTGTACAAGCTTTCCCTATAGTCACTATAGTCAACAGCACGCCCGGTTAGCACTCTCACCGGACGACTGCTAAAGATAGCCGCTCCTGGGCGTTAGTACAAGCAGTGTTGGCCCGTGCGCCTGCTCAGCCACGGGCCAGCCGCTTGGTCAAGCCGCTCCGAGGGCCCGCTGGAAGAACTCCGCTTCTAGTACCAACAGGTTCTCCGCGATGTCTTCACGTGTAGCCATATGGGTTATGCCAGGTAGCGGCAGCACCGTGTGAGGCCTCCCTGCGGCCACGAGAGCGGCTGACAACCGCAGCGTGTGCGCGACGTACACGTTGTCGTCGGCCAAGCCGTGCGCCAGCACTAGCGGCCGCGACAGCCCCGGTGCTAGCGGGATGAGCGAGGTGCGCTCATAGGCTTCGGGCTCCGTCGCTGGGTGCCCCAGGTAACGCTCCGTATAGTACGTGTCGTACAGGCGCCAGTCGGTGACCGGTGCGCCGGCAAAAGCGGCGTGGAAAACGTCCGGCCGAGCCAGCACGGCCAGGGCGGCCAGGTAGCCGCCGAACGACCACCCCTTGATGCCGACCCGTTCGGTGTCCAGCTGCGGGAACTCCATAGCCGCGCACCTCAGAGCCTCGACCTGGTCTTCCAGCGCCGGCCCGGCTAGGTCCCGGTACACCTCACGCTCCCAGGCAGGCCCACGCCCTGGGGCCCCTCTGCCGTCTGCCACCACAACGGCAAAGCCCTGGTCGGCAAACCATTGCGCCTCCAACCAGGTCGAGCGCGCTTTCACCACCAGCTGGTGCCCAGGGCCGCCGTACGGGGACATGATGACAGGTAGCTTCCCTGCCCGGTGCCCCCTCGGGAGCACGACCCCTACGCTCAGGCGGCGGTCGCCGACTTGGAGGAAATGGGCACCGGGGTCAACGTCTGGGACCTTGGCCTTGGTCACAAGGTGCTTGTGCCGGACGCCGTCCACAAAAACCGAGCAGCGCGCCCCGTGCCAGTCCATCGACCGTTCGCTCAGGACCATGACCGGGCCGTCGCCCCAGGCGCCAGACGCTCCTCCGTTGCGCGTCAACTGGGTAAGCCCGTCTGCCTCAGACCAACGCCACGCCTCGACCACCTCCGGCTGGCCGAGGCCCGAAGCAGTGAACACGACGGAGCGCCCGGCAGCCGTCACCTCCCGCACCTGCAGCCCCGCAGGTGTGACCAAGACGCCCCCCACCTCCAAGCGACGCGTCTCGTGGTCGTCCACCGCCCGCACTAAACGCCCGTCTTGCAGCCAGGCCGGCAGGCCCGGCACCCGCTCCACCCAGCAGGGGTCGGAGCTCTCGCTCACGATGTTGGTCGCACCGGTGGCGGTGTCGATAGCGAGCACCACAGCTCGTTTGTGGTCGCGTTGTTCGACCAAGGCGATCGGCGGGCCGAAGCGGCTCCAGTGCACGGCCACCAGGTAAGGGAAGCCTTCTCGGTCCCAGACGACCTCTCGGCGTACCCCGCCCTCACCTACCTCTATGTGCCAGAGCGACACGTCCGCGTCTGGCCCCCCAGCGACCGGGTAGCGCTGCTGTGCTGGCACCTGACCGGGCTCCGCTGGGTCGTAGGTCCACCATGTGCCCACGCGAGAGCTGTCCGCACGAGCGGCCAGAACCGACCGGCCGTCTGGCGCCCACCAGAACCCTTGACGACGGCCCATCTCTTCCGCTGCGATGAACTCGGCTGCTCCCCATGACACCTCGCCTGGCTCCTCGGCCAGCGCTCTCCACCCTTCAGCGGGCTCGGTCCCGACCAAGCACAAAGCCTGCCCGTCCAAAAAGGCGACCAACCGGCCGCTCGGGTCGGGCCTCGGCCCCACTGCTCCCCGAGGAGCAGCCAGCTCGACAACTCGGCGCACGCTCAGGTCGGCCCACCAAAGCCTGCCCCCGAGAGCGAACGCAGCGTGCTCCACCGCCTCGTCGGTGCCATAGCTCACAATGCCCCCGGCCCGTTCCCTGCTGCGTTCCCGCCGGGCGCGCTCTTGCTCTGGCACCTCTTCTGCACCGGCCCCAAGGATCTCAACAGGGTTGGCCACCTCAGCTTCGGCGCCAGCCGCCACGTCGTACACCCACAGGGACATGTTGGGGTCGTAGCCATCGGGCGAACGCAGGAAAGCCACCCTCTCGCCATTTGGCGAGACAGCAAAATCGCGAGGGGCTCCTAAAGAAAACCCGCGAGTTCGCGCTAGCTGACGGGGCAAGGACAGCGCCATGGGGTCAGGAAAGCGGCAGCTCAAGGTTCGGGTCGACAACGGCGTCAAGGGGAGTCGGGCCGTCGGCCAGCAACCTGTACCAGGCGGTAGCACCGATCATCGCTGCATTGTCCGTGCACATGGCCCGTGAGGGGATGAACGCCGACCGGCCGTCGGCAGCGCACACCTGCCTTACACGTTCGCGCAACGAAGTGTTGGCGGCGACCCCTCCCCCTATGCAAATGGCCTTAGCGCCCACTTCTTGCGCTGCCTTCCTGGTCTTGGTCACAAGCACGTCCACAACCGCTTCCTGAAAGCTCGCAGCCACGTCGGCAACGGCTCCCTCAGGATGGGCTTGCACGTAACGCACGACAGATGTCTTGAGGCCGCTAAAGGAAAAATCATAACCGGCACCCGCCAGGCCGCGGGGGAAGGCAATGGCGTCCGGGCGCCCCCCCTGCGCTGCCAGCTCGATCGCAGGCCCACCGGGGTAGCCGAGGCCGAGGTAACGAGCCACCTTGTCGAAGGCCTCACCGGCGGCGTCGTCGACCGTCTGGCCGAGCAGGTGGTACCTGACCTTGCCGCCGTTGCCTTGCATGGAAATGAGCATGGTATGCCCGCCCGACACTAGGAGCACCACCGTAGGCAAAGACAGCTCGGGATCCTCCAAGAAGGCAGCGTGGAGGTGCCCCTCCATGTGGTTGACCCCTACAAATGGCAACCCCCACGCCCACGCGTAGCCCTTGGCTGCGCTCACACCTACCAACAACGACCCGATGAGACCGGGGCCTATGGTGGCTGCCACGGCGTCCAGGTCACCTGGCAGCACCCCGGCCTTCGCCAGAGCCTCGTCCACAACGGGGCTTAGCAGCTCCAAGTGAGCCCGGCT
>JBMFUG010000011.1:43739-46854 GCA_049966695.1 Acidimicrobiales bacterium | reverse complement strand
GTTGACGAGGTGGCAACCAGTGGGCCGCCGGGGGACGGCGTGGCGGCCTTTCCTGCACCACATCAGCAAGAGCGAGCCGCGTCGGCGCTCCGAAGTTCGCCTAAAGGCCGTGCGCAAACAGCCGAGAGTGCTTGCCCCGGCCGAGGTGCAGGCCGTGCTCGACGCCTGCCAGCGGCTGCGTGACCGGTTGCTCTTCGCAGTGCTGCACGACACCGGCATGAGGATAGGCGAGGCCCTGGGGCTCCGCCACGAAGACTGGGCAGCCCCCGAAGGAGAAGTCAAGGTCGTGGCGCGAGCCAACGACAACGGGGCGCGGTCGAAGTCGCAGCGGCCGCGTACCATCCCGGCCAGCAGGGAGCTTTTCCGCCTTTACGGAGACTACATGCACGGCGAGTACGGCGACTTGGACAGCGACTACGTCTTCGTGAACCTGTGGGCTGAGCCGCGCGGCCGCCCGCTCAGCTACCCGGCCGTCTATGACCTAGTGCGCCGGCTGCGCCAGCGGGCCCAGCTGCATTTCGATCTTCACTGGTTCCGGCACACCTATGCCACCCGGCTATTACAGGCTGGGGCGCCCATCGAGGTAGTAAGCCGGCTTCTTGGCCACGCATCGGTGACCACGACAGACGAGGTCTATGGGCACCTGGGCCCCGAAGACACCCGTCGGGCGCTGGAGAAGGTCGGTTGGTTCACTGGCAAAGCGGTCCGACTGTGAGCGCCCCAGCCGCGGCACGCAGTTCCGATCAGCCACTGGGCCTAACGGACCGGATCGTCGAGGTCCTGCGCACGGAGTTCAGGCCGGGCACGCTCGTCTTCCCAGCGTCGGACCCTGTCTTTGGGGGAAGTGAATGCCTTATCGCGAACTGCTTGCGCTCGGCGCGTAGCTGGGGGCTGTGCTCGGCCCACTTCGAGCGTTGGAAGAAAGACGGCCGGCCACCGTTGGAAGCGTTTGTTGCCAAGACTGACCAGCGATGGGCGCGGCAACGGCCAAATGCTCGCTGCAGGGCCCCTGGGTGCGGCTACGGCGTCGCCCGGAGCGGCTTGTGCTCGGCCCACTTCCAGCGTTGGGACCGTGCTGGCCGGCCTAGCTTGGAGGCCTGGCTAAGCGGTGCCCCAGCAGTCAAGCAGCCCGGGCCAGGGGCCAGCTGCCTCATCGCGCACTGCGAGCTATGGCCGCACGGCGCAACCCCTTTCTGCCGGGCCCACGCTGGGACGTGGCGCGCCAACGGGCGCCCCGACATCGAGGAGTTCGCCCGCAGCTACCTTCCGAGGTCCTCAACCGCGGCAGAGACCATCGAGCTCGGAAAGCTAACTTTTCAGCTGAAGCTCGAAGTGCAGTACGCCTTGCAGTGCCGCCGTGACGACCGCGCGAGCAAGCTCGGCCCAGCTGTCGTGCGGCGGGTGGTGAACTTCCTGGCCGAAGGCACGGCCAGCTCGCTGTTGGACATGGGTGAGGACAAGTGGCGGGCCGAGGCTCACAGAAGGACGCCAAAAGACCAGGCAGTGGGCCGCTTTTTGGCTTACGCCCACCGCAAGCTCGATGACCTGGCCAACGGCGACGCCGGCTGGGAGGCAGAGTTCGGCCGCGACGTATGGCTGATGCGCCGGCTTGGCCGGCCGGGCAATGAGAAGTTGAGCTTCAAGGAGATACCCCAACCATGGTTGCGAGACTTGACCAAGCGATGGCTGCGTTGGAGGCTTGCCGCGGAGCTGAACCTGGGAACCGTACGCCGGGGGCTGCGCTCGCTGACGCGTTTCGGTGCCTTCTGTGCACGCGTGGGCGTGGCCAGCCTCGCCGACGTCGACCGCCCTCTGCTGGAGCGCTACTTGGCGGACCTGCATTCAGAGTGGGCTGGCCGCCAGCGCCACAATGACCACATCGGCCAGCTCGAGTCGTTCCTCCAGGCGATCCGCCAGCACCGCTGGGACGGCACGCTCCCCGCGAACGCGCTCATATTCGCCGACGACCACCCGAAAAGGACGGCCCTGGTGCCACGGGTGCTGGCCGAGCACGTGATGGCCCAGGTCGAGCAGCCAGCCAACCTAGACCGCTGGGACAACCCGGCGTTCCGCCTTGTCACATTGGTCCTCGTCCGCTGCGGGCTCAGGGTGACCGATGCCTTGCGCCTCAAGTCGGACTGCGTCGTCACCGACGCCGAAGGCGCCCCTTACCTCCGCTACGTGAACCACAAGATGAAACGCGAGGCGCTCGTCCCCATCGACCAAGAGGTCCATGCCGAAGTCGTCGCACAGAGGGAACGGGCCGGCTCCTCGCCATGGCTGTTCCCACGGCCCACAAAGAACCCCGACGGGCGGTTCCCAAGTGCTTCTGGGACCTACCGGGGGGCCCTCTACCAGTGGCTGCAACGCTGCGGCGTGCGCGATGAGCAGGGACGCCCCGTGCACCTGACACCGCACCAGTGGCGCCACACCCTAGGCACGAGGCTCATCAACCGTGACGTGCCCCAGGAGGTCGTGCGTCGCCTCCTCGACCACGACTCGGCGGAGATGACGGGCCATTACGCCCGTCTGAACGACACGACCGTCCGCCGGCACTGGGAGGCTGCTCGCAAGGTCGACGTCACCGGCAAGACGGTGGCCATAGACCAGGACGGGCCGCTGGCCGAGGCGGCGTGGGCGAGGAAGAGGCTCGACTGGACGACCCAGGCCCTGCCGAACGGCTTTTGCGGCTTGCCAGTTCAGAAAGCTTGTCCCCATGCCAATGCTTGCTTGGCGTGCCCGATGTTCCTAACCACAGTGCAGTTCCTGCCCGAGCACCGCCAACACCGTGAGGAGGTGCGCAAGATCGTCTTGGCCGCCGAGCGTCGCGGCCAGGCACGTGCAGCCGAGATGAACCGGCAGGTCCTCACCAACCTCGACCGGGTCATTGCCAGCCTTGAAAAAGAAGCCTCTCAAGATGACGGGCCGGCTGATGCGGGCTGACAACTCGCACCACGTGATAGCTGCCGCCCGCCGTCACTCGCAGGAGGCCCAACAGCGAGCCGCCGCTGCTCTGCAACGCATGGGCACCGTGGGGCTCCGGGTCGGTTTTGACACTCTCGCCAAGGAAGCTGGCGTCTCACGCTCTTGGCTCTACACCCAACCACAGCTGCGT